>JADYYO010000079.1 GCA_020853615.1 Thermomicrobiales bacterium
CCCGTAGGCGTCGGGCCGGCGATCGGCGATGAGGTCCTCGGGGCGGCCGGCGAGGGGGCGCTTGTCGCGGGCACGGGCCGGGTCGACCCAGCCCCAGACGAGGCCATCGCCGGTGTCGAGCGCGCTCTGCACCTGGCCATCCGGGTCGATCACCGCCGAGCCGCCGGAGAACTGCACCCCTCGCTCCACGCCGTAGCGGTTGGCGGCGATGAAGTAGACGCTGCTCTCCGCGGCGCGGGCCATCCAGCTCGGGGAAGGGCTCTTCTCCGAAAGCCAGTTGGTCGGGAAGCAGACGACGTCCGCGCCGGCGAGCGCCGGGATGCGCGAGGTCTCCGGATAGCAGGCATCCATGCAGATGGTGATGGCGATGCGGCCGAGGGGCGTCTCGAAGACTGGCAAGCCCAGATCGCCATCCTTCGCCCACTTCGGCTCGGCGATGTAGGCGTGGGTCTTTCGGTAGCGGCCGACCGGCCCCTCCGGGCCGATCAGGACCGCGCTGTTGTAGAAGACGCCGGTCTCGGCATCGACCTCCGGCAGGCCGACAACGATCCAGCAGCCGTGGAGCGCGGCGATCTCGCCGAAGCGCTCGGTCGTCGGGCCGGGAACCGACTCGACGTCGGCGGCGACTTCGTCACGGCTGGCCCAGCAGTAGGCTGTCGTCGCCATCTCGGGCGTCACGATCAGCTTCGCGCCACCGGCCGCGGCCTCCTCGGTGAGGGCCAGCAGCGCCGCGAGGTTGGCCTCCTTGGCGAAGAGTTTCGGCTCGAACTGGATCGCCGCGACCCGAAATGGCGGCGGCGTCGGGCCGTTTGCCTGCTCTGCAATCGGCGGGGTCATGGTTCGTCGCTCCTCTCGTCGCGCTGGGGCGCGGACGATGTCATGGCGTCGCTCGTGGCCGGCGGCTCGAACGGCCGGCGCGACGCCAACCGTACCGCGCGCTCGATCAGCTCGGTGCGCGCGCGGTCGATCGACGGCAGGGCCGGCGGCTCGAGGTGTACGCGGTCACGGACCGGGGCGGGCAGTTGGGGAACCGAAATCTGTGGCAGATGCAGCCCCTCCAGCCGGACGCGCAGATCGCCGAGGGACCGCGCCAGCGTTCGCTGCAGCTCCTGCAGCTCGCGCACCTCATAGCGGGCCGCTTCCCGGGCCTCCGGGGTCGTCTGGCCGAGCGTGCGCAGCTTCGTCGCCCGCTCGTCGAGGAGCCGGCGCGGGCCGATGCTCGACAGGTCCGCCAGCGCGGTGACGAGCGCGGCCCCGAGGAGGCGTGCCGCCGTCTCCGGCTCGGCGTGCGCGGCCGGGTGCGGCTCCGGCACGATCGTGTCGACCACGCCGAGCCGCTCGCATTCGGCGGCGGTCAGCGTGCGCGAGGCGGCTAGCGGCGCGGCCGCGCGGCGATCGACCCCTTCCGCTCCGCCGACCGTGTAGACGGCATGCTCTTGCATCAGGATGCGGTCGCCGATGCCGAGCGCCATGCCGGCCGTCCCCGCCGCCTCGCCGATGACGGCCGACACCACGGGGACGGGGAGGAGCCCGGTGAGGCCGATGGCGCTGGCGAGCGCCGCTGCCGTCTGCGCGGAATCGCTCTCGGGGCTCGTCTCCAGTCCCGGGGTGTCGACGAGGGTGACGACGGGAAGCTCGAGATGCCCGGCGAGGCGCAGCACCCGCTCGATCTTGCGGAAGGTCCCGGCTTCCGCCGGCTGGCCACGCACTCCGGCGACGAACGTCGCCGGGATGCCGCCGATGCGGCCCATGCCCGTGATGACGCCAGCGTCGTCGGCGCCGCAGCGGTCGCCGTGCAGCTCGATCCAATCTGAAACGAGCCGGGCGAGATAGTCGCGGGCGCAAGGGCGCTCCGGGCGCCGCGCCAGGGCCACGGCCTCCCACGCCGGGACGCGCGGCGGAGACGCCGGCGATTCTGGCGCGCCCTCCGGCGCCCCGAGGCTCGCGTCCGGCCGGTACGCGCCACGATCGGCGAAGAGGCCGAGGAGAGCCGCGAGCGTCTGGCGCAGGCTCGTCCGGTCGACGATGTTGTCGAGCATGCCGCGCCCGAGCAGCTCTTCCGCCGTCTCGACCGCTTCGCCGCGCGGCTGCTGGCCACCAGGGCCAATCTGGGCGCCCGGCTCGGCCAGGATGATGTCCGCCTGGTTGGCCAGCGCGGTCCAGGCCGCGCCAGTGGCCGGATGAGCCAGGACGCTGACGAAGGGCGCGCCGGCGCGGTGGAGGCGCGCTGCGGCCGCGGCGATCTTCGGCGCCTGAATCAGCCCCAGCAACCCCTCCTGCGTCCGCGCGCCGCCGGCAGTGCAGAGGGCGATGAGGGGGAGCCGCCGCGCCGAGGCGGCTTCCATCGCCAGCAGGATCTTCTCGCCCGCTACCGGGCCGATGCTCGCCCCAAGGAAGGCGTGGTCGAGAACGATGAGGACCGCCTCGTGGCCGCCGATCGCCCCGGTCCCGGTGAGGACCGCCTCGCTGACGCCGCCACCGGGGCCGCTGGCGAAGCGCTCGGCCGCTTCGACGAGGCGGTCGGGAACGGGGAGCAGGTCGCGGAAGACGAGCGGCTCGATCGAGACGAGCTCGGCATTCGTCTCGCGGAAGCTCTCCGGGTCGACGAGGAGGCGCAGCCGCTCGCGGGCGGGGATGGGGAAGTGCCGGCGGCAGCCAGGGCAGACGCGGAAGGTCTCGAAGGCGTCGGCGCCGCTTAGCTCCGTGCCGCACGAGGGACAGGCGAGCGCCTCATTGATCGGCGCATGGTCGGGGATGGTAACGGGCTCGGCCGCGAAGTGCGGATCGCGGGCGCCCGGTAGATCGGCCATGGGGCACCCCCTGGTTGGGTTGCGGGCGGCGGTTCCGCCCGGCTATCTCGTCGCGGCATCGTACGCACGGCTCGCCGCGCCGTCAAACGCCGGTCGGCGGCTCGCGTGCGCATCGTGGCGTGCGGCCCGCACGCCATTGTGCCCCGAGGCTGCCGGAGTAGACTCGGCAGCGAACGGCAATTCCCACAGTGCCACGCCAGGAGGTCCGAATGGCCGTCACGCAACGCATGAGCGAGCAGGAGTATCAGGATCTCGTCCTCTCCGGCGTCGAAGGGAACTGGGAGCTGCACGATGGGCGCCTGGTGGAGAAGCCGGCGATGACCTGCGAGCATGGCGATGTCACGTTCGAGCTTGGCTATCTCCTGCGCGGCCAGCTCGATCGCCGGCAGTTCCGCGTCGCCATCAATGACTGGCGGGTCCGCCGGCCGGAGGCGACGGTCTTCGTCCCCGACCTCGTCGTCATCCCGGTCAGCTATGCCGAAGAGTTTCGCGGGCAGCCCGGCCGGCTCGCGATCTTCTCCCGGCCGTTGCCGCTGGTCGTCGAGGTCTGGTCGGCGTCGACCGGCGACTACGATATCGCGGCGAAGATCCCGGTCTACCAGGCGCGCGGAGACGAGGAGATCTGGCGGGTTCATCCCTACGAGCGGAGCCTGACGGCCTGGAGACGCCTGCCGGACGGGGCGTACCAGGAGACCGTGCATCGCGGCGGTACGGTCACGCCGGTCGCCCTGCCGGGCGTCACGATCGACCTCGATCACCTCTTCGCCGATTGACAGGAAGCGCGCCTCAACGGCGCGCTTTCCAGGCATTGCCGACTCGGGAGCGGACCCCGCTCGGCTAAGATCGTCGTCAGTATGTCCGGGGCGAGGGAGGGGAAGCAGCGATGCCAGTGGAGACCGAGTGGCAGGTGAGTCGGCTGGAGGCGCGGGGGCGGGGCGGGATGGTCGCCGCCAAGACCCAGCTCGCGGCAGCCGCTGGCGCGGACATCCTGCGCCGGGGCGGCAACGCGGTCGATGCCGCGGTCACGACGGCTTTCACCGCCGGCGTCGTCGAGCCATGGATGAACGGGATCGGCGGCGGCGGCTACCTGGTCGTGCAGGCCCCTGACGAGGTGCCGGTGGTCGTCGAATACCCGATGCGGGCGCCGGCCGGCGCTCGCCCGGAGATGTTTCCCCTCACCGGCACTTCTGGCGACGAGGCGATGTTCGGCTGGCCGGCCGTGGTCGGCAACGCCAACACCTTCGGCTACCGCTCGGTGGCGGTGCCGGGGACCGTCGCCGGGCTCGCCCTCGCGCTGGAGCACTGGGGGAGCATCTCCTTGGCCGAGGCGTTGGCGCCGGCGATCCGCTGGGCGGAGGAGGGCTTTCCCGTCTTCTGGCACTCCACCCTCTCCATCGCGAAGGACCTCGCCACCCTGCGCCAGTTCCCGGCGACGGCCGCGATCTTCCTCGATGCCAACGGCTGCCCGCCAACCTCTCCTGAGCAGGCGCGCCCCGTGCGGCTGCGTCAGGCGGATCTGGCGCGGACGCTGCGCGCGATCGCCAACGAGGGGCCGCGCGTCGTCTACGAGGGGGCGATTGGGCAGGCGATCGCCGACGATCTCGCCGCCAATGGCGCGCCCTTCACCCGTGACGACTTCGCCGGCTACCAGGCGCAGATCACCCCGGCGCTGACGACGACCTACGCCGGAGTCGAGGTGCACACGATCGGCGGCGGCACGGGGGGCACGACGCTGGTCGAGAGTCTCAACCTCCTCTCCCGGTTCGATCTGCGCGAGCTCGGCTATCACACGCCGTTCGCGCTTCACCGCATGGCTCAGGCATTCCGCGTCGCCTTCGCCGACCGCTTCGCCTGGCTGGCCGACGCGACGCGGGTCGACGTCCCGGTCGATGTTCTTGCCGACCCGGCTTATGCCGCCGAGCGGGCGCGGGAGTTCTCCGCCGATCGCCTGGAGCCGCTGTCGGCGGCAACGCCGGAGCGGGCCGGGGTGCGGCACGGGCTGGCAACCTCGATTCCGGGCTACGTGCCGGACGCCGTCGCGGCCGGGCAGATGGCCGACGGCTCCACGACGCACCTGAGCGTCATCGACCGCAACGGCATGGCCGTCTCCTGCACGCAGACGCTCCTCTCCCTCTGGGGGAGCCGGGTCACCGCGCCGGGGACGGGCATCCTCCTCAACAACGGGATGATGTGGTTCGACCCCGAGCCGGGCCGCCCAAACTCGGTTGCTGGGGGTAAGACGCCGGTCTGCAACATGGCCCCAGTCGTCCTCTCCCGGCATGGCCGTCCCTGGGCCTCGCTCGGGGCGAGCGGCGGGAGGCGGATCCTCAACTGCAACGCCCAGCTCATCAGCAACCTGACCGACTGGCGACTCGCCGCCCAACCGGCGATCCTCTCGCCGCGCATCGACTGCTCGACGCCCGAGCTACTCCTGAGTTGGCGCTTCCCGGCGGAGACGGTCAAGGCGCTGCGTGCCATGGGGCATCGTGTCGGCATTCGCGACGAGCGCCTCTTCACGGGCGACTTCGCCTCGCCGGCGGTGGTCCGCATGACCCCCGACGGCGTCTTCGACGGCGGTGCCGATCCCTTCTACGCCCCGGCGACCGCCGAGGCCGCGCACGGGGTGCTGGAGCGGTAGGCGGCTGTTGGCTGTTGGCTGCTGGCTAATGGCTGTTGGCTCACGACTTTCGACTTCCGACTCTCTTCTTGCCGACTGGCCGGCTTGCCGGCTTATCTATGGTGCCTATCGTGCCGTAATCGATATACATTGGTGCTATCTCGCCGCGATACTTCCCCTCGTTCGATCCCAGGCGCGTTCTCCCTTGGTATAGTGCAAACCCGTTCTGCGCCCGATCAGGAGTGCTGCGTCGTTGCGGCAGATTCCCGAGTGGGCGAGCGCGGAAACCACGCGTGCGGAGCCGCCCGCGCCCGGCAGACGATGACTGGAGGGAGCGAGTCGTCTGGCCTCGATTGCCCGGCTCCGGGTCGCCCCCGATCCACGACGAGCCGGCGCGAGTGACAGATGGGGAGGGGAGTTGCCGATGGGAAGGACCGGCGGTTGGCGTCGTGCGCGTTTCGCGCTCTTTGGCCTGATTCTCGTGCTTGCCTGGTCGGGCCTGCCGGCGTTGCTGTCGGAGTACAGCGCACGTGCCGCCGATGGCGCTGTGGTGAAGGTGCCGGTTATCGGCTACCACAATATCGACTACTCCGGCAGCGCCTATGCCGTCACGCCCGAGATGCTCGATGCCATGTGCGCCTGGCTGGTCCAGAACGGCTACACCACGATCACGGTCAACGAGCTCTATGCCGCCGCCACCGGCGTGGGAATCCTGCCGCCGAACCCGGTCATGCTGACCGATGACGACGGCTGGGTAAGCGCGGTGACCTTCGCCGACACCCTCGACCGCTACGGCCTCGTCGGCAACTTTTTCATCAACAACTACTCACCGCTGACAGCCGATCAGATCCTGCGGCTAACCTGGACGGGGCCGGTGCAATCCCACACTGCCTTTCACCAGTGGATGTCGAAGATGGACTATCAGGGGCAGCTCAACGAGATCACCAGCAACCAGGCTTACATCACCGGGATCACGGGCCTCCCGGTCCGGTTCCTCGCCTGGCCCTTCGGCGACTCGAACGACAGCGCCGTGCAGGCCGCGCGCGATGCCGGGATCGTCGCCGCGTTCAGCCTGAGCGGCGGCCCTGCCTACGTCGGATCGCTCGACCTCTACCACATTCCGCGCACGCTCATGACGCCGAGCGACACCCTCGACACCTTCATCGCCGTCGTGACGAGGTGGTAAACGGGCTATAGGCTGCCGGCTATTGGTTGTTGGCTGCCGATGGTCCTGTTGTCGAGGTCGTCCGCTCCTTCGGGAGTGAGCGACATGCGAATGATCATTCGTCATGGGACCATCGGCAGCGTGATTGGAACGTGCAGCAATCCGGATGCTGCCTGGGCGATGGGAGATGTCGGAGAGGATGGGGGTGGTCGGGGAAGGTGGGCGCGCCGCGAATGCTCGGGATGGACGATAGGAGCCGCGGCTCGATCGCGCGCGGCGACCTGAAGCGATGGATGCATCCCGGCACGATCCACGCGCGGCCGCGATCGCGCGACGCCGGGTGCTTCAGGCGTCGCTCGGAGGGCCGGCCGCGGCGCTGCCTTCCGTTGCTGCCCGCGCGCAGTCCGGGCAAGCCGATCTGGCTACGTCGCCGCTGAAGACCCTCGTGCTCGGGGCGGGCATGGCCGGTCTGACGGCGGCGTTGGCCCTGCTCGACGCGCACGGGGGCACCTTCACCAGCGCCTCGCCCGCGCTCGGCTCCATGCCCGATCTGGCCTACCACTTCGGCGACCAGAATCACTTTCGCATCCGGGGCGGCAACGACCTCCTGCCGCGGGCGATGGCCGATGCGAGCGGGGACCGCATTCTCCTCGATGCCCCCGTCACCGCCATCGACCAGACCGGGCCGCGCGTGAAGGTGACGGTCGAGGGCGGACGCGAGTTCACCGCCGATGCCATGATCTCGACCATCCCCTTCAGCGTCATCCAAGAGATCGAGGTGCGCCCGGCCTGGTCGCGGGGGAAACGGCGGATGTTCGCCGAAATGGAGTGGGACAACACTGTCAAGGTGATCGCCCAGACGACATCGCCCGCCTGGCTGGCCAAGGGCGTGCACGGGTGGCCGATGGCCGGCGGCGACCGGCCGTAGGAGCGGGTGATCGACATCACCGGCAACGAGCCAGGCGGCTACGGCAATGCCTTCTTCTACCTCAATGGCGCGAACGACACGGCGCTCCTGGCGCGGCCGCGCGGGACCCGCGCCGTCGAGATTGTGCAGGCGTTCCAGGCCGACATGCCCGATCTCTTCGATGAGGTGCTCACGGTGCAGGACTTCGCCTGGCCGGAGCAGCCGTGGATTCTCGCCTCGTTTGGCGGGCCGCCGGTCGGCGGGGGCTGGATGATCGCGGAGTGGACCAGGCCGGAGGATCGCATCCAGTTCGCCGGCGTCTTCACCACGATGAAGAGCGGTTGGGTCGAGGGAGCGATCGAGTCGGGTCTGCGCGCCGCGTGTCAGATCGACCCGATGGCGCCGGCGGAAGGTGTCTGACCAGCCCTGGACGGGCCGCGAACGCCTGCACAACGAGGCGTAGCAGCCTGGCGCGGAAGCCGACGAATTCGCGGCGCCGTGTCCGTACGGACACGGCCGAATCTGGCTTGAAAACTGGCGAAATAAGGCCAAAACTGGTACAATTCTCCTATGCAAGACCGGGTCCGAAACCGGGTCGAGCAGGCTCGGCGCCAGCGATTCGTGCGCATCGTCGCCCGTGCGCTCGACGACCTCCCCCCTGAGGTCGCGGCTATGCTCGACAACGTCGAGGTGATTGTCGAAGACGAGCCGACCGACGAGCAGTTGACCCTCGGCCGGGGCTATCCCGAATGGCCGGGGGAGGGCGATTGCCGCGACAGGGAGACGCTCTTCGGGCTCTATGAGGGGATCCCGCTCACCCGGCGTGGCGGGGATTATCACCTCGTCCTGCCTGACCGGATCACGATCTTCCGCGGCCC
>JADYYO010000080.1 GCA_020853615.1 Thermomicrobiales bacterium
AATTTCGGCGGGATGCCCTGGGCCTTCGAGATCGCCTCGGCCTTGATCGGCCCGCCATCGCCGCTGGCCAACTCGGTCAGCGCGCGCAGCGCGTAGTCGACTTTCGCGTTGACCTGCACCGCCGCTTCGCTCCCACGGAAACGCCCTGAACCCCGAGACCACGAGCCGATTCTAACAAAGCCTATCGCCTGGCTCGGCTTTATGGTACTTCGGCCGGCGGCCCCTCGGGGCGGTGCGCGGAATCGGGACCGTCGGCCGCCCGGGGTCAGCGCTTGCCGGCTCCCCGGCATCATCCTTCATACTTTCGACTCGGCCCGCGCGAGAAGAGTCTGGTCGCCATCCGGAGACCGGCGGCCCCGCATGTCAGGAGAATGTCCACGACATGGAGAACCTTCCGTCCTCCGCGATCGGGGCGATCAACCACGGGGTGATCGCCTATCGTGAAGGGCGCCTGGGCGATGCGCGCGCCCTCTTCGCGCGGGCACTGCAGGCCGATCCCGAGAGCGAGCGAGCGTGGCTCTGGTTCGCCACCGTCGCCGACGACCCCGCCGAGCAGCGCTATTGCCTGCGCCGGGCGCTGGAGATCAACCCGGAAAGCGTCGGCCTGCAGCGGCTGGCCCTGCTACCGCCCGGTCCCGAGACGGTGCCGCCGGAGGTGCGCGAGCTCGACCAGCCCCCCCTGCCGCCCGACCTCGCCGAGGCTGGCACGCCGCCGCTCCCCCTGCTGCCGCGATCGACTGTCGTCCGCCGTCAGCGCGCCCGGGCGGCCAAACCGAGGCAGCAGCGCCCCGCCGAGCCGGTCGCCGCGGGCGTCCCCGCGACGCCACGCCGCTGGCCACTCTTCCTCGGCCAGTCGCCGCCCTGGTTTCGCTGGCTCTTGCTGGGCCTGGCGCTCGCCGTCATCGCCGGTGCGGCCGCGCTGGCGCTCCTGCGCGAACCCCATCCGGCGGGCGAGCCGTACACGATCGCCTATGCCGGCCCCTTGAGCGGCCCCGACGCGGCGAGCGGGCACGAGCAACTCAACGCGATCGCCATGGCGATCGTCGCGGCGAACCAGGCGGGCGGCATCGACCGCCACCCGCTGGAGGTCCTCGCCTACGACGACCAGAACGACCCGGCGCTCGCGGCCGACCGCGCCCGCGAGATCGCCGGCAACGACCGCATCCTGCTGGTCATCGGCCACGACAACAGCGACGCCTCCCTCGCGGCGGCGCCGATCTACGAGCAGGCGGGGATCCCGGCCATCTCTCCCGCGTCGACCGCCGACATCCTGACCACGAACCATCCGTGGTACTTCCGCTCCATCTTCACCAATCACCACGAGGGCGAGCTGATCGCCGCCTACAGCCAGCACGCCCTCCACCACGACCGCGCCAGCGTGGTCTCGACCAATCGCAAGTACGAGTCGTCGCTCGCGCGCGCGTTCAGCGAGGCCTTTGGCCAGAACGGCACGATCGTGCAGCAGTGGACGATCGACCCGGAGCACCTCGACGACTCCGTCGCGGCGATCGTGCGCGAGATCGGCGCGACGAAGGATCCCGGCATCCTCTTTCTGGCGCTGCAGCCGGCCGAGGCGCACGCGCTATTGCTTGGGCTGGGGCGCGCCGGGATCCGGCTGCCGATGATCGCGGGCGACGCGATCGGGTATCAGGACTTCACGCGGCTCTTCGCCAACGAGCCGGAGGTCGCCGAGCAGCCCGGCTTCTTCACCAACGGCCTCTATGCCGCCTCCCCGATCATCTACGACAGCCTCGGCGGCGCCGCGCTCGACTTTTCGCAGCGCTACCGGGAGATCTACGGCGAGGCGCCCGACCGCTACGGCGCCAAGGCGTACGACGCCGCCACCCTGGCGATTCATGCCCTGGCGGAGGTGGACGCGCGCGACGCCGCGCTGCAGGATATCGCTGGCGACCGGATGGCGATCCGCAACGCCCTCGTCGCGATGGACAGCCCCGAGCGTTCCATTCCGGGACTCAGCGGCCCGCTCTACTTCGACGACACGCGCTCAGTGCCGCAGTCGATGTCGGTCGGCCTCTTCGACCTCGGCGCGCTCCTGAGTGCGCCTCTCCAGTACCGGATCGTCGCCGAGCCTGCCCGCTTCGATCTCGCCGCCGAGCGGGCCAACGGCCTTGTCTTCGACATCGACGGCCACCCCTACCGGCAATACCGCGTCGCCTACGTCGGCGTCGATCTCAACACCGTCGCCAACCTCGATGCGCGCGCCGAAACCTTCGATGCCGACTTCTTCCTCTGGTTTCGCTACACGGGCGACACGTCGGCGGAGGATGTCTTCTTCTCCAACGCCACGAACCCGGAGATGCGGCTGCCCGATCCGATCGACCGCACCGACGACGGCGACAAGCACTTCGCCATGTATCGGGTCAACGCGACCTTCACCGACCCCATGGACTTCCAGGACTTCCCCTGGGACACGCATGTGCTGACGCTCAGCATGCAGAACGTGACCCTGACGCAGAACGACATCGTCTACGTGCCGGACCAGGCCAACATCCAGCAATCACAGGCGGAGCGGATGCGCAGCGGCGCGAACGCCAGCCAGCCGTTCAACCGCATCCCGAGCTGGATCGTGGAGCGCGTCTACTACGCGCAGGACACCGCGACCATGCGCTCGACCACGCCCGACCCGCGCACCGGCGCGCCGGAGTTCGACCAGGTCTCCACGTATCAGGTGCAGATGACCTACGGCCGCAACGTCACCGCCTTCCTGGTCAAGAACCTCCTGCCACTCGCGCTCCTGGCGCTGGTGACCTACATCTCCCTCTACTTCTCGCCGACGAACGCGACCGGGCGCATCACCTTCTCGATCACCTCGGTCCTGACCGCCTCGGTAATGCTGCAGTCGATCTCCAACAGCCTGCCCGACGTCGGCTACACCGTCGCCATCGAATGGGGCTACTACGTCTTCATCGCGCTGACAGCCCTGCTGGTGCTGATCAACATCTCCATCGAGCGCCTCTACAAGGCCAAGCGCTTCCTCGCCGTCAGCCAGCTCGACTGGATCGCCCGCGTCGTCTATCCGCTCGTCCTGCTGATCGTCGTCGTGATCTACGCGGTAAAGTACGGTTGATGCGAGAAAGGGCGCGATGCCATACCCGCGACCGACCCGGCTGCGCAACCGGCTTCGATCCACCAGCTCAAGATCACCCTGCTCGGGCTCAAGCCACCGATCTGGCGCAGAGTCGTGGTCCCGAGCGACATGACGCTCGGCGAACTGAGCCGCGTCATGCAGATCGCCATGGGTTGGGGTGGCGACGAGCATCTCCACGACTTCCGCGTCGAATGGAGTGGCTGGGCGGCCCGATCGACCCGGAGGCGTTCGACCTGAACGCGGCCGACGAGCGGCTGCAGGAGTCGCTCGCGTGGCTCGACCGCCGGGCCGGCGGCTGGCCGTTCATGTAACGCGGCCCCGCTCCTCCGCGCGCCCTGGCGCGGGAGCGGCGCAGATCTCTTCGCCGGAACGACCAGGGCAGGACCGCGCTAGTGTACCTGCCATGTCGGCGAAACACCGGCCTTCCGGGTCGTGAGGCCAGCAGTTATGGCGCTGGAGTGCCCAGTGGCGCGACCTCTGGCCAGCCAACGATATCCGCGACGTTGACGCGCTCGTAGCCGGCGGGCCGCTGCTTTCGCTTTTGCTTCGGCGTGGGGGTCAGCTCCACGAAGATCTCGGAGATGGTGTCGTCCAGTCGCCACCCGCTGTTCTCAAAGGCAAAGAGCCAGATGGTGGTCACGCCGCGAGCCGGGTGCTCGTCCTCCGAATCGATCCAGACGGCAGCCGCAACGCGTCCATCCGGCAGCATCTGCACATCCCACGGGCCCGCGTAGATCGCCCGCTCCCCGGGCGCATCTGGCGCCGGCGTTGCTTCTGCCAACCCCGCCACGTAGGCGACGGCCTCGTCCGGATCGTCGATGAAGCGCACCAGGTTGGCATCACTCACGAGGAGATAGGCCCGCTCCATCCGACCGGCAGCGTTGCAGGCAAAGAAGGTGTCGACGACGTTGGTAATCGCCGCACGGGTGGCGGGTTCGGCGGGAGACCCCTGGGGAACTGCCGTCGGTGCTGGCCGAGTCCGGCTTGCCGGTCCCCGCTCGGCAACGAACCGGCGCAACGCTTCCAGTTCTTCCGGTGTACGACCGGGCACCTGACAACGCGACGCATCAGGAATCTTTGGCGCTGGAGGCGTCTCGGCCGCGGCGGATACGCCGAGCAGCGTCAGCAGCAGCGAGGCCAGCACAAGACTGTGCACGTAGTTCATGACCGTTCCTCGTCAGCCCGCTAGGTGAGCCGTGGACCCGTTGAACCGGCAGAAGCGATCCGGGAGATCATACCTTGCGTAGGCAGGATGCGCGGGATGGTGTCCGCCGTCTGCCAGATGCGATCATGTACGTGCTGAGGGACAAGAAGTAGCCGTTGACCGACTCCGCGCCCACGATGATCTGAAAGGACGGGCGGCCATGCGGGAACAGCCCGTGATCCATACCTGGTCAGGGGATACGGCCAATGACCGGTTGATTCCAGGCAGTCGGAGCTTTTGGGTGGACGAGCTCGGGTCTCGCCTCGTCGCGTTCGCCTGCGCCGTAATCCTGCTGCTCGCCATCATCGCCCCGCGCGAGTTTGCGCGCATATCGTGGGAGAAGGGTCACACGCTCATCAATGACGACCCTTCCGGGTACGTCGGTCTGCTGTCGTTGTGCGGCCTCATCGCTCTCGTTGCCCTTGTCGCCGAGGCGTGGTCGCGCCGATGGGGAGTAGCCGCCGCGCTTGTGGCCGCGGCCGCCTTTGCCTCCGGGGCGTGGATGGCGGGGAGCTACTGGTTGGGCTTCCCTCGGGCTGACCGGCTGCGCGAAGGGCAGGAAATGCTGGGCCGCAAGGTCGAGGTCCACTTTCCCCTCCTGCTACCCGTCTTCACCCTCGCCGCCGTTGCCGGGTTGGTGTGCGCGCTCGCCCTTGTCGTGCATGGGTGGCGACGCCTGAACGACGGATAGCAGGATTCCCGCCGGAGCCGATCGTCCAGAGGGGCCGAAGTTCGGCCCGCCGAGGTCGACCGCGCCGCGCAACTGTGCCGGAAGCACATGCCGGTAGCGGTCGCTCACAAGAACACGCTTAGCGCAGAAGCGGCGCGCCCGGCACGAGCGGCGTGGCGGTGACCTCCTCGCGCCGGCCGACGCCGAGCGAGAGAACCGCCGCCACGAGGCAGAGGAGCCCGGCGCTGACGAAGGCGAGGAAGTAGTCGCCCGTCACCGTGCGAATCACCCCGGCCCCGGTTGCGGCCACCGCCGCGCCGACCTGATGCGAGGCGAAGATCCAGCCGTAGATCATCGTCCCCCGCTCGCGCCCGAAGCTCGCCGTCGCCAGCGCCACCGTGGGCGGCACCGTCGCCACCCAGTCGAGGCCGTAGAAGACGATGAAGAGGATCATGCTGGCGTTCGCGGCCGAGAGGGCCAGCGGCAGGAGCATCAGCGACAGCCCGCGCAGCCCGTAATAGGCGAAGAGGAGCTTGCGGCTGTCCCGGCGGTCGGTCAGCCAGCCGGCGAGGGTGGCGCCGATCACGTCGAAGATGCCGATCGTCGCCAGCAGGCTGGCGGCAGCGACCTCCGACATGCCGTGGTCGACCCCGGCCGGGATCAGGTGCGTGCCGATCAGCCCGTTGGTGCTCAGCCCGCAGACGAAGAAGGGGATCGCCAGCAGCCAGAAGTCGCGCCGGCCGACGGCGAGCTGCAGCCCACGGAAGGCGGTGGCGATCGGGTTGCCCGTCGCGGCGGGCGGCGGATCGTCGTGCAGCGCGCCGTAGGGGAGCTGCCCGACGTCGGACGGCCGGTCGCGCAGGAAGAGGAGGACGAGGGGGATCACCGCGAGCGCGGCGAGCGCCGTGGTGATGGAGACGAGCCGCCAGTCGTACGCCGTCGCTAGCCATGCGAGGAGTGGCAGGAAGACGAGCTGCCCGGTCGCCCCGGCGGCGGTCAGCACGCCGACCACCAGCCCGCGCCGGGCGACGAACCAGCGGTTGGCAACCGTCGCCGCCAGGATCGTCGCCATGCAGCCGGCGCCGAGGCCGACGACGACGCCCCAGAGGAGGACCAGTTGCCAAGGCTCGCGGATCTGGGTCGTCAGCAGGGCGCCGGTAGCGATCGTCAGCAGCGCGCCGGCGACCACCCGGCGCAGGCCGAAGCGGGCCATGAGCGCGGCGGCGAAGGGGCCGACGAAGCCGTAGAGGATCAGGTTGACCGAGACCGCCAGCCCGATGGTCGCCCGGCTCCAGCCGAACTCCTGCTCGAGAGGGACGAAGAGGACGCCCGGGGTGCTGCGGAACCCGGCGGCGGCGAGGAGGGTGACGAAGGTGACGGCGAAGACGATCCAGGCGTAGTGGACGGGATAGTCCCGGCGAGCGCGGTTCCTCATGTCTCGTTCGTCACCCTCGTTGTCGTGTCGTGCAGCCGAGCGACGAGATTGCCGAGCTCCGCGAGAAGGCGCTCGGCACGCGCCTCCCCGACATCGGCGACAACGCGGCCCTGGACCGCGTGCCAGAGAGGCCGGGCGCGCTCCAGCGCCGCCTCACCCGCCGGTGTGATCGCCACCAGGCGGGTGCGCCGGTCGTCACCCGGCTCGATCCGGACCAGGCCGTCACGGGCGAGCGGCTTGAGCGTGCGCGAGAGGGTGGTGCCAGCCATCTCCTGCCGCTCGGCGAGGTCGCTGTGCAGGAGAGGCCGCCCGGCCCGCGCGAGGGTCGAGAGGAGGGCATACTGCGTGGTGGCCAGCCCACTCGGGCGCAGCGCCTCGTCGTAGAGCCGGTTGAGCGCGCGATCGGCGCGGCGCACCGCCGCGGCCACGCACGAGAGCGCTCCCGCGTCTCGCCTTGTCGTTCCGAATGAAGAAGATGGATCCGTCACCCGCCCCATCCCAAAAACCGATGCATATGCATCTATTGCAAGATACGGTGCCGAGCATGCCGTGTCAACGCCGCGAACGGCGAGAGCGGCTCCCCCAACCCGTGTCATGCGGAGGAACGAAGCATCTCGGCTCGAGGGAAATGGCGCTCCGGGGAACGCGAGGTCCTTCGCTCAGGACGACACCATATCCGCGCGGCGCTGGAGATGGCTCGTTGATGATGACCGCCGAACGGGACGAATCGTACGCGCGCCTCTGCGCCGCGGCGCAGGCCTGCCGCGCCTGCCCCCGCATGGAGGGACGGCGGCGCTTGCTCGGCTCCGAGAACGGCGCGCTCCATCCCCGCGTCTGCTTCATCGCCGAGGCGCCCGGCCGCCTCGGCGGCGACCGCACCGCCGTCCCCCTCGCCGGCGATCAGTCGGGGCGCAACTTCGACCGCCTCCTCGCGGCGGCGGAGTTGGAGCGCGCGTCGGTCTTCATCACCAACGCTGTCCTCTGCAACCCGCGCGACGCGCGCGGCCGCAACGCGCCGCCCGCTGCCGCCGAGATCCGCAATTGCGCCGGCTTCCTGGCGGCGACCCTCGCCCTGCTCGACCCGCCGGTCGTCGTTACCCTCGGCGCGGTCGCCCTGCGCGCCATCCAGGCGATCGCACCGCACGAGGCGACGCTGGCCGGCAACGTCGGCGAGATCCTCCCCTGGCATGGCCGCTGGCTGGCGCCCCTCTACCACCCCGGCCCGCGTGCGCAAATTCATCGCGGCTTCGCCCGGCAGATGGACGACTTCTCGCGCCTGGGAGCGTTCGTCCGCCACCTCGAAGAGGACTGGGCGGACATCGATCCGGGGGGACGCGCATGACCGCCACCTACGACCCCGCGGCCTGGCAGATCTTCTACGCCGCGATCGCCGGGGCGGCAGCAGGGCTGACGGGCCTCCTCTTCGTCGCGCTTTCGCTGCATCAGCAGGCGATAGTGGCGCACCCGGCCAGCCGGGGGAGGGCCCGCGAAACCCTCGGCGGCTTCATCAGCCTCCTGGTGATCGCCATTCTGGTGCTGATCCCCGGGCAAGGACGTCGCCTGCTCGGCATCGAGTTGCTCGCCGTCGGCGTGGTCATCGCGCTGGCCAGCGCCCGCTTCCAGGGGCAAACCCTGCGCGCGCTGCGCCCGTACGAGCGCCGCCGCCGGCTGCTCCATCTCGCGCCCATCAACGCCGGGACGGCGGCGCTCCTGATCGCGGGCGGCAGTCTCGTCCTCGGCGTCGGCGGCGGGCTCTACTGGTCCGCGGCGACCATCCTCTGCTACCTGCTCAACGCCCTCGACAATGCCTGAACGCTGACCGTGCGCCCCGACGCGGAGTGAGTAACGCTCAGCCCGATGCCGGCCGAACCTCCGGCAGGATGACCGTTTCGATCGAATCGACGAAGCCGCCCGGCGCGAAGTAGCCCATCATCAGCGCCGCCTCGTCGGCACGGGCCTCCTCGCTCCGCTCGGGATGGCGGAAGACGCTCTTCCCGATCTCGCCGAAATCCTCGATCGCCCGCTCGTAGCGGTAGTAGACGAGTGCGTCCGGATCGATCGCGACTGGGCCATAGCCCGCGAAGAAACGCGCCTCTTCGTGCGGCTCGACATCGCGCGCGATCTTCGACCCGACCACGAAGAGGAGATCCCGCTCGCGCGGCGCGAGCAGCGGGGCATCCCAGTCGACGAGGTGGATCCGTCCGCCCCGGTCGACCAGGATGTTCGCCGCGTGAATATCGCCATGACAGAGAACGTATGCGAATCCTCTGTTCTGTAGCCGCGCCCCCAACGCCTCGGCCCGCTCGAGCATGGCCCGAATCTGCCCGGCGTGCTCCCGCCAGAATAGGGCGAGCCCCGCTGCCGCGGGACTTTCAAACGTCGCTCCATCGCTGCCGTCCAGGATGTCGCGGACGAGTGCCGCCGACGGCAGCGCGAAGCTCTCGACCCGGAGCTGGTCGCGGAACGATGCGGCGACGCCGCTCTCGTGCACCGCCCGCAGGGTGACCCCGAATGCCTCCCACTGCGCGCCAGTCAGCCCGGCAACCATCGCGTTCTCCCCCGTGATGAAGGGGTAGAGGACGAGGCCGCGATCGCCGACCCGGTCCCCGAGCTCCCCCGAGCGCGTGGGGATCGGCGCCAGAATGTTGAGCACACCCTGCTCCCGCAACGCCTGCGCCGCCCGCAACCCCGCTTCGTAGATGGGGCGGGAACGGACCTTCAGAAAGTACGTCTTGCCGTCATCAGCGATGACTTCGTAGACGGCCGCCTCGAGGTCGTAGCCGATGGGGAGAAACCGGATCGCCACGGGCCGCAGCCCATACGCCTCCTCGAGGCCGGCCGCGATCCCGGCCAGATCATG
>JADYYO010000081.1 GCA_020853615.1 Thermomicrobiales bacterium
CGGTGCCGCCGCAGGCGGAGCAAGCGGCGCGGGAGGCGGCGCAGACCGCGCGGCAGGCGGCGGGGCCGGGGGCGTGGGGGACGCTCATCGCCATGCTCCTGGCCCTCGTCGCCGCTACCCTCGGCGGCATGCTCGGCCACAACCAGAACGTCTCCCGCACGCGCATTACCGTGCGTTGACGACGCGGAGGCGACAAGGCAACCGGGGCGCTGACGTTGCCAGCGCCCCGGTTGCGTTTGCACGCAAGAGCTATCCTGCCGGCTCCATCAACTCCTGACCGGGCCCCGGCATCGCCTTGAGCAGATCCTGAATCGCCCGCGCGTGCTGCTCGTCGAGCAGCGCGCGCTCCTCGACACGCTCCGCCGCGCCGATCAGCCCGCTCTCCCGGCTCCGGTTGGCGAGTTGCCGCGACAACGTCGCCTTTTCCTTCAGGAGGCGCAGGCTCGACCAGAGCGCGGCCTCCAACTGCTCCGCCTTCTGGCCAAGCAGGATCTCCGAGGCGTAGACGTGCCCGACGTGGCAGCGGAACCAGAGCGCCGGGCCGGCACCACCCTGCCAGAGGACGCCGCCGCACTCCGGGCAGGTGTAGACCGTCGTCTCGTCGGCTCGATCGCCATCGGCCTGCTCGGCGAAATCCTCGGCGACGACCAGCTCCAGTCGTTCTTCATCGTCGATCATGGATGACCCTCCGTCGCGCACATCCTCCTGCGTCAGCGCGGTCACGACCGGCGCGATCTCGCCTGCAGGGAGGATGTAGTCGGCCGCGACCAGCTTCAACGCGTTGCGTGGCATGCTGTCGACCACGGCCTCGGCCGGATCCTGCACGATGGCGATGCCGCCGCGCGTCTTGACGCTCATCAGCCCCAGGCTGCCATCGTAGAGCGCGCCGGAGAGGACAATGCCAATGCCCCGCGGCCCGTAGGCGCGGGCCGCGGTCCGAAAGAGGGGGTCGATCGCCGGGCGCGCGTGATTCTCCCGCGGCCCGTGGTCGAGCTCGACCCGGCCACGGCGGAGCAGCAGATGGTAGTCGGGCGGCGCCACGGTGATCTGGCCGTGCTCGATCGGCTCGCCCGCCTCGGCATGATGCGCGGGAAGGGGCCCCGCGTGGCTCAGGACTTCCGGGAGCCGGCTGGTCCCGGTGTTCGGGACGTGGACGACGACGAAGAGCGCGGCGGCGAGATCCGCCGGGAGGCCGGCGACGAGCGTCGTCAACGCCGGGATGCCGCCGGCCGACGCGCCGATGACGACGATATCGCGGTGCGCCATCAGGTCGCCTGCTTTCAGTCGTTCGCGGCGGCCGGCGGCTGTTCAGTGGCGAGGGGAAGCGCGATGCGCATGGTCGTTCCTTTGCCGGGCGCCGAGTCCGCCTCGATCGTGCCGCCGTGCGCCGTCACGATCTCCCGCGCGATGAACAACCCGAGCCCGAGTCCACCTTTCTCCGAACGTCCCGCGACGCCCCGCGCGAAGCGGCTGAAGATCTGCTCCAACGCCTCTTCGGGGATGCCGGGGCCCGTGTCGCGCACCTCGATCGCTGCCTCACTCCCCGCCCGCGCCAGCCGCACGTCAATCCGCTCGGTCTCGGAAGCATAGGTGATGGCGTTCGTGAGGAGATTGAGTAGCACGCGTTGCAGGCGGCGCTTGTCGCCATCGACGAGCACTGGCGCGTCGGCAATCGCCACCGCAATCTCCTGGCTCGCGGCCAGCGGCCGCGCCATGGAGACCGTCTCGCGAAGGAGCGCGGCCAGATCGAGCGGCTCCCGCTCGAGCACCAACTGGCCGAACTGCATCCGCGCCGCGTCGAGCAGCTCGTTGACGTCCGCCTCGAGCCGCCGCGCCTGCTCCAGGGCGAGCGTGGCGTGCTCCTTCAGCCGCTGGTCGATCTCGTCACCGGCGAGGCGGCGCAGCAGCAGTTGCAGGCGACCCGACAGGACCGCCAGCGGCGTGCGCAGCTCGTGGGCGGCAACGGCCAGGAACTGCTCCTGCTGCCGGCGCAGGCTGCGTTCGGTGATATCGCGGATGACAAGCACGCCCAGCAACTCGCCGTCGCTCCCCTGCGCCGGCTGGCCGCTGCTCTCGAACCAGCGGCGGGAGCCATCGGCATCGACGCGGGTGAAGGGCATCGTGAAGGTCTCACCGCGAGAGGCCCGCCGGCGCGGCCAGAGATCCTCCGGCAGCGGATCGCCAGCATCGTCTTCCGGTACGAAATCTCCCGCTTCCGCGAACAGGGCATCGTAGGCGGCGTTGCTCAGCACGACTTCCCCGTCAGGATCGACGACGAGCACGGCATCGCCCATGTTGGCGAGGATTGCCATCAGGCGCGAGCGTTCGGCTTCGACTGTCTGGCGCTGCGCCTCGAGCGTGACCGTCATGCTCTCCAGCTCGATCCCACGCGCCTGCAGCTCCTCGTTGGTCGTGTTCAGCTCGCCGACGGTCGCCTGCAACTCCTCTACCGTCGCCTGCAGCTCCTCGTTGACCGTCTCCAGCTCCTCGTTGGTCGCCTGCAACTCCTCGTTGAGCGTTTCGATCTCCTCGGCAGCGGCCTGAGCCTCCTCCTGCGCCACCTGCAGCAGCTCGACCTCCATGCGGAGCTGACCCTGCTCCATCGTCATCGCCTGGTTGATGCTCCGCAATTCGCGCAGCGCGGCAATGGCGGCATCCGCGCGCGCGCGCAGCTCGTCGTACTCCGCCTGGAGCCGGGCGTGTTCGCCGTCGAGACGCTCCCGCTCGCGGGTGGCGGCGGTCTCGTCGATGATCTGGACCAGCACGACCTCCGCCTGATCGCCCTCTCCCAAGGCGGAAAGGGGCGAGCAGGTGACGAGGAGATGGCGCGCTTCGCCGTCGACCAGATCCGGCGGGCGCTGCAGCGTCGTCACCATCGTTTCGCCACGGAGCGCGCCGTCGATGCCGATGCGCAGCGGCGCGGCCAGCTCTGGCGGCACGCGGTGGATCAGATCCTCGCCGATCGCCGACGTGCGGATGTCGAGGAGGCGCCGGGCGGCGGTATTGATGGCGAGGACATCGGAGTCGCGGTTCACCGTGGCGACCCCGATAGCGATGTCGTCGAGGAGGCGGTCTGCGCGTTGCACCGTCGGCGCTCCCTGGGTGATGTCGTAGCTCGACCGCGGCAGACGGGGGAGGAGGCTCCGGGTGACGCGGCTGCTCGGCCGCCCGGGAGCGACGGTGCCCAGCACGTTGAGCGCCGGAAGGACCACGGGGGCGCCGACCCGGCGGAAGACCTTCAGGCGCGGCTGTTCGAGCGCGTAGTACTCGGGCAGCGGATTGACCGATTCGGACTTGCCGAGCGCCAGATAGCCCCCCCGGCGCAGCGAGAAGGCGAAGAGCTGGAGCGCGCGCCGCTGCAGCTCGGGGGTGAAGTAGATGAGCACGTTGCGGCAGAGGATGAGGTCGATGCGCGGGAAGGGGGCGCGATGCCCCAGGTCGTGCTCGCCGAAGATGACGATCGAGCGAATCGTCTTGCGGACCTCGTAGCCGTTGTTGATCGGCACGAAGTAGCGCTCGATGATCTCCCGCGAGACCCCCGCCAGGGCCGACGGCGGATAGACGCCGTGGCGAGCGAAGTCGACCGCGCCGGGGGCAACATCGGTGGCGAAGATGCGCACCGGCAGCTCTTCCAGCCCGTCGCCGAGGAGCTCGGCGACGAGGATGGCGAGGGAGTAGGCCTCCTCGCCGGTCGCGCACCCGGCGGACCAGATCCGCAACTCGCCCCGCTCCCGCGCCTCGGCGATGAGGCCGGGCAAGACCTGCTCCCGGAGGTAGGCGAAGAATTCCGGATCGCGGAAAAACTCGGTTACCTTGATGAGAAAGGTGGAGACGAGGCGCTGCAGCTCGTCCGGGTGGCGATCGATGTACCGCCGATAGTCGAGGAGCGTGCTCGCACCGACCGCCGTCATGCGCCGTTGCAGCCGGCGCGCGATGGTAGGACGCTTGTAGGCCGCGAAATCGAGGCCGGTCTGCTCCCGCACATGAGCGAGGAACGATCGCAACTCGTCTTCGTCCCCCTCGACAGGCAGGAGATAGGCGCCGCTCAGGAGGTCGACCAGGAGGCCGCCGATGGCCTCCAGATCGGCGACGACGTCGACGGTCGAGGGTGCGACCGACATCGGCATGCCCGGGAAACGGGCGGTCTCGGGATTCTGCACGATCACGGCGCCGCCATATGCTTTCACCGCCTTGGCGCCTTCGGTCCCGTCGTGCCCGGTTCCGGTGAGGATCACGGCGATGAGGCGATCCGCGAAGACGCGCGCCGCCGTCGCCAGGAGCCGATCGATCGAGGGCGCGGGACCCCGGGCGCTCCGCGGCAGCACCTCGACGTGATGGTCGCTGATCTCGACATCGCGATCCGACGGCACGACGTAGATGGCGCCGGCCTGGAGCGGGTCGTGGCTGGTCACGGTGCGCACCGGCAGGACCGTGCGATTGGCGAGCAGCGAGCCGAGGTGGCTGAGGCGGTTCGGGTCGAGGTGCTGGGCGACGACGATCGGCGCCGGGAAATCGGCCGGGAGATGCTCGACCAGCGTCAGCAGCGCGTCAATCCCGCCCGCGGAGGCGCCGACGACGACGAGTTGGGCGGCGCCCTGATTGCCTGTGGCGCGATCGGTCATGGCGTGCGGCTCGCTCGTTTCACTCGTCGGGCGCGCTGGGGGCCCGATCGATTGTCGCGGCTCACCCAAAGCCTATCACGCCGGGCGCATGGCCTCCGGCTCGCGCGCTCCGTGCCCGTCCTAGGTAGTCAGCGCGGCCGCGAGCGGAATGGGCGGCCGCTGCTGCGCCAGGAGGAGTGTTGCTATCGTGCACAGCAGCTCGCTGGCGTCGAACGGCTTTCGCACTAGATGGCAACCGGGAACCACGTCCTGGCCGTAGACCGCGCTCATCAGGACCGTCGGGATGCCTCTCCGGCCGGAGCGCAGGCGCCGCGCCAGGGCGATGCCATCGAGCCGCGGCATCTTCACGTCGGAGAGGACAAGGTCGATCTGCTCGCGGGCAATGACCGCCAGCGCCTCGATGCCGTCCCGGGCGCAATGGACGGCGTAGCCTTCATCTTCCAGAATCGCCGCGACGACCTCCCGCACCGCTCGCTCGTCGTCGACGACGAGGATCGTCGGCGGAGAGGTGCGGTCGCTAAAGGCGGCTGGAGCGCTTGCCATGAGCGTGCCTCGATCACGCGGGTACCGGTGTTCCGCGGGCTCGCGGGAGCCCGGCTTCCCCGATATATTCACATTCCGTGCCTGACCCGCGCGGTGCTTCGGAAGCCTGCTTCCTTTCAGTCGGGATTCTGCGCTTTCCGCGGGATCGCGCCCCGGCGGCGCGCCACGTCACCGGCGCGCTGCGGCTCTGGCGCCATTCGCGCCCGGCAGGCCGAGCCTCGCCTTCAACTCGTCATGCTCGTTGCAAAGCGCCTCGTACTTCTTGCGCAGCAGCACCAGCTCCTCGGTCGTCTGGTCCTCGACGGTGATGATGGCATCGTCGGCGGCGTCGATGGCGTGGATGATCTCGTCGAGCTTGAGGTGGATGGCGAGCGCGTCCCGGTTCTGGGTGTTCTGGATGAGAAAGACCATCAGGAAGGTGATGATGGTGGTGCCGGTGTTGATGACGAGCTGCCACGTCTCCGAAAAGTGAAAGACGGGGCCGCTGACGGCCCAAAGGACGATCAGCGCGAAGGCGAGGAGGAAGGTCAGGTAGTGACCCGTGAGGACCGAGGCGCGATTGGCGAACCGGGTGAACCACTGGCTCATGCGTACGCGTTCCTTTCCTGCGCCAGCGCGACTCGTTCGTAAGTGGGCGGCGGCCATATCGAAGCGCGAGGCAATCGCGTTATATCAAGAGTCATGCCAGGAAGGTGTGCGAAGGCTCCGCGGCCGTCCCGATTCTGGTGATTCGCCCCGGCCGATACGCCGCGCTCCCGGCGCGCTGCGCGATGCTGCCGTATATGGGATAAACCCGAGTCTCGGGATGGCCGTGACGGCATCGAGAGCGGGAGCGGGGCGAGATGGGAAGCGCTCGGAAGGAACGGCGCGCGCACATTCTGGTGATCAACGACACCGTCGCCATCCTCGAGCTGTTCCGCGAACTGCTCGAAGGGGAGGGGTATCGGGTCACGACCGACGGCTTCACGGTCGCGCTCGATGCGATGCTCGATCGGGTCCGGCAGGAGCCGCCCGATCTGATCGTGCTCGACTTCATCATTCTGGATGAGCGCCGCGGCTGGCAGTTCCTGGAAGCGCTCAAGCTCGACCGGGAGACGCGAGAGATCCCGGTGATCGTCTGCACGGCGGCGGCTCAGATGGTCGAGGAGTTGCAGACGCACCTCGACACAATGGGCGTCGCAGTCTTGCTCAAGCCGTTCGATATCGACGCGCTGCTGGGGATAATCGAGAAGACGCTCTCCGGGGAGCCCGCGAGCTGAAACGGCCCGCATGCACTGTAATCACGCCGGGGAACGACGCATCGCGGCTCGGACGTGCCAGAGTTCACGGGCGCCAGAACCCGTTGCCGCGCTCAGGATGCCTCATCTTCCGGGTGACGAGCCGACGAGGAGGACCGGGGCGTCGGCCTCGCGCACCAACTTCTCGGCCACGCTGCCGAGCAGCCACCGTCTCACCCCGCCCCGCCCGTGGCTCGTCATGACGATGAGATCGCCGGGCTGCGTGGCGTCGGCGATCGCAAAGAATGGCGATCCCTCCAGCACGGTCCAGGATGCGTCTACGCCCTCGGCCTGCAGGCCCGCGGCGACAGCGGCGAGATACTCGCGCGCGCCGCGTTCGACTGTTGCTACCGTCTGCTCGTACACCTCGGGAGCGAGTGGGACCGTCAGCACCCCGCCAGCGCTCACGGGGGTGAGCAATGCGGTCAGATCGATCGCCTGCACAAGGGAGACCGGAATCCCGCGGCGCCTGGCGATCTCGGTCGCCGGGGGAAGCGCTGCTTCGGCGAGTTGCGAGCCATCCAATGGCACGACCAGCCGTCGAATCTCCGCCGCGGTGGCCGTCGCTGATTCAGGCCGCGGCCGAACGAGGAGGACCGGGACCGGCGAGGCACGCGAGACCCGGTCGGCGACGCTGCCGAAAACCGCGCGGCCAATCGCCCCTCGCCCCGCGGTCATCATGATGACCATGTCGACTCCACCGTGCCCGGCCGCCTGCAGGATTTGCTCGGCCGGGTGTCCCTGGGCGACCCGCGCTTCCCAGCGGAGGCGGGCATCATGGGCCCGCGCGATCGTCGTCTCGAGTGCGGCGCGGGCAGCCTCGCTCGTCGCATTTTCGGGGGACTCGAGAGTCCAGAGCAACTCGATGAGGGGCGGCTCGGGCTCCGGGACGACCCTGAACAGGATGACTCTCCCACCGTCGGGCAGGAGCGCCTGAGCGTAGGGGATCGCCTGCTCGGCAACCGTCGTGCCGTCGAGCGGAACCAACACCGTCGAGATCATTCGCGCGTCCTTCAGTCTCGGGGCGGCTGCCAATCGTCGATGATACCCCCCGTGCCAGACGCGCGCTCGATGTCCGGGCTCTCCGGCTCCGGCGCGGCGGGGCTGTCGACATTCCGCGGGAGCACGCGTGTGGCTACAGCGCCGTGCCGAAGTCGTGCCATCCTGAGCTTGCGAAGGATCCCGGATTCCGGGAATTCGATAGTGGAGGAAGCCGGAATGCTCCTTCGTCAGCATGACCCATCTTCCGCACGCCGCTCTA
>JADYYO010000082.1 GCA_020853615.1 Thermomicrobiales bacterium
AGAAACGAACCAGACGATGGATTTGACCTCTTTTCCCGCGCTCCTGGCCCAGCTTTCCTTCCCCAGCATTCCCATCTGGGATCAGTATGTGCAGCTGCTGGTGCAGGCCCTGAATGGCCTGACCAGCATCTTCCACAGCGCCGGGCTGGCCATCATCGCCTTCACCATCATCATCAAGACGATCATGCTGCCGCTGACGGTGAAGTCGATCCGCTCCTCAAAGGCGATGCAGGACCTGCAGCCGAAGATCAAGGAGCTGCAGAAGAAGCACGGCAGCGACCGCCAGCGGATCTCGCAGGAGACGATGGCGCTCTACCAGCAGCATCGCGTCAACCCGATGGCCGGCTGCCTGCCGATGATCATCCAGATCCCCATCTTCCTCGGCCTTTACCAGTCGATCATGCGCCTCTCCACCTCCGGCTCCGGCCTCTGGAACGAGGGGTTCCTCTGGCTCCCCAGCCTGGCGCACCCCGACCCGATCCACCTCCTGCCGATCCTGGCCGGCATCTTCCAGTTCACGCAGACGCAGATGATGCGCCCGGCCAATCAGCCGAAGTCGACCGATCCGCAACAGGCGATGATGAACTCGGTCATGAACATCATGCCGCTCACCGTCGTCTTCTTCGGGTGGAACTTCGCCGCCGGCCCGGTTCTCTACTGGGCGACCCAGAGCGTCTACAGCGTCATCCAGCAGTGGTTCATCACCGGTTGGGGCAGCGTCCTGAAGTGGGTGCCCTTCCTGCCGGAGCTGCCGGAGCACCGGCGGCTCGGCTACCGCCCGCCGCGCAGCCTCGACGAGGTCGTGGTCGTCAGCGGCGAGGGCGAGCCAGTCTATGGCCCGGGCCCGATGGGCTGGCTGCAGAAGAAGATGAACGAGGCGCAGCAGATGGCGATGGAGCGCGCGGCAACCGCCCCGGCCGATAGCAAGGCGGCGGAGAGCGCGGAGCCGGAGGCCGTCGAGGCGAGCGCCACCGTCAAGGCGAACGGGAGCGGCGCGAAGGCGCGCGGTGGCAAGGGCAAGGGCAAGCGCCCGGCAGGTGGCAAGGCGGCCGTCGCCGCCACCGCGAGCAAAGAGCCAGCCGCAACAGGCGCGCCCGCTGGCGCAGTGATCGTGCCGCGCAAGGCGAAGGCCGCGGACGGCGCCAACACCAGGTAATCGAGAGGGCGAGCCGCCGGCTGGGTCTCCCCGGGCGGGCGGGTCCGCAGCCGAACGGCCGGCCGCCCTGTGCATGCGGGGATCATCGATGGACCAGCGGAGGATGACCAGCGTCGAAATCCAGGCCTACTCCGTCGACGAGGCAGTGCGCCTGGCGCTCGAGCAGCTTGGGCTCGGCGAGCCCGATGTCGATATCGAGATTCTCTCAGATGCCGGGCCGGATGAGGGGGATGAAGCGCTTGTCCGGGTGACGGCCAAGGGGATGGCGTCGCAGCCGGTGCCACGGGGCGCCGGCGCGCGCGAGGGAGGCCGCGCCGCTGGCCGCGAGCGCCGTCAGCCGGGGAACCGCCGTGTGCCGGGCGATCGGCCCTCCTCGCGGGGCACACCGCCACGCGAGCGACCACGCCCCGCGGCCCGGCCGCGCGATCTCGACCGAATCGACGAGGCCGAGGAGCAGGTGGCCAAGGAGATCGTGCGCGAGCTGCTCGATCACATGGGCATCGAGGCCGACGTGCTGGCGGTCGACAACCCCTCCACCATGCCGCTCGATGCCGCCGATCCGCCAACGATCTTCATCGACATCCTTGGGCACGATCTCGGCATGCTGATTGGCCGCCGGGGCGACCATCTCTCCCAGCTCCAGTACCTGGTCAACCTGATCGCCAACCGCCGTCTCGAGACGTGGACGCGGGTCGTCATCGATGTCGAGGGGTACCGCAACCGGCGCGAGGAGTCGCTGATCGGACTCGCCGAGCGGGTCGGCCGCCAGGTGGCGCGCTCGCGCCGGCCGATCGTGCTTGAGCCGATGCCGCCGAACGAGCGGCGCATCGTCCATCTGACCCTGCGCGGCAACCCCGACGTGATGACCGAGAGCAGCGGCGAGGGGAACATGCGGCGGGTCACGGTGCAGCCACGTGCCTAGCGGAGCGAGCGACGAACCACCTTCCCGACCGGAGCCGCCGCGGAAGCCGAAGCGGCCGCGCGATCCCTCCCTTCCGCCGCGCATCACCCGCGGCGGCGACAAGCGCGGGCGGAAGCGGCAATCGCTCAGCCCGAGCCGGCCGCTCACCGGCATGCAGGCGCAGCGCGCGCCCGACTATCTCGTCATCGGCCAGATCGTCTGCGACATCCAGCCCGATGGCAGCGGCGTGCTCGGCGGCACGGCGCTCTATTCGGCGCTGACGGCGTCGCGGCTCGGCGCCCGGGTCGGCGTGCTCACTCGCGGCCGCTATGGCGAGCAGATCGACGGCGTCGACGTCCCCTCGCTTGAGCCCTATTCCGACCAGATCACCATCATCACGCAGCAGGCGGAGTCGCCGACCTTCTTCGTCAACGAGTATCACGGCAGCCGCCGCACGCAGACGATCCGCCGCTGGGCCGGCCCGATCGACCTGCGTGGCCTGCCGCCGCACTGGGCCAACGCCAAGGTGATCCATCTCGGGCCGGTGGCGCGGGAGATCGACCCGCATCAGGCCCTCTCCCTCACTCCCGGCTTCCTCGGCATCACGCCGCAGGGGTGGATGCGCGAGTGGCCGATGGAGCGGGGAGGCCGCGTGCACCACGTGCAACTGCGGCTGCCGCCCGAACTGCTGGCGCGCACCGACAGCATCGTCGTCTCGGATGAAGAGATCGCGCAGGCGCGCAACGTTGTCGAGTGGGTCGGCGCGCGGCGAATAGGGGTGGTGACGCTGGGGCCGAACGGCTGCCAGTTGCTCTACGCCGGGCACCGCGCCGAGCTGCCCGGTTACCCAGTGAAGACGGTCGACCTCACCGGCGCCGGCGATGTCTTCGCCGCAGCATTCTTTCTCAAGGCGTCCGACCGGCGCGTCTCCCCAGTCACCGCCGGGCAATATGCCAACCTGGTCGCCGCGCTCAGCCTGCGCGGCGTCGGCCCCAGCGCCGTCCCCTCGATCGCGGAAATCGAGGAGCGCTTCGCCGAATGGGAGCCGTTGATCGCCCACCGGCGATGAGGGGCTGTTGGCTATCGGCTTCTGGCTGATAGCCGATAGCCAACAGCCCCTCACCCTCTCCCCTGGAACGTGTCGCTCCAGCGCAGCAGGCGGCGCTCGCTGCGGGCGAGGAGCCAATCGGTCCCCTTCCCGATCAGCGCCAGGAGGACGATGCTCAGCAGAATGATGTCGGCCCGGCCGGTGTTCTGGGCATCAGTGAGCAGGAAGCCGAGGCCGCGGGAGGCGGCGATCAACTCCGCCGCCACCAGGAAGAGCCAGGCCTGGGCGAGGGCGATGCGCAACCCCGTCACGAGGGAGGGGAGCGCCGCGGGCAAGAGGATCTCGCGTGTCAGACCCAACCCGCGCAGGCTGTAGGCGCGGCCGACCTCGACCAGCTTCCGGTCGATCTGCCGCACCCCGGCCACGAGATTCGTGTAGGCCGGGAAGAAGGCGCCGATGGCGATCAGCACCAGCTTCGGCGCCTCCCCGATGCCGAGCCAGAGGACCAGCAGCGGCACCCAGGCGAGCGAGGGGACCGCGCGAAACGCCTGCAACGTCGGCTCCAGCAGCCCTTCCACCGGCCGCGAGAAGCCGACTGCCAGCCCGAGGACGATCGCCACCGACGCGCCGATGCCCCAGCCGATCGCCACGCGCTGCATGCTGGCCAGGATGTTCGGCAGCAGGATGCCGATCTCCTGCAACTCGCGGCCCGCCGCCACAACATCGAGCGGGGCCGGCAACTGGCTGCGCGAGTAGATCTCCGCATTGACCGCCCATTGCCAGAGCGCCAGGATCAGGATGGGAAGCACCAGGCCGCGGCACGCGACGGCGCGCGGAATCACGCGGCAGCTCCGCGCTCTGGCAGTTGGCGTCGCGGCGGGCGAATCCGCCAGGCCCGACACGCCCCGCTCGATGGCTGGATCGATACTGACCATCTCCGAATCCTTCCCCGCTCCTCTCCCGAGGCGGGCCGTGGCGCTCCGGTGCGAGCGCCACGGCGACCATCGCTCAGGCAGCGGGCTCCCCCGCCGCGACCACGCCGCGCGCGATCTCCGGCGCCAGCAGGTCGCGCAGCGCGGCCTCGATATCGGTGCCCGGCTTGACCTGGTTCTCGTCGACCATGATCGGGATCACCGCGCGCAGCACCTCAGCGTGCGCCTCGCCCGGGACGGGGTCGATGTCGAGCACGGTCCGCTCGAAGAGCTCCCGCTCCGCGACCTCCTGAGAAAGCTTCGACTCTTCGGCCAGGATCGTCGCCGCCTCGTCCGGATTCGCCAGAATCCAGGCTCGCGCCCGCTCGTACTG
>JADYYO010000083.1 GCA_020853615.1 Thermomicrobiales bacterium
CATCGAGCAGGCCGTCGCTGAGGCGAACGCGGTGGCCGAGGCAGTGGCACGGCAAGCGCCCGATGAACAGGGCTAGGGCGTCGGGGTCGCCTCACCCGCGTTTGCGAGGGCGGGGCCATGCCAGGTGTGCACCCAGATCTCCCCGGTCGCCGCGTTGACACTCAGCATTCCTTCGAGCGGGCCGCGCCCGTAGTCGAAGGTGTAATAGCCAGGGAACGCCGTCCCTTCGAGCACGCTGGCGCCGGGCAAATAGCCGGAAAGGAACTGCTCAGCCAATTTCTGGGCGGCCGCTTCGTCGTACTGCACGAGAGCACCTACGCCCGCCATCATCCCCCAACGGCCGTTCCACATCATGTTCGGACCAGGCTCGGGGTAGGCGGCCCCGGTGTAGCGGTCGACCAGCACCTCAGCGACCGCCGCCCCGCTACCGTCCACCAACTCCGCATAGTAGTTGCTGGCGAAGGGCAGGAATTCGCCGACCTTCAGATCGGGCCCGAGGGTGGCGGCGAAGGCCGCCAGGCGCTGCTGAGCATCGGCCTGGGTAATGGGCGAGGCCGTGGCGGGATAGAACCCCATCATCCCGCCCATCATGCCCGGTCCCATGATGCCGCCCATCATCCCGGGCCCCATTCTGTTCCATGGACAATTGGCCCAAGGACCGTTGCCGCCCATCATGCCCTGACTGCCCATCATGCCGCGCGGACCGGCCGTCTGGTTGGCGGCGCCTTGTCCTTCGCCGGTCGGCCCCCACGGACCGCACCCCCTTGGGCTCGCGACCGCGGGCGTGGGAGCCGAGGACTGCATGGCCATTCCAGCACTCGTGGCAGTGAAGCCGAGCAGAGCGAGCGCGAGGATACCGACACTAACCATATGCCACCGCTTCATGGGAGATCTCCTCGGTCGTTACCGGCCGCACATCCCGTCACGGATGTGTTCTCGATGCTCATCGACGCTCAGGCCGGTCCGATGCATCTCAAGGTCGGCTGAGCCATGAGTCATCCCGCTACTCATGCGGGTAGGGCATCATGCCCTGATCGTCCCAGTCGCAGCCGGGAGACGAGCCGGGGGCTGACCTTGGGTACGGTCCCATGCCGGGTCCCATCATCCCGGGACCCATGCCATGATCATCCCAGTCGCAGCCCGGATAGGATCCTATGCCCGGCCCCGCCATCCCTGGGCCCATGGGGTGATCGTCCCAATGCGCTTCAACCGCTGCCGACACGCTGAGAGCGAGTGCGACGGCGACGGCCGCCGTAGCGACTATCCTTTGCACAGGCATCTCTTTCCTCCGTTCCTGCTCGGGACCTCATGTCCCTTCTGAAATCAGTGTGAGGCGCCGCGTGCGAAGTTCCCCGTGCTCCGGGATGGTTCCATCCTACCCGGATGGATAGTCTTCGCCAGCAAGGCCCGGTAGCGGCGTGGGGCGACGAGCCGGAATGGCCCATCGTGTGGCGCTGCCGCGTGGTTACAGCGGCGTGCGCAAGACGTGTCATGCTGAGGCACGAAGCATCTCGGCGCAGGGGAGACGGGGTTGCCGGGAGTCGAGATCCTTCGCTTCGCTCAGGATGACACCACTTCCGCAAGGCGCTGTAAGGCGCCCGGCATCATCGATCAGCGACCCAAACTGGCTGCCTCGCCCTCCAGGCGCTGGAGCCGCCGGTGCATCCGCTCTAACTGCGCGTCGCTCAACTCGCTATGGGCGTCGCGGCACACCAGAGGTCTCCACGTCCAATCATCATGATTCCGCGAGGCGAGGCGAGGAGGCGGGGAACGAAGGTGACGGCCAGGCGGCTGCGCTGGCCGGGGTTGGCGAGCGCCGCCTGAACGATTACCGACACGTCGAAGCTCTGCGCCGCCGAGGGCGCCCCAGTGGCCGACTCGCCCGCTATTTCTTGCGCGGCGCGGCGCCTTTCGCCGGGGCGGCGCTGGGGGGCACCCAGCCCTCCGGCATGCGGGCATTCTCGCCGAAGAAGAACTCCTCCATCTGCTCGCGCAGAATGCGCCGGGTCTCGGGGTCGGCGGGGTTCAGCCCGTAGTGGTTGATGAGGATCGTCATGTGCGGCTGCCAGAGCCTGTACCCTTCAGCCGAGACATTCTCGTAGATGCGTTGCCCGAGCTCGCCCGGGAAGGGCAGCTTCTCGAGGCCGGGCAACTCCCGGCCGAGCTTCACGCATTGGACCATTCGCGGCATCATCGCTCTCCCGGGGGCGTAGCGGCCGGCCGGACGCCATCCGCGGCCGCTGCAATCTAAGAGGAAACCGTAGAAGAATGGCGAAAGAGCGTCAACATTTGCGCGACCATGGCCCGGCGCTCGGGCGCGGCGCGCCTCGCATCGCCTTCCTCGGCATTGCCTGCTCCGCCTCCGTCGCGGCGCTGACGACGCTCCTCGGCGCCGCAACGATGCCTGCATTGCCCGGCTCGGGCAAGCCATCGGGCACGACGGGGCTCGGCGCGCCTCCCAGCGCCGCCAGCACGCGCGTGGGCGCGGCCGGTTACGAGATCGCCTGTCTCATTCTGGCGGGTTCGCCCGGAGCGCAACCGCGCGAGATCGAGCGGTTGGCAGCCGGCTCCGATATCCCGGTCGTCTGGGTCGCCTCGGGGAAGGACGCGACCAAGGCATTGCGAGACGCCGCGCCGGACGTGGCCGTCGCCGCCTGCTTCCCCTGGCGGCTGTCGCGGGCGGCGCGCGCGATTCCCCGGCTCGGCATCCTCAATATCCACCCCTCCCTCCTGCCGCTCGGCCGGGGGCCGCAGCCGGTCTTCTGGACGCTCCGCCGCGGCGAGCCGCGCACCGGCGTCACGCTCCACGTGATGGACGCCGGCCTCGACACCGGCCCGATCGTCGCGCAGGCGAAGATGGCCATCCCCCCCGGCATCCGCGCGCCCGAGCTGGAAGACGCGTTGATGGCGCGCGGGGCCGAGCTGCTGGTCGAGGCGCTGCCGGCCTTCGCCACTGGCGACGTGCCAGCGCGGTCGCAGCCGGCTTCCGGGGCGACCGCTGCGCCCTTCCCCGCCCCGGCCGACTGGGCGATGCTCGCCTCCCTCCCAGCGGCGTGGGCGTGGCGCTTCGCGCGCGGCGTCGCACCGCTCGGCGGGCCGCTGACGGTCATCGCGGGGGGGCAGATCATCCCGGTCAGCGACGCCCTCGACTGGTCGGCAGACGAGCGGCTCGCCCAGGCGGTCGAAGAGGCGAACGATGGTGCGGTGCGCATCCGCTTCACGCCCGGATGGGTCCGCTTTCGGCGCGCGGCGGGGTGAGGCGCGGCCGCGACCCGGCGCCACCCGGCGCCTGGCGCAGACCGGCCACCCCGGGGAGCCTCCGACGCTACCCAGCTCGACGACCTATCGTTCATACTCTTCTGGAGCATCGGTTACATCACTTCGCGCGCTGCGGCGAGCGCGCTCAGGGAGACCCGGCATGGAATCACGCCGCCTCGAGGCGCTCGCGCGTTTCCTGGCCCAGCAGATCGACCGGCGCGAGGGAGTGAGCGGCGCGCTCGCCCTGCTCCTCGCCGCACTCTTCGCCGATGCCGCCGAGGCGAAGAAGAAAGGTGTCGGGAAAAAGCAAAAGAAGAAGCACAAGCGCAAGAAGCGGCGCCGGGGCAGCAGCCCGCGCAACTGCGGCGACATCGCGCTCGAACCCGGCGCCGACCTCCACAATTGCGACCTCAGCGCCGCCAACCTCCAGGGAGCCAATCTCACCAACGCCAAGCTAGAAGACGCCGACCTGAGCGAGGCCAATCTCGCCGGCGCGAAACTGAGCGGCGCCCGCCTCTGGCGCGCGAAGCTGAACGGCGCCGACCTGACGAACGCCGACTTTCGCCCGAGCAGGCGGGGCAAGACAGATATCTTCGCGGCCGATTTCACCGACGCCAACATGACCGGCGCGGACTACGACTCGAACGACCCGGACCAGGTCTATTACGCCCACTACGCCATCTTCTGCAACACGACGATGCCGAACGGCAACACGAGTAACGACAATTGCCCCGCCGGCGGAGACCCGGGCGATGGGTAGCGGTGATTGCGAGGCGCCCGCGTCGCGCACCGCCTCCCATCACCCATTCCCTATCACCCAGCACCCGGCACCCGGCACCCATCGTGGAGGATCACATGGACGCTGAACGCTTCGATGCCTGGACTCGCCGCCGCGTCGGCCTCGCCCTGGGCGGCGCGCTCGCCGCGCTCCTCGGCGTGGCAGCAGCCCCCGAGGCCGATGCCGCGAAGAAAAAGCGCTGCCGCAAGGCCGGCCGCGGGTGCAAGAACAAGAAGGAGTGTTGCGGCAAGCTTCGCTGCGTCACGAGCATCGTAGATTCTCAGCGCCGGTGCTGCCGCGAGGCGGGTAGCCCATGCCAAAAGCGTAAAGAGTGCTGTGGCAATTTGTCTTGCTATGAAGGATCCTGCCTCGCGATCGTCAGCGACCGCGCCCTGAAGGCGAACTTCGGCTCGGTCGACCCGGCGGACATGCTGGCGCGGGTGCGCGCGCTGCCGATCAGCACTTGGAACTACACGAGCGACGACCCGGCCATCCGCCATGTCGGCCCCATGGCCCAGGACTTCGCCGCCCTCTTCGGCGTCGGGGCGGACGACCGCCACATCCACCCCCTCGATGGGCAGGGGGTGGCGCTGGCGGCCATCCAGGGCCTCGCCGAGGAGCTGGCGCGCCTGCGCGCCGAGA
>JADYYO010000084.1 GCA_020853615.1 Thermomicrobiales bacterium
CGAGTAGAGATAGGGGATGCGGTACTTCTCCAGCACCTGCTCCGGCAGGACGACGTCGGCGCAGAAGAAGACATCGCCGACCATGTAGCCGAGCTGCCCGGGCGAATGGCCGAAGAGGGGGATCGCCTCGATCGGGATGCCAGCGACCTCGTGCGGGCCGGGCTGCACGATCACGTCGACCGGGCTCGGGTCGGCGAGCAGAAACCGGCCGCGCAGCGTATCGAGCGGGTCGGCGCCGCCGTAGAGAAAGATCGGCTGCAGCAGCGGATAGCGCAGGAACGCCTCGTCGAACGCCGGGGCGTGGACCTTCGCGCCCGTCCGCTTGACGACGGTGGCGTTGCCGCCGTAGTGATCGGCGTGGGCGTGCGTGGTGAGGACGGCGACGACCTCCCCGCCCAACTCCTCCCGCACCGCCTTCAGCGCCTTCTTTGCGCTCGTGTCGTTCAACCCGGTGTCGACGAGGACGATTTGTCCATCCTCGTTCGCCAGGATGCCGATATTGACGCCCCCCGGCGCCACCCAGACCCGCTCGCCAACGGGAATCAACGTTCCCAACGCCGCTCGCCTCCGCTATCGCTCGATCGCCTGCACGGCACTATACTGGCGCGCCGGGAGGACCCGTGGCGCAGACATCGACAACGCCGATTCGACATCTCCTCGAAGTGGGGCAGTTCGACCGCCCCGGGATCGAGCATCTCTTCGCTGAGGCGGACCGGATGCGGGATCTTCCCCGCTCGGCCGCGCCCCTCGCCGGCCTGATCCTGGCCACCCTCTTCTACGAGCCCTCGACGCGCACGCGCCTCTCCTTCGAGTCGGCGATGCTCCGCCTCGGCGGGAACATCATCTCGACGGAGAATGCGCGCGAGTTCTCCTCCGCCATCAAGGGGGAGACGGTCGAGGACACGATCCGCATCGTCAACGGCTACGCCGACGCCATCGTCATCCGCCACTACGAGCAGGGGGCGGCGCACCGCGCGGCGGAGGTGTCGGGCGTCCCGATCCTCAACGCCGGCGATGGCCCCGGAGAGCACCCCTCGCAGGCGCTTCTCGATCTCTACACGATCGGGCACGAGCTGGGCCGGATCGACAATCTGCGCGTCGCTCTCATCGGCGACCTGCGCTACGGGCGCACCGCGCGCTCGCTGGCGCGCCTCCTGCGGCTGACGGAGGGGACCGAGCTCGTCTTCGTCTCGCCGCCCGCCGTGCCGATGGGCGCCGACATCCGCGCGGAGCTGGCCGAGGCGGGCGTCCCCTTCCGCGACGATCCCGACCTCGACGCCGTGCTGCCGAACGTCGATGTCGTCTACCAGACGCGGGTGCAGAAGGAGCGCTTCGCCTCGACCGAGGAGTACGAGAGCGCAAAGGGGCAATACGTGACCGACGCCGAGGCAATGCGCCGCCTCAATCCCGGCGCCATCCTCATGCACCCGCTGCCGCGCGTCGACGAGATCACCACCGCCGTCGACGCCGACCCCCGCGCCGCCTACTTCCGGCAGGCGCACAACGGCGTCTTCATCCGCATGGCCCTCCTGAACGAGCTACTCGCGGATGGCTCAACCACCGGGCGATAAGTCAGGGACGGCCCCGGCCAGCGGCGGGTTGCCCCAGACCTCGACGCGGCGGCCGTCGATCTCGCCCGCCCAGAGGGGAACGGTGCAGGTCCGGTAGAGGAGATCCTTCCAGAGCTGGGCGTTGTCGAAAGTCTCTTCGTCCGGGCTGAAGAGGTCGAAGACGGAGCGGGAGGCGACGAGGATCATCTTGTCCTTCGCCCGGCTGATCGCCACCGTCAGCCGGCGCGGGTCGTAGAGGAACTTGCCGGCGGCGAGGAGATAGGCTGGGTCGCTCTCCGTCGCCGAGACGATGATGGCGTCCCGCTCGTCCCCCTGGAAGCGCTCGACCGTATCGACCGCACGGGCGACGGCCTCCTGCTCCGCCGGGTCGGGCAGGCCCTGCCGCAGCGCCTCCTGCAGGCTCGCCCGCTGCGCCCGGTGCGGCACCACCAGCCCGAAGCCGTCGTCGACGCGGTACCCAGCCTCGTGCAGGGCGGCGATGAGGGGGAGCGTCAGGTCCCGCTCGACATCGTTGCGCAACTGGCTGCTCGCCTCGTCGTGGACGATGACGACCAGCGGGTGCGCCGGGTCGAGCGCGGCGGCGACGAAGGCGTCCTGGTGGCCGTCGAAACGGATGCGACCGCACCGTTGCGAGTGGTAGGCGATGCCGTCCCGGGCATAGATCGCGTGGCGCAGGAACTCGGCCATGTCGCGGTCAAGGCGGAAGCTCTGCTCAAACTGGATCATCACCGGGTGGCAGCCGAGGACCGAGTCGAAGAGGGAGCGGTAGACAGCGTAGTCCTGGAAGGTGCGCCGCGTCTCACTCTCCCAGTCGTGCTTGACGATCGGGGCCATCTGGCGATGGTCGCCGACGATGACGACCTGCCCATCCCGCTTCAGCGGCAGCGCCGCCATGATCGACTCGGGCAGGCTCAACTGCGAGGCCTCGTCGAGCACCAGCAGATCGACCACCTCGCGGCCGAAGAGCCCGGACATCTCGTCCGCCGCGCTATAGACGCCGCCCGGCGTCGACGCGACGATGACGTACCCCGCCCCGGCGAGGAGATCGAACGACTTCGGCTGCTCCTTCGGCCGCCTCCCCTTGGCGAAGATCGGCGTCACGCCCTCGGGCGGCGCCTCCCGCCCCTGCAGCCGGTAGAGGGGAACCGCCAGCACTCGCGGGTCGAAGTAGTCAGCGAAGATCGCCGGCCGCGCGGCCTGCATCCTCTCCAACTCCTGCATCGCGCCAACCACGTTCTCCAGCAACACGTTCGTCGCCGCGTGGGTCTTGGCGCCGACGAGAACGCGGAAGGGCATCCCAGCGGCCAGAGCGCCCTGCAGCCGCGCCAGAATCGCGTAGGCGGTAGTAAAACTCTTCCCTGTCCCGGGAGGGCCCTGCACCAGCAGGAGCGGGGCATCACCGTGACTGCCGATGAAGGCGACCTTGCTCGGCTCGAACCCGTAGGTGGCGCCCGCCTCGTGCATCGCCCGCAGACCGGCCATGAAGCGCGCCTGCCCCTGCCGCGCCGCCTCCGGCCAGGCAACGTCGCCCTGCCCCTGCAGGCGTACCCGCTCGAAGAGCTCGTTGCGCCCGCCGGCCAGCAGCCCCTGCACGACCTTCGCCCCCCAGAAGCCGTAGATGTCGTTCGGATCGGGGTCGATGGTGTAGACCTTGCCGTCGATCAGCGCTTCGTCGAAGCCGGGAAAGAGGAATCCGGGCGGATTGTCACTGCTTCGGGACTGTGCCGGGCTCGTGTGCAGCCAGGCCTCCACAATCCTGCCGCTGCCGTCCTTGACCGTCTCGATCTCCAGGATCGTCTGCCTCATCCCATAGAGGAGCTGCTTTGGCGTCGGCGTGATCGGCGTCTGCTCCGCGACAGGCAGCCGACCATCGACGCCCCATCGCGGCTCGAGGACGACGTAGTCACCCGCTTTGATGGTCGTGAGAGACAGGGCATCGTCCAGGCTGACATCGCAGTCGGAGATGTCGATCCGCAGCCGGATGGGGGCGGTAATCGGAAGCGGATCAGAGAGCGCCTTCTGCTCTTTTGTCAGGCGCGCCTGGCGCGCGTTCGGATGTTCCGCGAAATATGCGGCCCGTTGCGCCTCGCGCACCTCGACGCGCCGGAGGTTCTCGGCGATCGTCTCGGCCACGCCCGGCAACTGGTCGGCGGCGAGGTAGCGGACAATGAGCGTGTCGCCCGCCAGCACGCGCCGCTCCGGCGGGGCGAGCCGCGCCGCCTTCCACGCCGCCAGCTCGACGTGCCGCTCGATGGTGACGAACTCCTGCAGCGCCTCGGCCAGCCCCTGCGCCTTGCCGTCGAAGTGCGCCAGGTCGGGGATGACGAAGTTCGACTTCGTCGTGTCCCGGTTGCCGGCGAAGTCGCGCGAGATGTGCTCCATCGCCTCCAGCCGCCGCGCCTGGAAGCGCTCAATCAACGGGACGGTCGCCCGCCGGTACGGCGCGTACGAGTCCTTCTTCCCGACCTCCGGCGCCGCGAGGGCGCCCCAGGCCGCGTAGGCGTACTCGAGCGGGATCTGACTGTTGAAGCGGGAGCGGCGCGTCGACCAGGGGGCCTTCTCGCCGTCGTGGGGCAGCGCGTCGAAGCGGCCGAGGGAGTCGAAGAGGCGCTCGCGGAAGATCTCCCGGTACGGCGCCCCCGCGTTCCAGTCGAACCACTCGCCGCCCGGCCGCGCCATCGCCGCGACCGCCTGCAGCGGCTGGCAGACGATCGGGTAGTTCTTCAGCTCGCGGATCTCCTGATCGAGAAAGGTCGCTACCGGCGAATCGAACGCCGCGAGCTGGGTGATGAAGTCGTAGAGGGGCGTCGCGGCGAGGATCTGCCGGGCGTGGCGGCTGAGCGCCTGCAGCAGCAGCCTCTGTTCGAAGCCGTTGAAGAAGATGAGGTGGATCGGCGCGGTCGGCCCGCCTTCCTCGTCCGGGGCCGCCACCGTCGCGATCGCCCGGATGGTCGCCTCGATCCACGCGATGAGAAGGGAGCGCTCGGCCTCCTCGTCAGGCGGGCCGTCGGCCATCTTCACGATCGATTGCCGCCGGTCGGCGGAGGGCGCGCCCGCCTCGTTGCCGACGACGAGCGAGCCGAGGAGATAGAGGCGGTCGTCGAGGTAATCGTGCTGGGCGTCGATGAAGACGCGGACCAGGTTCGGGTTCTGCTTCGCGTCCGAGTAGGGGAGCGAGCCGTAGCCCTTGCTCGGGATGTAGGGGAAGTAGCGGATGTCATCGCCCTGCCAGTTGCGGTAGCGGCGGGCGCGGTGGACCAGCTCGTCGAGGCGCGGCCCGACCGGCCAGGTGCCGGCGATCCGCTGCACGACCTCCCGCTTCCCCGGCGCCGGTGCGAGGTGGCGCAGATCGGGCTGTCCCGTCTCCGGATCGGTCTCCGGAACGAGCAACTCGGTCAGCTCACGCGTCGTCTCGATCCCCGCCTGGTGCAGGCCGCGCTTCTCGTGCTCGGTCAGGTGCGGCAGGAGCGACAGGTCGTCATGCTCCGCCGCCCACTTCATGCAGAACTCGTTGTAGATGCAGCCGTCGCACTTATAGGTGAGGTGCCAGGGGATCGCGGCGAAGGGCGCGGCGGCAACCTGCGCCGCGACCGACGCCGGCCCGGTCACCAGCCCCCGCACCGCGTCGCGATAGGCGGCCGGGTCGGGGGTCAGCTCGAGCAGCGCGTCGTCGACAGCAAAGAGCCGCGCGGCCTCGGTCCGCTGCGCGTCGAGCCGCTCCCGCTCCTCCGGGTCGGCCTCCTCGTCGAACGCCGGTGCGCCTCTGTAGAGGATGCCGATGGCGATCTCCTCGTGGCCGACGCCGGCCGCGTCGAAGATCCGCTCCAGCATCTCGCGATAGAAGGCGACCTGCAGCCGGTGCTCGACCTTGGCGGTCGTCGTCGCCTTCATGTCGGCGACGAGGATGCCGAGCCGGCCGCATGCATCCCGCTCCAGCCGGACGATGTCGGCATCACCGGTCATGTCCCAGCCGTCGAGCGCCACCTGCAATCGCGTTTGCAGGAGGATCAGCGTCTGGCCGGGGGGAAGATCACGGGCGGCCGCCGCGACCTCCGCGTCGTCATGCTCCCGGCCGGCGTCGGCACGCTCGCGGGCGAGGTTGCGAAGCCTGAACCGCCGGCTCGCCTCCTCCTCCACGCGCCGCTCGAACTCCGCGCCCGATCGCGTCAGCAGCGGCAGAATCTCCTGCGGGGCGACATCGTAGTCGCGCATGAAGTTGCC
>JADYYO010000085.1 GCA_020853615.1 Thermomicrobiales bacterium
CCTTGCGTGGGGTCGGCACGTCTTTGCTCAGAATCACGTTGTCGCGCAGGACCGTATCTGGCGCCTGCTTCAGATAGATGCCGAAGAGCGCATCTTCGATCCGGTTGGCGGTCAGCGTCGCCGTGGCATTCTCGACGACGATGGCGGCATCCTCGTGGTCGAGGTTATCGCCGGTGCCGCGCAGATCGAACCCGTTCAGCGTCGCCGTGGTGTTGCGGATCGTGACGATAGTCCCCTCGCCGCCACCGTCGATGACCGGCTGGCCAATGCCGATGAGCTGCACCGGGCGCTCGATCACCAGTCCGCCAGGGTACACGCCGCCCCGCACCTCGATGGTCGCCCCGGGCGTCGCTGTGGCGAGCGCCGCCTCGAGCGATGTCACATCACAGGTTGGGCAGACCACGACATCGGCGGCGCCCTCCTGGCCGGCGGCCGAAGCCGCGACGGCCAGGAGTGGAATCGCCGCGATGGTCATCACGGCCAGCCAGCGGCGGAGGCGGCCTGCACTACCGCGCAACATCGCCCTCGCCCTCGCCCCGTTGCCAAATGGAGAGGCCAAGCACCACCAGCGCCGCGATCACGGCCAGGTAGAACCCGCGCTCGAAGAGCGCCTCCGTGCTGAACTGACCAATGCGGCCGACGCCGAGGATGTGCGGGGTGAACGGCTTGATCGAGCTGCTCAGCGCGGCATGGGGATCGAGCGCATGTCCCGCGTAGTAGAGCCAGGCGTAGAGGTCGAGGACGAAGACGACCGGGAAGATGATGATCGGGAGGCGGGCCAGCATCCGCCAGCGGCCGCGCAGCGCGAACGAGGCGATGGCGAGAAGGGCGATGATGGGAATGGCCACGAGCGCGATCTGGCGCTCGATGGTCGCGGCGTCATCGAGCTTCATCATCCCGATGTAGTGGTTGAGCCCGTCGACCTCGGAGACGTCGCCAGCCAGCTTGTAGGCGTACGCCTGCACCAGCAACCCCTTCGGATACTGCGGCGCGTGCAGCGTGATCTGCCAGTAGGGAAAGAGGAGCGAGAAGAGCAGAAGCACCGCCGAAATCGTCAGCAGGGCCAGCTCCGCCATTCGTGCCCCGGTTATTGCTCCCAACTCGGAGAGCCGTCCGGAGCCAACGGCCGGTCGAGCCGGCAAGGCAATGCTTTGCGCCGCTTTCTGAGGTTGAACTCGTGTCGCCATCATGTCCTCCGTATCCAGCAGGAGCGACTGGGGCCGCCTGCCGTCGCTCCCGCGCTGGGCGTTGCCGGGGTCGAATCCCCGGCAACGCCTCGCGCCGCGCGAGCACTAGTCCTTTTCGTCGTCCTTCTTCTCGTCGTCCTTCTTCTCGCCGCCACCCGCCGGGTTGACCAGCATGTAGCCCATCATCTCGAGGTGCAGCGCGGAGCAGAACTCCGTGCAGTAGAAGGGATAGGTGCCTGGCCGGTCGGCGACGAAGCTGAGCGAGGTCGCCTCACCCGGCTCGATGCTGAGGTTGACGTTCGCCCCTGGCACCGCGAAGCCGTGGGTCGCATCCTGCGCCTTCTCGATATTCGTGATGTGCCAGGTGACCTCGTCGCCCTCCTGCAGCTCGATGATGTCGGGCGTCAGGTGGCTGCGCACCGACGTCATGTTGATCGTCACCTTGTTGCCGTCACGCACCACGCCTTCCTTGCCCGGCTCGACGGCGATCGGCGACTTCTGCTGATTGACCGTATCCCAGCCAACCTCCGGATAGACCGTCCACGCCTGGATCTTTTCGGCCCGAATGGTTTGCGCGTAGTGCGGCTCGCCGATGCCGACCGGCGCGTCGTACAGCAGCCGCATCGGCTGGTCGGCTCCGACGGCGATGTCGATAAGCTGGAAGTTCTGCGGGTGGAGCGGGCCGACCGGGTAGAAGCGGTCGATCGCCCACTTGTTGAGCCCGACCAGGAACTTCCCTTGCGGCGAAACGGTGTCCCCCTCGACCGCCGTGAGGTGGCCAACGTTGTAGTTGACCGGGATCTTGTCGACGAGCGCCCAGCCGCCCTCGACCCCCTCGCCGCCGACCTTCCAACGCGCGATCGCGCTATCGAGGAAGAGGCTGGTGTAGGCGAAGCCGGCGTTGTCGAACTGGGTGTGCAGCGGGCCAAGACCGAGCTCGACCTGCGCCTCCATGCAGGCGTCGAAGGGGAGGATCGGCACCCCGAACTCGTCCGTCTCGAAGTTCCCCGCGGCGATCGCGTTCTGGATCTTCTCGAAGCTGTAGATCGTCACATGCGGGTCGAGCTTGCCCGCCACGACGATGTACTTGCCATCGGGGGTGACGTCGACGCCGTGCGGGCTCTTTGGCTCCGGCACCTGGAAGAGGACTCCTTCCTTGACGGCCGTGGCCATGGGGATCATCTGCATCCCCTTGATCTCTTCCGCGCCGCCGTTAGCGACGACCTCGGCGGCCTTGCGCCAATTGATGACGCTCATGTAGTCCATGTCATGGAGCGATGCGCCCGCCTCCAGCGGCGGCTTCCCCTCCATGATGCCGCCGGTCGACATCTCGGTATTGAACGAGTTGGAGAACATCCAGCCATCGCTCGGGCCCTTGCCCGCATCGGCCAGATCCTGGAAGTAGGGGGGGATCTCGATCGAGAACGACTGCTCACTGTCGATGCGGCCGTTGTCGCGGTTGAACTTCCAGAAGGTCATGACGCCGCGGTACTTCTCCTTGAAGTCGCTGAGCGGCGCGTACTCCCAGCCGAAGGGAACCGCGTACTGCGAGCCGTCGATGATGTAGTCGGTGTTCGGCGTCACGAAGGCGCCGCCGTGGTTGGAGATGATGTGCGGGTTCTTGACGATCTGCTTCGTCTCGAAGTCGCGCAGGTCGATGACTGCCAGCCGGGCATGCGCCTTGTCGTTGATGAAGAGCCACTGGCCGTCGTACTCGCCGTTCGTCTCGCTCAGACCGGGATGGTGCGTATCGGCCCAGGTGAGCGGCTTGCCGTCGAGCATCCCCTCGGCCAGGATCGCCTTCGTGTCGTCAGAAAAGCCGTACCCCTGCCACGGCTCGGGGGTGAAGACGCCGATCACCTTCAGCAGCCGCATCGACGGCACGCCGAAGACGAGCACCTGCCCTGAGTGCCCGCCGGACGCGAAGATCAGATACTCATCCCACTTGCCGCTCGGCACGTAGGTCTTCAGCGCGGCGTTGACGTCGTCCGGGGTCAACCCCCGCTCCTGCGCGATGCGCTCGACTTCGGACTGCGCGGCGGTTTCGCCGCCCGGTCCCAGAATCGAGAAGCTGGCGACCGCGCCGACAGCGCCCGCTGCCGCCGCGCTCTTGACCACCCCTCGCCGGGTAATCCGTAGGTGTTTGAACGCCTGATCGCTCATCGCAATACCCTTTCCGACTCCGAACCGCTCGCCACCTCAGACCGGCGCGCGGACGCGCCGTTGAATTCACGATCACCATAAGGTGGCGGTGCGCCGGGCGCCCCGCCGATCGGGGCAGTTTCCGGACAGCGAGGGATAGTCCGCGGCCCACCTACCAGGAGGGGGAGATAGTTCCCGACCTACCCGGTGGGGTAGCTCGGAATCAGATAGAAATGCGCCAGATGGAGAATCGCCGTGGCCGCGCGGGGCGGATGCTGGCCATGGAGCGCGACAACGGTCAGGCGCCGGGGCGTGGCGCAAGCCCGGCGAGCAGCAGCGACGCCAGACGATCGACGGCCGCCTCATCGGCCACTGGACCGGCCGGGGCGCCGAGGCTCGTGGTCAGAAAGTGGACGAGGAGGGCTCCCTGGAACGCGGTCGCGGCGGCGCTGACATCGAGATCGCGGTCGATCTCGCCCCGTTCCTGCCGCTGCCGGAGGAACATGGTCAGCACCATGGCCACGCCACGCAAAAAGTGCTGGAGCACGGTCGCCACATCCGGCTCGACTGGCGCTTCGCTCAGGAGCGTGAGGACGAGCTGCTCCCGCTCGCGCAGCAGTCGCAGCAGCTCCAGCCCGAGGGTGCGCAGGGCGGCGTCGAGCGGGAGGGTTCCCGCCGCCTCGAGCACCTGACTGATCTGTCCGAACGGGGAGTATTCGGCCACCACCGCGGCCCACAGATCGGCCTTGTTGGCGAAATAGTGGTAGAGCACCGCCTCCGTGACCCCCGCCGCGCGCGTGATCTCGCGCACCGAGGTGCCCCGATAGCCGCGCTCCGAAAAGAGCGCGAGCGCAGCTTCGAGTAGTTGCTCGCGACGGCGGGCCGCCCGCGCCTGGCGCGTCCCTTCCGTCTCGCTCTCCATCTCGGCATCGTCGGTCACTGGTCTGTCTGGTCTGGCCATCTCGTTCCCCCCTCGCCAATGGTCGCACATCGCCTCGCCACCATTGACACGCTTGCGCCCTCGTGGTAAACATCGATTAGTAAATCACGTTTACCGCGATCAGCGAAGGGAGGAAGCCGTCATGAGAGCTTGAATCGGCTCCGCAATCGTCGCAACCGGCACATCGTCCTTCAGGAGGACATCATGCGAACGCGTATTCGACCGTTGCTCTCCCTCATCGTGTTGCTCGGCCTCCTCTTGCCCGGGCTCTCGTTCGGCGCCCTCGCACAGGAGGCAACGCCAACCGCCGCCGTGAGCTCGCGCTACACGCCACCCGTCCCGATCCCCGAGGGCGATCTTTCAGAGGATGCGCTCCGGGCGCAACTGATCGCCAGCAAGCAGACATCCTGCGCCGACCTTGAGTTGATCGCCGGCATCCTCGTCAGCAGCGGCGTCCTGCCGCAGGTGCCGCCGATGATCTCGGCACTGACCGGTATGCCGATCGATGAGCTCGAGGCCCGCGAGACCGGCGCCTGCCAGGAGGTCGGCGGCGCCATGCCTGACACCGAGAAGTCGACCGTCGCGCTGATGAACGAGGCGGCCACCGCGCAATGGCTGGTCCAGATCCACCTCGGGGCGATGGACCACGTCATGATGCAGAACCCCACCTACCGCCCGATCGCGGCCGAGGGGTGCTTCGCCGCCTTCTTCGAGATGCACAACCTGAACATCGAGGCCATGCGCCAGGCCTACCTCGCCCTCGTCTCCGACCCGACGGTTGAGGAGGGCAAGGCGCTCGCCAGCTTCTTCACCGATGTGCTGGCGCCGCACGCGCGGGCGGAAGACGCCACCATGTGGGACCTGGCCCGTTCGCTCGGCGACCCGAACCTGACGCGCTCGGCCGATCTGGTCGAAGCCGAGCACCAGACGATCGACAAGGGGATCGCGGCCTACCTGGAGACCTTGGCGGCGGTCGAGGCCGGCGAGGCCGAGCCCAGCGCGCTCGTGCCGCTGGCCGAGGACGTGCGCATCCGCACCGAGCTGCACTTCGGCAAGGAAGAGATCACGGTCGTGCGCCCGATGCAGGAGCGGATGAGCAGCGAAGAGTTCAAGCCGGTGATCGACGAGTTCGATCGGGAGATCGGCGGCTGGCTGCGCGATCGCGGTTGGTCGACAGCGGATTGCTCGTAGGAGCCGACGGCGCGTGCCGCACAAGGAATACAGAGGGCATCGAGATGGCAATCAGGCATCTATCAGGGACGGCGATCCATCACCGGCCGCGCTGGTCCACCCTTCTGGTCACGTCGATGAGTCTCGGTCTGTTCGGCGGCCTGGTCGCCCTGACCGGCCCGGCCGACACGGCGCAGGCCCACTGCGATGCGGTGAGCGGCCCGGTCGTGACGGCCGCGCGAGACGCGCTGGACTCTGGCGACGTGGATCGCGTCCTGCCTTATGTGCAGCCGGAGGCCGAAGACGAGCTGACGGCGGCGTTTGATCAGGCGCTGGTGGTGCGCGAGGGCGACGGCGCGGCTCAGGATCTGGCCGATCGCTGGTTCTTCGAAACGGCGGTGCGGCTGCACCGAGAGGGTGAGGGCGCTCCCTACACCGGGCTGAAGGAGCATTCCGACTTCGGCCCGGCGCTCGAGGCGGCCGAGGGCGCCCTGGAAAGCGGCTCCCTGGAGGAAGTCTCCGCCGTCTTGCACGACGCGGTCGACGAAGGGCTGGCCGCGCGCTACGCGACGTTGGAGGCCGCGCAACAGCACGCCGCGCAGGAGCCTTCGCTTGCCGCCGAGCGGGAGCGCGTCGAAAGCGAGCTGGCGTTCGAGACCTATGTCGACGCCATCTACACCGCAATCCAGGCGGAGCCACATGCGGCCGGAGAGGCCGGCCACGATGCCGCGCACGCGCCGATCGCGGCCGCCAACACTTAGTGCTGAGCGCACCGGAACCTGAAATGCGGAGTGTGAAGATGAACACCAAAGGAACGACGCGGGCGGCATCACTGGTTCGGCTCAGCGACAGCGACTTCACGGTGGCGAACGCTGCACAGGACGTGCGGGGGCGCAAGGTCGTCGACCGCACAGGCGCCAAGATCGGCGAGGTCGAAGACCTGCTAATTGACACCAAGGAGCGCAAGGTGCGCTTCCTGCAGGCGTGGGAAGGTGGCTTCGGCGTCCTCCATCTCGGTAAGCAGCGGTTCCTGATCCCGGTCGACGCGATCACCGCCATCGACGCCACCAACGTCCACATCGGCCAGACGGGCGAGCAGATGGGGACGGTGCCGGTCTACGACCCGGCCATCGTGCCGGAGCAAGCCTACTGGGAGCGACTATACGCCTGGTACGGCTATCCGCCCTACTGGACGCGGGGCTACCGCTACCCACCCTACCCGTATTACCAGACCGCGTCGCGGCGCTACGCCTAGGCTACGCCCGCGGCGAATGGGGAGTGGCCCCCAGCCGCTCCCCTCGCTCATCGAATCCGCACAGGAGGACGGCGAGGCAATGACGCGCCTTGCATCCCCAACGGCAGCTTGCCCGGTGGTGAGCTGCCAGCCCAGAAAGAGAGCAGGAGATGGACCCGCAACGATTCGATCAGTTGACACGACGCATCGGCCGGCAAGCGAGCCGCCGGGCGCTGGTCAAGACCAGCGCGGGCGGGGCGTTGGCCCTGCTGGGCCTCGGCCTGGCGCGGCGCGGGGCGGGCGCCGTGCGGGGGCAAGAGGGCGATTCCTGCACGACCAGCGGGGACTGCCAGACCGGCCTGGTCTGTCAGGGCGCCAGCCGCGGCCTGCTGGGCGGGCTGGTCGCCGAGGGGCCGTACGGCCCCCCAGGCGCGGCGACACTCTTCGGCCCGACCTCCGGCACCTGCCGCTACCGCGATCACTGCGCCAAGAGTGGCCAGTATTGCGAGCGCAACAGCGACTGCTGCAACGGCCTGAACCTCGTCTGCCAAGGCCACGAGTGTCAGCGTCGTTAGCCGCGACCACGGCGCGCATCACCTGCCGCCAGGCCCGGACCCGTGCCGCCGCGAAGCAGCGGCGGCACGGCCGTGCATTGACGCGACGCTGGCCAGCAACTACAGGAGAACGGTAATCATGATGACGGGGCAACACATTGAAGGGGCGGCGATGGTGTCGCGCCGATGGCTCCTCCGCGCGGGGCTCGTGGTTGGCGCCACGATGTCGGGCGTTGCCGATCGGTGGACGGCCCACGCCGCACAAGAGGAGAGTGGGCGGGACGAATACGCGCACCCGGCGTGGCTCGTCGACGCCGATTGGCTGTTGGCGCGCCAGGACGACCCGGGTCTGCGCCTCATCGCCTTCACCGCGGCCGACGAGTTTGCCAGCGGACACATCCCGGGCGCGCCGCGTGTCGATGGTCCCGCGTTGGAACTTGGAGACACCTCACCCGCGGCCATCGCCCGCTGGCGAGACGAGATGGCGCGGCTCATGGCCGCGCTGGGGATCGAGCGCGCCAACACCGTGGTCGCCTATGACGCAGGCTCGCTCTTTGCCACGCGTCCCTGGTGGGTGCTGCGCTTCCTCGGCCACGAGGACGTGCGCATCCTCAACGGCGGGCTCGCCGCTTGGGAAGCGGCGGGCGGCACGGTGGCGATCGGCGCGATCGCGGCCGCGGGCCCGGCGACGCCGGCCGCGGAGGCGACCGATACGGGGACAGGACGGCCGGAGCTGCTCGCGCCCCTGGCGCAGGTCGCGGCCGCCCTCGATGACCCTGGCGTGGTCTTCGTCGACGCGCGCACGCCGGAGGAGTACGCCGCGGGCCACATTCCCGGTGCCGTCAACGTCAACTACCCGCGCAACGCCGCGCCTGCGCCGCCAAAGGTGTGGAAATCGGCCGCGGAGCTGCGGGCGATGTACGAGGCGTTGGGGGTTACCTCCGACAAGCGCATCATCCCGTATTGCCGGACCGGGGTGCGTTCGTCGGTGACCGACTTCACCCTGCGCCTCCTCGGCTACGAGGACGTCGCCCTCTTCACGGGCTCCTGGAACGAGTGGGTCCGGCACCCGGAGTTGCCCATCACCACCGGCTCCCAGCCGTAGGCAGCGATCTGCACCATATTCGTCAATAGCGTCCGCTTCCCGCGGAACGCGGCACTTTCCGCGAGGTGCGCTCCGCGGCGCCGCACGGCCAGAGGGCCGTCGCTTCGCGCCGGCGGCCTTCGCCCGTCCGGGCCGCTACTCCGGCGGATAGGGCGTGGGCGTCGCTAATTCGATCCGATCCGCGTACATGCGGTCGATCTCGGCACGGATCGCCCGTGGCGCCATGCCCCGGTCCAGCATCTCGATCACGGCACGCGTGACCCCGAGGCAGACGTCTCAGGTGGGCGCCATCGAGTCGAAGACAATCGACCCGTCGGGGTTGACCGCCTTGACGTAGCAGTCGCGATTGCTGCGATGCTCCGCTGTCTGCCCGCAGCCGCAGAAGCAGGGCATGTAGCGCATCAGGGGGCCGTTCACGATCTGAAATTCGTAGAGGCGCTTGACTTCGGGATCGAACCGCGCCATCCAGTCCGGCCAGACGACTCTTGCCAGGTCGCCATTTGGCTCATCGGCGGGTTCGAAGCCAGCAAATCGCGCCGCAAGATCGTCGATTTCGCCGGCCTCGGGCTGCAGCGGAGCGCTGCCGAAGCGGCTCTCCCCGGCGCCACAGGCGGTGAGTAGGAGCCCTGCACCGCCGACGGCCATGGCGCCCAGCACGCTCCGCCGAGAGCCACGGCAGCGCCTCTCGCCGTTTTGTCGCATGACCCCGTACCTCCCGTGCGGCGCCTTGCGCCGATCCTCGATCATCGGGCATCCTCGACGATCGCGTCAGTGATGGCCCCGTCTCAGAGGGTGATTTCGACCTACCCGTTTGGGTGATGCGGTCCGTGGCAGACGATTTCCGGGGAGATCGCGCTTGCGGCGCGAGCATGCGGCGGCATCTCCGCTGTACGCTACGAGCAACCAGGGCGACAGGGACGAAAGGAGCATCCCATGAGCGCGACGATGCAACCGCTCCGCGACGAACACCAGCATCTCCTCCCTCATATCGACCAGCTTCGCCGGGCTGCCGACGCTGCCGGGCACGCGTCGATCGAGACGGTGCGCCAGGGTGTGGACGAGGGCTACGCCTTCCTGATGCACCACCTCCTGCCCCACGCCCAGGCCGAGGAGCAAGCCCTCTACCCCGTTGTCGCCCGTCTGATGGGCGCGCCAGAGGCGACGGCGACCATGCGCCACGAACATGTGGCGATCGCCCAGCGCTGCCACGATCTGGGGAGCCTCCGCTCCCGTCTCGCGGATGCCACCATCGTCACGGATGACCTGGCGCGCGAGCTTCGCCGGGTTCTCTATGGCCTCCATGCGCTGATCAGCGAGCACTTCGCCGAGGAGGAGGAGGTCTACCTGCCACTGCTGGAAGAGCGCCTGACGCCGGCAGAGGCGCGAGCCCTCTTTCGGGAGATGGAGCTGGCTGCCGTCGGCGCGCATCACCATGGACACGCCCCTCAGACGTGACCGCGATGGCGCCGGGAGAATTGGGAATCTCGACCCCGAGAGGCGCAACCGGCCCACGTGGTGGATTACAGCGCCGTGCGGAAATGGTGTCATCCTGAGCGCAGCGAAGGATCTCGGCTCCCGGCAACCCCGTTTCCCCCGTGCCGAGATGCTTCGTGCCTCAGCATGACACGTCTTGCGCACGCCGCTGTAG
>JADYYO010000086.1 GCA_020853615.1 Thermomicrobiales bacterium
AGCCGGCCGACGTTCGGGTTCATCCTCGAATACGTCGATGATGTGGAGGCGGCGAAGCCCTTTTATGTCGATGTTCTCGGCCTCGAGGTCGAGCGGGAGCACCCGACCTTCATCCAGTTCCGCGACGCCAACGGCGTCGGCTTCGCCATCGCCAGCGACGAGGCGATGAGCGCCAGCCGAGCGCCGGAGGTCTACTGGGTCGTCGACGATGCCGAGACGGCGTATCGCGACCTGGCGTCGCGGGCGACCGTCACCCTCCCCCCCAAGCCGATGCCCTTCGGCACGGTGTTCGCCATCGAGGACCCCGCCGGCCAGCCCCAGTATCTGGTCGAATTTGCGCGGAACCGGCCGAGCCAGGCCGTTTCGTAGCCGGGCCAACTCCGAGGGCATCGCCGGGCCGCCGCGGGAGCGTGAGGGAGCGAGATGCCTCTGGTAGGATGTCGCGAACATCGGTATCGAGGCTCGAGCCGCTCCCTCACGGACGACGGTCCGTGGGTTACTGTCCCAATTGCGGAGCGATCGGGATCGTGCTCGGCCCAACCCTTGCCGGAGGCCCCGCATGGAACTCGATCCACCTGCTCGGCTGCACGCCCTGCCACCGCCCGCTCGCGCGCGGCCGCCCCGGTCGGCAGAACGGCTCCTCCAGGTCATGGAGATCGAGACGGCCGGGGTCATCACCTTCACCAACGGCGGGCTCATCACCGACGCCAACGAGGCGTTTCTGCGCATGAGCGGCTATTCCCGGGAGGATATCGAGGAGGGGCGGCTGCGGCGAGACATGCTGACGCCGCCGGAGTGGGCACATCGGTCATTGCAGGCCATCGGTGAATTCGTGGCGCTCGGCTTCACCGCGCCGTACGAAAAGGAGTACATCCGCAAGGATGGCTCGCGCTGGTGGGCCCTGTTTGCCGCCCGGCAGCTCACCGACGAGGAGGGGGTCGCGTTCATCATCGACATCACCGACCGCAAGGAGGCCGAGGCCGCGCTGCGCGCGAGTGAGGCCAACTTTCGCCAGCTCGCCGACGCCATGCCCCAGTTCGTCTGGATCATGGAGGCCGACGGCGCGCTCTCCTATGTCAATCAGCGGTGGCGCGACTTCTCCGGCCTCACGCGAGAGCAGTCGAGTGATCCTCGCGCCCTGGATGCATGCCTCTACCCCGCCGATCGGCCGGGGATCGCCGCGGCGTGGAGGGTCGCGGTGACCGCGGAGCGCCCCATGCGGGCCGAGGCGCGGATGGCGGATCGTCAGGGCAATCTCCGCTGGTACCTGATCCGGGCCGTGCCAGTGCGGCCGGAGGGAAGCGACGAAATCCGCTGGTTCGGAACATCGACTGATGTCACGCCGATCAAGGAGGCGGAAGCCGCGCTCCGGCTGCAAAGCGAGATCACACGCACGATCGCCGACAACGCGACTCGCGCCCTCTTCCTCATCGATGACCAGCAGCGCTGCACCTACCTCAACCCCGCCGCCGAACAGATGACCGGCTTCTCGCTCGCCGAGGTTCAGGGCCGGCCACTGCACGAGGTCATCCAGCACACCCGCCCCGATGGGGCGCCCTATGCGCCCGGGGAGTCGCTGCTCGAGCAGGCGCTGACGACCCGGGAGCGGCGGCGCGCCGAGGAGATCTTTGTCCACCGGAGTGGGCATGCGTTCCCAGTTGCTATCACCGCCAGCCCGATCCTGCGCGACGACGTGGCCTCGGGCGCCGTGGTGGAGGTCGAAGATTTGACCGAGCTTCGGCTGCGGGAGGCGTTGCTTCAGCGCGAGTCGCGCCTGATCGACCTGTCGCACGAGCCGATCTTCGTGCGCGACATGGACGATGTCCTCGTGGAGTGGAACACGGGCGCGGCCCAACTCTACGACTTCACGAAGGCGGAGGCGCTCGGCCAGGTCAGCCATTGCCTGCTGCGCACGCGGCACCCGGTGCCGCTGGAGACGCTGAACGCCGAACTGGAGCGGTTCGGCGAGTGGACGGGCGAGGTCCGCCATTTTGCCAGGGATGGGCGCGAGGTCGTCGTCGAGAGCCGGCAGGAGGCGCTGGAGATCGACGGGCGGCGGTTGATCCTGGAGACCAACCGCGACATCACCGAGCACCGGCAGGCCGAGGCGGAGCGCATCGCCTTCCTCGACGCGCTGGCACACGACGTCAAGAACCCGCTCGGGATCATCAGTGGGCACGCGCAATTGCTGCGGCGGCGGTTGCAGCGTGGCGAAACCGAGGCAGAACGGCTGGATACCAGGTTGCAGGGGATCGAGGCGGCGGTCTCCGCCGCGGCGGCGCTGATCGACGAGCTGCTCGATGTCGCGCACCTGCGGGCCGGGCGGACGCTGGCGCTCCAGATGGGCCCGGCCGATCTGGTGGCGCTGGCGGGAGCCGCGGTCGGCGCGGTCCGGCCACGCGCCACGTGGCATCGCATCCTGTGCGAATCGGATACACCGGCGCTGGTCGGGAGTTGGGATGCAGCCCGGCTGGAGCGCGTGCTCGCCAATCTCCTCAGCAACGCGGTCAAGTACAGCCCCGGAGGGGGCGATATCGCGGTCCGGATGTGGCACGAGACGGGCGCAGACGGGGCGTGGGCCTGCCTCTCCGTCAGCGATCAGGGGGTCGGGATTCCGGAGGGCGACTTGCCGCGCGTCTTCGACCGGTTTCAACGAGGCGGCAACGTGGAAGCGATCGGCGGCACCGGCATGGGGCTCGCCGGCGCCTGGCAGATCGTGACGCAGCACGGCGGCACCCTCGCGGCCGAGAGCGTCGTCGGCGAGGGGAGCGTCTTCACCATGCGGCTGCCGCTGGAGAGGGCCTGAATCACCACTCTCCGGTGCGGCGGCGATGCGGTGCCGCCTGCCTCCGGCCTCACACCTCTCCTTGAGCGGGCAGCGGAGCCGCGCGCACGACATCCGCGATCGGCATCGCGGGCAGATCGAACAGCTCGGCCGCGAGCTGAGGGTAGTCGGGGTTCGCCAGCCGCTCGGTCCGCTTGTCGTCGCTGGTGTAGGTCGTTAACTCGTCGCCGGTGAGGGAGACGACGGCGTCGTCGCGGAAGCGGATGATGCGCGGCGGGCCGAGAACCCAGCTCGCGCCGGGCGTGTGGTGGCGCTGATAGCCGGCGTTGCGCCCCGCGGCGTCGGCGGGCCGCAGGTCGTAACGGCAGAATGGCGCCCACGCCCCGTCGATCCAGCGATCCTGCACCCACTCGTCGGCCGTCTCGCCCGGCCGGAAGCGGTAGGCGAGGCCGGCGAATCGTACCTCGGTCTCGCCGCTCAAGGGGATCGGGGCGACGATCGGCGAGCCGCAGCCGACATCGACCAGGGAGCGGCTCCCCTCGATGTCGACGACCACCGCCTGATGCGCGCCGGGGAGGCTGATCTGGCCGAGAACGACGGTCGCCTCGTACCCGAGCGCCTGCAGGAGCCGGCTGACCATGCTGGCGATCTCGAAGCAGACGCCGCCTCCCTGCCGCCCCTCCCAGTTCGCCAGCAAGCGATCGAGGTCGATCGGCGGCACCGAGCCGTCGGTGGACGCGGCGCGCCGCTGGTGCGAGGTGATGTTCTCGAAGGCGACCTCGCGCAGATGGGCGCGCGTGATGGCGGCGAGCGCGGGGAGCGACGGCGGCTCGCGCTCGAGCCCGAGCAGCGCCAGGTAGCGGGCGACCCAATCATCGAGCGCGGCCGGCTCGGTCGCCACCACAAGCGAAGCGTCATCCATCGGCGTCACCTTCTCCTCTCGCGCGGCGAGCGACGGCCGCGAACGCGGCGCGACTGCCACGTGTCATCCTGAACTGAGTGAAGGCTCTCGGCTCCCGGCAACCCCGTCTCCCCGGAGCCGAGATGCTTCCTGCGTCAGCATGACACGTTTTCCGCACGCCGCTCTAACGAACCGCCCCGGTTCCCGGCGCGGATGGCGCGCTGCCGGGAACCGGGGCGGCCTGGATCAGGGCCTACTGCTAGAGGTTACTTCTTCTTGCAGCGCCCGTTGCGGCACTTCCTGTTGCGCGGGCAGTCGCTGTTGCGGTTACAGCGGTTCTTGCCGCGCTTGCAGCGGCCATTCTTGCAGACCTCGTTGGACCGGCAGTCGCGGTCCCGGTTGCACTCGCCGCACCGGCCGTTACGACACCCCTGCTTGGGGTTTGCGCAGTCGCTGGCGGTCTCACAGCGATTGCACTTGACCTGATTGACGCAGCGCCCGTTCTTGTTGCAGATCTCGTAATTGTTTGAGCAGTTGATATTGCGATTGCAACTCGTCTTGCTGCTGGTCTTTGCGACACAGATCCTGTTGCTGCCGCAGCGCAGACCCGCATTGCAGTCGCTATCCCTCGTACAGGTCTGCCCGCACGTCGCGGCCTCGGTCGAGACCTGTGCCGAGGCACCCCGGGCGAGGCCAATGCCGACGAGTCCGCCGGCAAACGCCTTCAGGGCATCGCGCCGGCTACGCCGCAACCCGAAGTTCCGAGTCAACGCATCGAATCGATTGCTGTCCATAACCGGACACTCTCCTTGAAGCAGTTACACTCCCGGCAACCCGACGATTACCCGGAGCTCGAACCAGATGTGAGAATGGTGGCGGCGCACCGGCATGGCTGCCGGCAATCGCCCGGGGCCATCGACAAACCGCGCAGCGAAGAGCGCGTATCGAGCGCACCTCTACACGCAAAACGAATAACGCTGGGGCATGGTTCCGCTGAAGATTACGACGGGACTACGCGGGCTACAGGCACGCGATCGTCGAGTTCTCACGCGGGCGATTTGCTTCCGCAGGCGCTCGTCATTTGCCACTTGGGCGTGCACACCCGCCTGTAGGGGCGATGCCTGCATCGCCCGCCTTCCCGGTCGGGCGGGTCATGCCTGGCGACGCCGTTGCCGACATGGACAGTCGCGGCGGATCGGCCCGGGCGATGCCTGCATCGCCCCTACACCGCTTGGGGTGATACGGATTCCACTTAAAGCTTTCCCCTGTCTGTTCCCTGCTCCTTGCCAGGCCCCCCTCTCTCGGCTGGGGGTGAGGGTTTTCGGAGCGGCAACGCGGTGGCGATCAATCGGATTCCGTATCACCCCAAGCATTCCAGCCCCGGTTGGGGTGCGGGGATGCCCGGCCAGAGCTACGCCGGCAGCTCGCGCAGCTGGCGCTCGAGAAAGCGCCGCTCCGGCTCCTGCTCGGTGAGGGCGATGGCGCGCGCGTAGGCGGCGCGCGCCTCCGGGAGCCGACCCAGCCGCCGGCAGAGCTCGGCGCGAGTGGCGTACGCCAGGTGATAGTTGGCCAAGTCGCCCCGCGCCAGGATGGCGTCGACGAGGGCGAGGCCCGTCGCCGGCCCGTCGCGCATCGCCACCGCCACCGCCCGGTTCAGCTCGACTACTGGCGAGGGCTCGAGCCGCGCCAGGACGTCGTAGAGCGCGACGATCTGTGCCCAGTCGGTCGCTGCCGCCGCTGGCGCTTCGGCATGGACCGCCGAGATAGCCGCCTGCAACGTGTAGGGGCCGAAGCGCCGCGTCGCCAGCGCCGCCTCGACGAGGCGGGTCCCCTCGGCGATCTGCGCGCGGTCCCATCGGGTGCGGTCCTGGTCCTCCAGCAGCACCAGATCGCCATCAGGTGAGGTGCGCGCCGCGCGCCGCGATTCATGCAGCAGCATGAGCGCCAGCAGCCCCGCCACCTCCGGCTCAGGCAGGAGCGCGTAGAGGAGCCGCGCCAGGCGGATCGCCTCGCCCGAGAGATCGGGACGCGTCAGCGTCTCCCCCGAGGAGGCCGAATACCCCTCGTTGAAGACGAGGTAGATGACGCGCAGGACGGGGTCGAGGCGCTCGGGCAGCTCGGCCGGCCCCGGGACCTGGTAGGGGATGCTCGCGTCGCGGATCTTCGCCTTGGCGCGCACGATCCGCTGCGCGAGGGTCGACGGCGAGGTGAGGAAGGCGCGCGCGATCTCCTCGGTCGTCAGCCCACAAACCTCCCGCATCGTCAGCGCGATGCGCGCCTCCGGCGAGAGGGCGGGGTGGCAGCAGGTGAAGATGAGGCGCAGGCGGTCATCCGCGATCTGCTCGTCGTCCAGGTCGAACTCGTCGGGCGCGTCGTTTTCGAGCTGATGGGCGAGCGTCGCCAGCGAGGCGTCGAAGCGGGAGCGGCGGCGGATACCGTCGATCGCCTTGAAGCGGCCGGTCGAGACGAGCCAGGCGCGCGGGTTGGCGGGCGCCCCATCGCGTCCCCACTGCCGCATCGCGGCGGCGAAGGCATCGTGCATCGCGTCCTCGGCGAGGTCGAAGTCGCCGAGGAGGCGGATGAGCGTGGCGAAGACGCGCCGCGATTCGGTGCGGTAGAGATCGTCGACGAGCTGGCCGATTCGTTCGGCAGGAATCTCGGTCGTCATGACCGGGCTCTCGATCACCATCGGTCTGCGCTACTCCTCGCGGCCCCGCGCCATCGGCGCGGTCACCGCCCGAATCGCTCCCTGGCGCGAGCCATCGCCTTCGCCGCTTCACGCTCGCGGTCCCTCGCCGGCGCGCTCGTCTCGAGGCTCGCCAGAAGCCGCGCCGAGACGTCAGCGATCTCGTCGACCGCCGCGGCGAAGGCTGCCTCGTTCACCCGGGACGGCCTGGTGAAGCCGCTGATCTTGCGCACGAACTGGAGCGCCGCGGCGCGGACCTCCTCGTCGCTCGCGGGCGGCTCGATGTTGTAGAGGGTTCTGATGCTTCTGCACACCGCGCTCGCCCTCCTGCGCCCTCCGTGTGGCCAATCTGGCGACGGCAGCCATGTCGTGCCGGGCTGGCACACTGCAGCGTACCATGAAAATGGTGAACGTACAGCACAGATGTTCTTTCGCCCGCGAGTGCACTCGCACAATTCCTCGCGTTCGCGGTCGCCTCGAAATCGGGCTTCGCGCGGCTGGGCACGCCATGGCGTGCCCCTACAAGGGTCGTCATCCTAAAGACCGGGCACACCGCGGCGTATCCCTGCTGGGACGTCATCCGGTAGGGGTACGGCATGGCGTGCCCCATAGCCGAACACACCTTCGTTCCCCCGTAAAGACCCTTGTCCGTCGTCACGACCATGAGGGCATCGGCGTAGAGCGTATCGCCGACCGGGCGGCGTGCCCGCTCGATCTCACAATGCAGAGGCATCCGCGTTAGATGATGGCGCGCATTTCCGCCGCCCCGTTCGGGCGCTCGTCGCGAGGCGATCCGGCGCGTGGAACGCGGGGCGAAAGCGGAACGGAGATGTCCGCATTCAGCGCTACCCTGAAGGAACGATGCGAACGAATGTTCGCCATCGCCTCGGACAGCGCTCGCCGCCGCTGTCGATTCCGGACCCCGCCAAACGATGACTTCGTAGCGCGGCGACATGGTGGGGCTGGCCACCACCGCCGAGCCGGAGAATATCGTCTGGAAAGGATGATCGATGACGCAGGCAATGCTGGACGACGTCGCGACGCGCGACGCTCACCGGGAATGGGACGACAACGACACCCGCGAAGGTCTCGCGGAGAGATCAGGGATGAGTGCGGAATTTGCAATCGACGCGATGACGGTCCTGGGGACGGAAGGCGAATCGCCGCCGGGGAGCGCCGGAGACGGTGCGGCGGAGACGCCGGAGCCGATGACGCAGCGGCGCGTTCTCGCGCTGGCAACGCCGATCATCGGCGAGAACCTGCTGCAGACCGCGGTCGGCGCCGTCGACACCTTCATGGTGGCGCAC
>JADYYO010000087.1 GCA_020853615.1 Thermomicrobiales bacterium
CCCATCATCCCCCGGGAGGAGACATGGCGCAGCCAGCGCGATTTGGCATCGTTCGCAATCAGAATCTGCCGTGGGAGACGATGGTTCGTCACTGGCAGGTCTTCGAGGAGGCCGGGTTCGACTCGATCTGGCACGCCGACCACTACCAGCGGCCAAGCCGCCCCGAGGATCCCTTTCTCGAAGGGTGGACTCTCCTCTCCGCGATGGCGATGAAGACGACGATGCCCAGGATCGGCATTCTGGTCACCAGCAACACCTTCCGCCACCCGCCGCTGCTGGCGAAGCAGGCGGTGACGGTCGATCACATCTCCGGCGGGAGGCTGGAGCTGGGGTTGGGCACTGGCTGGTTCAAGGGGGAGCACGAGCGCTTCGGCGTCCCCTTTCCGGAGACGCCGGAGCTGGTCGACCGCTTCGAGGAGGCGGTGACGCTGATCGACCGCCTGCTCACGCAGGAGGTCACGACCTTCGCGGGGGAGTACTACCAGGTCCACGAGGCCCCGTTCCGGCCGGCGCCGGTGCAGCGACCCCGGCCGCCCCTGACGCTCGGCGCCCACGGGCCACGCATGCTGCGGATCGCGGCCCGCTTCGCCGACCGCTGGAACTCCCACGGCTCGGTCGAGGAGATCCGTGAGCGCAATGCCCGCCTCGACGAGGCCTGCGTCGCGATCGGGCGCGACCCGAACGAGATCATCCGCTCCCTCTACGGCTGGACGATCCCGATGGGAATGAACCCCTGGGAGTCGCCCGACGCCTTCGCCGATGCGGTCGGGCGCTACGGCGAAGCCGGCATGAGCGAGTTCCTGATGGAAGCGCCGCACGAGGAGGAGATCCCGGTCCTGGAGCGGATCGCCACCGACCTGCTGCCGTCGCTGCGGCGCGGGTGATGACACGCCAGCGCGCATTCACGGATTGTTATCACTCGGCCATGACTCTATACTGAAACTTGGTGCGATGCTGCAAGGCATCCGCCAGAAAAAAGCCAGAAGCTTTCCCCGTCGTGGAGGCGTACCCACCTGGAGGGTGCGGGCCGGTAGCCAATCCGGAACAGCGACGGGGTTTTTGTGCTCTCGGCGGCCATTGGCGAGCGCGGACGCCGGATCAGACCAACCGTATCCTTCCGACGAGTCCCGAAAGATACGGCCCCGTCACTCCGCCAACGTCGCGGAGTGCGCCCGCGACCATGTCGGCCACCTGAATAATCGTTCCTCGAGTCGGGTGGTCATCGGAGCATGCCCTGATCTTGCGTGCGCTCTCTCTCCCCCCCGCCGCCAATCGCCGGTTGAGGTCGGTCTTGATCCGCGACATCACGGTCATCTCATCCCGCTTGCCGTCGATCAGCAAAGTCTGGCCCGCGATGAAACGATCGGGACAACGGTAGAGAAGCTCCACGATCTCTGCCTGAATTCGCTGGTTCCCTCTCGTCTCGCGAAGGTACTCCGGCGGCCAGGCGCGCTTGTCAATAGCGCGCGCATGGAGATGAAGCGGGACGCGCTGGATCTGGTCGAAAAAGGCGAGCCTGATCGCGGGCCGAGAAGTGCTGGAATCCGTTCGTTGACCACGCGGGAAGCATGTGCTAGCGTCCCCCGCACACATATCGCGAGCGTATTCGTGGCAGCGCGTCTTTGCGCCAGTGTGACCTGGAGGCGACGGTTCGCATCTGGCCTCACAGCGGCTGGCGGGGGTCGGTATCCCCGCGGCGTGAGGCCGTGGTTTCTCCTGGCCCGGAAGTTCCCGGTCGCGCGGCGCGGCGGGAACGGGTGCAACGCTGCTCGGCGATGGTCGCCGGCAGGGACGATGGTCAGTCCAGTTGGAGGAAGGTCCCATGGGAAACATCGCGGAGCGCGGCCCGCTCGCCGGGTTGGAGCTGGAGTTCGTCGGCGATCGCCTGAAGAAGGGGTTCAAGCGCCGGGACGCCTTCCGGGGCAGCTTCGCCATGCTCGGGGCGCTGGCGATGGCGACCGGCGTCGGTCGCCACGCGACGGCGGCGCAGGGTCTGGCCTCGCTCGGGCTCCTGCCGGAGGATCTGCCGGCGAAGAAGTACACCGCGGCCACCTCCGAGGTCGGTGCGGCCTCGACCTGGGTCTCGCACGGGATGGACGTCGTCCAGTTCTTCGGCAGCCTCCTCGGCGTCGAGGTGACCTCGTTTGACGGCGAGTTCAGCGTCGAGAAGCAGTTGCAGGACCTACAGTCGATCGCCTCGCAGGACTTCGACTTCGTCGCCGTCCACCCGTCGGCGAGCGGCGCGCTGGTCGACGCCGCGAACCAGATCATCGCCAAGGGCGTGCCGCTGATCGACATGGACACGCGCTTCGTGCAGGACCCGGCCGAGTTCGAGCAGTATGGGCACCTGACCTTCCTCGAGCCGGATAACGTGCAGATGGGGAAGACGATCGCCGAAGAGCTCTTCAAGGCGATGGATTACGAGGGCGAAGTCATCCACACCCAGGGCCAACTCGCGCACACCGGCGCGCAGGGCCGGGCCGAAGGGTTCCACGAGACGGTCGCCAAGTACCCGAACATCAAGGTCGTCGACGAGACGCCGGGCGACTGGAAGGTCGACCAGGTCGCCTCGCTCTGGCAGGACCTGCTGCAGCGCTTCCCGAACGTCAAGGGTGGCTTCTTCCACTCCGACGACATGGCCCTGGCCGCCTCGAGCGTCATCGAGGCCGCCGGCAAGCAGGATCAGGTGAAGATCGTCGGCGTCGACGGCCAGAAGAACGCCTGCGAGGCGATCCTGGCCAACAAGATGACCGCCTCCGTGATCAACCCGAGCGGCCGCATCCACGGCGGCGCGATCTGGGCCGGGTACCTGACGGTCTCGGGCACCGACAATTCCGAGGGCGGCGTGCCGAAGTTCATTCGGACCGACGGCGGGTCGATTACCATCCAGAACGCCCCCGGCTATATCTGGCTGCACGACAACATGCAGTACTAGTGCGCTGACGAGTGCGTGGGAGCAGCGAGGCGATCGACCATGACCGCAACATCGGCCGCGGGGAGCGCGGAGCAGCCCACGCATCAGGTCATGGCGTCTGGTGACGCCGCGGAGCCGATCCTGGCATTCCGCGGCGTCACCAAGCGCTTCGGCGGCGCCACCGCTCTCGACGGGGTCGATTTCGATCTCCGGCCCGGCGAAATCCACGGGCTGATCGGGGAGAACGGCGCCGGCAAGAGCACGCTGATGAAGATCCTCTCCGGCGTACACACTCCCGACGAGGGGGAGATGCTGCTGCACGGAGAGCGGGTCCGCTTCGCCTCGCCGGCCGAGGCGAAGGCGCGCGGGATCGGCATGATCTACCAGGAGCTCTCCTGCATGCCGGCGCTCTCGATCGCGGAGAACGTCTTCCTCGGCAACCAGCCG
>JADYYO010000088.1 GCA_020853615.1 Thermomicrobiales bacterium
CCAGCTCTGCTGCAACGGCAACTGCCTCACCGGCGACTGCTGCGCTGATGGCGAGCGCGATGCCTGCGCCGCCGGCCAGGTCTGCTGCGACCACGCCTGTGTGAGCGGCGACTGTTGCGCGGATGCCAATTGCGCGACCGAAACCTGCCAGCGCGCGAGCTGCCAGGATCATCACTGCGCCTACTCCCCGGTCACCGGCGGCGACGGCCCCGGCTGCGCCACCATCTGCTGCCAGGATGCGACCGGGAGCCCAACCTGCTGCGCCGACGGCACGACGACCTGCGACAGCAACGGCCACTGCTGCCAGCCGGAGTCGAAGGAGACCACCTGCGCCACGGGCAGCGCCAACCCGAAGTGCGGCCAGGTGCCCAACAACTGCGGCCAGCAGGTCGACTGCGGCCCCTGTGCCGACAGGACCTGCCAGTCCGGGACCTGCTCGGACGCGGACCATACCTGCCACTACACCTCCGTCTTCGGCACATCGGGGCCGAACTGCACCACCGTCTGCTGCGAGGACATCAACGAGGAGTCGGTCTGCTGCCCGAGCGGCGCGACGGTCTGCCGGGCCGTCGATGGGCTGTGCGGCTGCGCGGGCGACGCGGCATGCGGGACGGGCAAACACTGCTGCGGCAATGGTGAGTGCCAGCAGTGCTGCTCGGTGGACGACTGCCCGCCGAATGCGACCTGCCAGGCGGGGACGTGCGTCGGCGGGTGCGATGTCTGCCCCAGCGGCTGCGCCTACACCTCGCTCCAGGCCGCCATCGCCGGCACACCCACGGGCGGCACGATCCGCCTCTGCCCCGGCACCTACGCTACCAGCGTCGTGGTCCCCAAGAACCTGACCATCATCGGCGCCGGGGATGGCGATGGGGGCACGATCCTCGACGGCGGGACAACGAGCCGCGTCTTCGACATCGCCTCCGGCGTCACCGTCACGATCACCGATCTGACCATCACGCGCGGCAACGGCGACGTCGGCGGCGGCATCCTCGTCCGCCCAGATGGCGCCAGCCTGACCATGGAGCGGGTGCAGGTGACCAACTGCCAGTCAACGGGCTTGGCGCCATCCGGCGCCGGTGTGAGCGTCTCCGGTGGTAGCTCGGCGCTCCTGATGTCGTGCGGGATCGCGTACAACGTGTCGCAGGGCGCCGGCGGGCGCGGCGGCGGCTTCCTCAACAACAGCACGCTGACGCTCGACGCGACCCGCGTCGAGGCGAACCAGGCCGCCTCTGGCGGAGGAGGCATCAACTTCGGCACGCTGGTGCTGAAGAACGGCAGCGTCGTGACCAACAACACCGCCACGGCGGGCCCCGGGAATGGTGGCGGCATCCTCAACTGGGCCGGAACCGTCTCCGTGAGCGCGGACAGCAGCGTGACCGGCAATCATCCCGACGACTGCGTGAACGCGTTCGGCGGCACGGGCTGCCCAGCCTGACCTGATATCCGACCACGCCCGGCGCTACCGCCGGGCCGGAGCCTTCCGGGACCACATCCCCGGCAACATGACCGTCACGGTCATCGGCGCCGACGCCGGCGCCGGCGACGACCCGGCCAGCAACACCATCCTCGACGCCCAGGGGCAGGGTCGGGTTCTCGTGGTTGGCAACATCAACACGAGCCCCACGATCGATCTTCAGCGCCTGCGCGGCGTGCGCATCACCGGTGGCCGCGCACTTGGCGCCGCCGGGGTTCTCAACTACGGCGCGCTGAGCATGACCGGGTCTACGCTGGCGGGCAACGAGGCACAAGGGAGTGCGGCAGGGGGGCTGGACAACGCCGTCGACGGGGCGGCTACCCTCACCGACTGCGCCATCACGGGGAACAGCGCCGCGGCCGGCGGAGGCCTCTATCAGCGAAGCGACCAACCCCTTGTCCTCCACGGCTGTGTCGTCTGGGGGAACACAGCCACGCGGGACGCTGGCGGCGGCATCGCGGTCCGCAGCGGCACGCTGACCCTCGACGCCGCCACGAGGATCACCGGCAACACGGCCACGACGGCGGTCTCCGGCGGGGGCATCTCCAACAACGGCGGCGCCGTGAACCTCAACGGCGCCACGATCAGCGGCAACACGCCCGATAACTGTTCCGGCGTGAGCGGCTGCTAGGGCGAACGGCATAGAGACCGATCGTCCCAAGCAACGGGGCCGGGAGGGGCAATCTGCCCCTCCCGGCCCCGTTCAGGCGTCGCCGCCTCGTCCCGCTGCCAGCGTCTTCCCCTGCGCGTAGAGGCCGGCCGCGGCCAACCCGTAGACGATCCCGGCCAGCGCCCAGGCGGCGAGCCGCGCCGGCCATGCCAACCCCGAGCCCGGCATCTCCAGCCCGGCCACGTCGGCCAACGCCGCCAGCAGCGCCGCGCAGCCGATCGCGGCCAGCCCGGCGTAACGCGCCGGCAGCCCGCACTTCTTCAAGACCTCGACCAGCCCCGGCGCCAGCACGACGATCGGCACGCCGAGAATGAGCGTCTCTGTCATGACGTCCTCCGGGGGTGGTGGGTGGTGGGGGATCGATGTCGGATGACAGATGGCCGATGTCGGAAACGACAGGTCGGTCGTTCGTCTTCCCTATCACCCATCACCCATCACCCATCGTCACCCCATCACCGCCGCGTCCCCGCCCACGGCCTCGATGACCTCGCCGAGGGGGAAGGTCGGGCCGGGGCAGTAGGGGCGGCTGACGCTGTTGATGTCGGCGTGGCGCAGCAGGTGGCCCCGGTTCGGGCGGATGCCGGGGTAGCGCCCCAGCAGGTAGCGCGTGATCTCGACCGCGCGCACGAACTGGGCGGGCGTGAATTCCATCCCCGGCTTGCCCATGAACTCGATGCTGCAGCAGAAATCGTTCAGGTTCATCCGGCCGTTCGGGTTGCGCGTAGCGTGGTAGCAGCGGGCGATCGCCGCGTTCAGCCAGGGGATGTCCTGCCGCCAGCCCGCGAAATCACCGTTCGTCCAGGCCGCGTGCCGGGTGGCGACGAACTGCCAGAGCGTGCCGTCGCGCCCGACCACGAAGTGGGCCGAGGCGCGCGAGGCGGGGTTGGTGAAGTGCGCGCGAACATGCTCGAAGACGAGGTCGTCGGTGACGTGATAGACGATCGCCACCGGCTTCTGCCCATCGGTCCGCGCGTGCCAGTTCGGCGTGCCGATCCAGACGATGTTCGCGGGGGATGGATGTTGGGCGCTGGCTTCTGGCTTTTGGCTGTTGGCTGCTGGCTCACGACTTCCGCCTGCCGGCTCCCGACGCTCTTCTTGCCGGCTTGCCGGCTCGCCCACTTGCCGGCTCCGTAGCGTCTCCAGCCGCCGCGCGATCTTGGCCGCGTAGGCGGGGTCAGTCGCCCAGCGGCCATTCCCCAAGTCGGCCAGGGTCGTCACCGTCCCGCCGTAGCCGGCGCGCAGCGGCGCCAGGTAGCGCGGGTCGAGCGGCAGGTAGCGCCAGAGATGGGGGTCGTAGCCGCGGACGTAGGCGGAGAGGTGGACGAGCATGGCCTGAGCCGCCTCCGTCCCATTCCGGAAGCCGATCCCCTCATCGGTCACATCCCCGATGCCGAGCCCTGCCGGGTTGAGCCGCTCGCGCCAAGCGGGCGAGGTTCCCGTGCCCGTCTCCAGGCAGAACTGGGCGAAGACGACCGCCGGGTCGTACCCCGCCTCCACGCCGAGCCGCCACAGCTCGGCGACGAAGGCCGAAACCTCCTCCATCCGCGCCGCGCCCGCCTCGCGGGCCATCGCCAGCGCTTGCGCGGGCGTCGCCGTGGCCGGCCCCAGCAGCGGCACCGCCGCCGGGTCGATCGTTGCCGCCTGGCTCGAGGACCGCGTGGTATGACTCGTCCCTGCCGCGCGGGGAGGGATTCGTTCGGCGTCTCCCATGATCGATCTCGTCTCCTTGTGTTGCGCTCCATGTCTGTTGGCATCGCGGGAAACCGAGGAACTCGGCCCGCGACATGGCAAACGGGGTATGTTGGGACTGGTTGACAAGGTCGAGCGCGTCATCTGCGGCGCCAGAGGCTGAAAGCCTCTGGCTACCGAACGGAAGCCCGCTAGAGCGGGATGAAGATGACATCTTACGAGGTGATGGCCCCATTTATGGGAATTTTCTGGGATAGCCAGAGGCTTTCAGCCTCTGGCGCCCGCATCACACCTCGGCCAGCGTCAGCGCCACCACGCTCTGTCCCCAGCGGCCGGCGTCGCCCGGCTTGCCGACCCGCTCCTCGATCTCCTCGATCCGCACGCGGTATTCGGCCAGCGGCGGCTCATCACGATAGGGGTGATCCCCGGGCAGGTTCGCCACCAGCCCCCACTTGTGGGCCGCGTACCCCTCCAGCCGCTGCCGCTCGGCCGTCGTCAGGGCGGCGCGGGTGATCACCAACTCACCCAGATCGCCCTGCAGCCAGCGGTCGGCCCCGGCCACCCCCGCGCCGATCGTCAGATCGCCGCCGGGCGCGAGGGCGCCGGTGTCCCCGATCGTCGGGGCGCCGCCATCGACCGTCAGCGAGCCAGCCGCGCCGTCGTGGATGCCAGCGACGAGGCGCCATTGCCCGAAAGGGTGCGCGTCGAAGTTGAAGACGACCCCGCCGCTGTAGATGCCGACATCGTCGTCGAAGTCGGTCACCAGCAGCCCGCTGCTGTTCGCCCAGAGCATCAGCGCCTGCTGCGGCCCGCCGGCCTTCCAGACGGCGAACTGGCTGAAAGGCTGCTCGGTGATGCCGAGGCGTGAGGCGACGGTGAGCCAGTCGTTGCCGTCGAAGCGGACGGCCGGCAGCCCGTGCTGCGCGCCGACACGATAGCGGGGCCGGTTCGCCGCGCTCGCCTGCGTCGCGGCGACGCCGATCCCGGTCGCATCGGGCCAGCGCGCCACCGGCTCGCCATCGAGCAGACCGGAGAGGGTGTCGGCCTTCAGCCAGAGCGCGAGACTCGGCAGGTGGCCGGGCTCCCAGAACGCCCGCCCCGGCTCCACGAAGCGGAGGGTGTGCCGCCCCTCCCACGCCTCCCAGAGCGCGGCAGCCGCCTGCCGCCCGTCGCGCGCATCGCGGTTGCCATCCCGCCGCACCCGTCGGTCGCCAGCGTCGACCGCCAGCTCCCAGCGCCGACGCGGCGGCGCGTTGTCGAGCGGCACATATTCGACCCACGCGTTCACCAGCACCGGCGCCCAGTCGCTGATCGAGCTCCAGCTCACCCGCACCTGTAGATGCCGCGAGGCGGGCGGGCCCGCCGGGTTCGTCTCGAACGCCGACTGCAGCGTGAGGCCCCGCGCCGAGGCGGCGGTCGTGCTGGCGCTCGCCGCCACGGCCCACGTTGCCCCATCGTCGAGGCTGTATTCGAGGGTGACGGTGATGCGGTCGGCCGAGGCCGCGTTGCCGCGCGAGGCCGGCTGCGCGAAGGTCGACCCGATCGCCCGCCAGCATTTTTCCCGTGTCGCGTCGCCCGCGTCGAGCAGGCTCGAGGTCCAGGAGCTGGCGACGGCGTAGGTGTGGACGCTCGCGCCGCGCCAGATCAGCCGGTAGAGATCGTAGGTGGCGCTGCCGTCCCGGAAGAGGAGGAGATCGCGGTTGCCCGCACCACCCACAACGCAGGGCCAGAGCATCCCCGGCGATTCGCGCCGGGCGAGGAGCCACCAGCCATCGCCATTGAAGCCCCAGAGCTCCTGCCCGCCGTAGCGCCCCTCGATGGCGACGGCCAGCCAGTCGCCGACGACCGTCCCGCCCCAGCAGCGCACCCCCTCCGGCCCCATCCGCTCCCAGCGGCCGCGCCCGGCCGCATCGTCGAGGGCGGCGACTCGCCCGGCCAGCCAGGTGTAGAGCCGCCCCCGGTAGCTGCAGAGAAAGGTGAAATCGTCTCCCGTCGCCACCGTCCCATGGGTCATCAACGGCTCGGGATCGCCGATCCACGCCGGGGCCTTGCTCGTGTCGGCGCTGACCGTCGGGTCATCCGGCTCGCCCGGGTAGGGCTGGCCCCCCATCAGCCAGAGGCTCGTCTTCGTCGCGATCGCCACCTTGCCGTTGTAGAGCGCCATCGTCAGCACCGGGCTGTCGAGGTAGCGCGTGTGGGTGACCGCCGCCCCGTTCCACTTCGTGCCGGAGAGACGGATCTCCTCCTGCTTGTTCGCCGCCCGCGCCGCGTAGATCAGCTCCCCCGCGTAGCCGCAGCCGACCTGCCCCTTCTCCCCGCCCCGCCAGATGACGGTGTTGCCGCTCGCCGTGTTGTGCCGCCGCAGGTCGTTCCCCGAGCTGGACAGCACCATCACGTCGTCCTGGAAATAGGCCAGCCCCGAGATAACGAACCCCGTCCCGAAGTCGACCGCCACCGCGAAGTCGCCCCAGGTCCCCCCGGTCAGCGCCACGCTCTTGTAGAGCCGCTGCCCGATCCCGACGTAGGCGTTATTTCCCGCCACCAGCCCGTGGGCGCGCTTCCCGGTCGCCGGCAGATCGAGGAGCCCGGCGTCGGTGTAGCCAATCGCGTGCGGAAAGGGCTCGATCCCCTGCCCATCGAAGCAGGGACCGGCCCCGACCGAGCTCCAGCCTCGCCGCGCCCCGCTGGCGATCGCCTGCCCCTGCCCGCCGGCGAATGGCCCCAGCTCGATCCGCCGCACCTCCCGCGACTGCGTCCCATCCAGCGGCGGCGCCGAACGTTTGCGAAAACTCCCCGGCACGACCGCGTAGCCAACATCGTTGAGCGTGATATCGTGTGTCTGCGGCACGGAAACTCCTTTGGGGTGATGGGTGTTAGGGGTTGGGTGATGGGGGTTCGGGTGTAGGGGCGACGCCGGCGTCGCCTGGGCCGATCCGCCGCGAAGGTCCATGATGGCAACGGCGTGGCCAGACATGACCCGCCCAGCAGGGGCGGCGGGCAACACAGGTGTCGCCCCTACGGCCCCATGACCGGATCACCCATCACCTATCACCCTCGCACCCGGCGCTTCCGGCGCGCGATGAGCGCGTCGGCGGCTTGGCGAGCGGCGGCGGCGAGGGCGGCTGTGTGGCCGCGGGCGCCGCGCTTGGCGTCCTCGACGGCGCGGCGCGTGAGGGCGGCCGAGGCGGCGAGGCCGAGAACGATCTCCTCGTCGCCGGGGATGACATCGATCGCCTCGCCGTCGGTCGCCGGCGGCTCCCGCCCCGCCCGGTGCTCGATCGTCCAGATCCCCGCCCCGGAGGCGGCCGCCGGCTCCGCCAGCACCAGATCGCCGCCCCACCAGCGCCACGCCTGCCCGCGCTCGCCGTCGCGCTCCGGCCCGGCCGGCCAGGGCGGCACCCAGATGCCCGCGGCATCGAGGACGCGCGCGATGCCGCCCGGTTCGATCTCCAGGCCGGTCGCCACCCGCTTCGCGCCCGCCGGCACCGCCACCCCGGCCGTCACCTGCCGGGGAAAGGCCGCGCCGTAGGCGCGGATCGCGGCCGCGATCGCCGCGTCGAGCGTCGCGTCGTCCCAGAGGGGGTCGCTGCCGCTATCCTCCAGCCGGAGGCGCAGGGAGATGCGCAGATCGGCCCGCGTCGTCATCCCGCCTCCCCCTCCACTTGCGCCCCGCGATCACTCCGTCCAGCTCCCCCTGTCTCCCCTCCGCCAATCTCGGCCAGCGCCCGCGCCTCGTCCAGCACCTTGCTCCACTCCGCCTCGGGATCGCCGCCGCCGAGCGTGGCTACGGCCGTGCGTCGCGAGTGGATGCCGCCGGCGACGAGCCTGGCGGCGTTGCGGACCGAGGCATCGAGGTCACTGGGCAGTGCGCTCGGCCAGATGGTCGTTGTCTGCCGCAGCCTGCCGAGCGGCATCCCGCCGAAGCGCTCCAGCAGATCGAGCAGCCGGGCGTTGCGCGCCCGGTAGAAGGCGTCCAGCCCCCGCCGCTTGCGCGCCACCTTCTGCACCAGCGGCTGCACCTCCAC
>JADYYO010000089.1 GCA_020853615.1 Thermomicrobiales bacterium
CGCCCGAGGAGAGGAGAACAACCTATGACCGCGCCGACGGAAACGCGGCTCGATCCCTTTACCGCCGAGATCATCAAGGACGCGCTCAACGCCATCGGCGACGAGATGTTCGTCTCATTGCAGCGGACCTCGAAGAGCTCGATCATCTACGAGGTGCTCGACTACTGCTGCGGCATCACCGATGACCGGGGGCAGTTGCTGGCACAGGGGAACGGCGTCGGCAGCTTCCTCGGCACGATGGCCTTCGCGGCACGCTCTGCCCTCTAGACGTTCGGCCGCGAGGGGCTGAAGGAAGGGGATATCATCGTCACGAACGACCCCTACTCTGGCGGCGGCACCCAGCTCTCCGATGTCTCGCTCGTCATGCCGATCTTCGTCGACGGCGAGCTGGTCGGCTTCTCGGCGAACAAGGCGCACTGGACCGAGGTCGGCGGCAAGGACCCCGGCTCGTGGACGACCGACGCGGTCGATATCTGGCAGGAGGGGCTGCAGTTCCCCTGCGTCAAGCTCTTCAACGAGGGGGAGCCGAATCAGGTATTGCTCGACATGATCGAAGCGAACGTGCGCACGCCCGAGATGACGCTCGGCGACGTCTGGGCGCAGGTCGCCTCCTGCCGGCTCGGCGCGCGTCGCTTCGCCGACCTCTTCGCGCGCTACGGCGCGCCGCAGGTGCGGCAGGCGATCGCCGCGCTGCTCAACTACGGCGAGGCGATGACCGCGCGCGAGCTGGAGAAGCTGCTGAAGGGGGTCTTCACGGCCGAGGACTGGATCGACGACGACGGCGTCACCAGCGATCCGATCCACTGCACCATCACGGTGACGGTGGCCGACGACGCGTTCCTCTGCGACTTCACTTGCACCGATCCGCAGACGCGCGGCCCGGTCAACTGCACATGGACGGGGTCCGATGCCGCCGTGCGCATGGTCTTCAAGGCGCTGACCGCCCCCCACATCCCGGCCAACGAGGGGTGCTTCCGGGCGATGAAGATCATCTGCCCCGAGGAGACGGTCTTCACCGCGCAGCGGCCGGCGCCGGTGTCGACCTACTGGGACTCGATGATCTTCGCCGCCGACCTCGTCTGGAAGGCGATGGCCCCGCATGTGCCGCACCGGCTGGCGGCAGGCCACTTCATGAGCGTCTGCGCCGACGTCACCTACACCATCCACCCCGACACGACCCAGCCGGCCATCCTGGTCGAGCCGAACGCCGGCGGCTGGGGCGCGGGGATCGATCAGGATGGCGAAGGCGAGCCCGTCTGCCTGGGGGATGGCGAGACCTACATCCTGCCGGTCGAGGTGACCGAGGTGATCTACGGCATCCAGGTCGACCGCTACGCTTTCAACACCGCGCCCGGGGCGAGGGGCAGTTCCGGGGTGGCCCCGGGCTGATCCGCGACTACCGCATCCTGAGTGGTCATGCCGCGAGGCGGCGCCACCACGGCATGAACCCCGGCGTGTTTCACGGCAGCGATGATGGAGGCTTCATCACTGTGACCTTCGGCCGGCACAAATACCTGCCCTGGGGCGTCGATGGCGGCCGCGACGGCTCGATGAACGCGGTCGAGATCCTCCACGCCGACGGCCGGCCGAACCATCTCGCGGGCAAGACGCGCGCTACCCGCTGCAGAAGGGGGACGTGGCGCGGCTGATCACCAGCACCGGGGGCGGCTGGAGCGACCCGCGGCAGCGGGGCCGCGCGGCGGTGCTGGCCGACCTGCGCGACGAGCTGGTCAGCGCGGAGACGGCGCGCGAGGTCTACTGGCTGAGCGACGAGGAGATCGCGGCGGCCGGAGCGCGATAAAGGCCGGCGAGACCCGGAGTCTCACGGCCGATCGCGCCCGCCGGAGTACACTGGCCAGGATTGGTCCAGGGAGGCGGAGTCGTGTTCATCGAGCATCTCGGCAGTGGTCTTCTCGGCGTGTTCGCGCTCCCCGGTCACGCCGTGCCGACGGGGCCGTTCTGGGCTGCCTGGGTCAACGAGCCGCTGCCGCTGTTGGGACTTGGCGTGGCCGCGGCGCTCTACTGGGTCGGGTGGTCCCGGCTCAGCCGCGTGGCCCATGGTGGCGCGGTGTCGGCCGGGCAGGCCACGGCGTTCTTCGCGGGGCTCGTCGCGCTCCTGCTGGCGCTGCTGTCGCCGATCGCCGCGTACAGCGAGCGGCTCTTCTTCATGCACATGGTCCAGCATCTGCTGCTGCTGCTGGCCGCGCCGCCGCTGCTCCTCCTGGGGAAACCGCTCGTACCGATGCTGTGGGGGCTGCCGGTAGGCGCTCGTCGCTGGGTGGCGCGGCAGATGACGCCCGGGAGCGTCTTGTCGCGGATCGGTGACGTCCTCACCAACCCGATCGTGGCCGTCGTGGCGTTCACGCTTACCGTCGCCATCTGGCACGTCCCGGCCTTCTACGATGCCGCGCAGGGCCGGACGCTGACGCACGATCTCGAGCACCTCATGTTCTTCGGCGTCGCGCTCCTCTACTGGTGGCCGGTCATCCATCCCGCCGGGGGGCGGCGGCGGCTCTCTTACGCATGGGCGATCCCCTACCTCGTGCCGCCGTTTGTCGAGGGGATGCTGCTCGGCATCCTGCTGACCTTCGCCGATACCCCGCTCTACCGCACCTACGCGGCGATGGAGCCGACCTGGGGCCTCTCGACCCTCAGCGATCAGCAGATCGGGGGGCTCGTCATGTGGATCCCCGGCGGTCTCTTTTTCCTGATCCCGGTGCTCGGCATCCTGACCGCGATCTTCCGCCAGGAGGACGAGCGCGCCGATGAACGCGCCAGGATCGAGCCGCGCGGCCCGGTCGGCCCGGCCGCTGCTCCGTAGAAGGCGAGGGGCCGCCGGCCATACGGATTCCGGATGACCACCGTGACTTCGGCGTGCCCTCACCCCCATCCCCTCTCCCGCAGTGGTGGGAGAGGGGAAGGTTTTTGCATGATATCGTGAAAAATTTAAACATTCTGCCCTCATTTGGTATAAAGGTTTCGGCGATGAAGCAAATCCCCGTGAAATATCCCCCCTCTCCCACCGGAGGGTGAGGGCACGCCGTGGCAAAGCGGCGGTCATTACCCGGATTTCATATCACTCATCCGGATGGTCATTCCCCGCATCCTGATCGGGGCGGGGCGTCCGCCACTCGGTCAGCTCGCCGCCGACGAAGGGCGTGACGGCGTCTTCGACATCGCCGATCGCCGCCGGCGGCGCGACCTCTTCGCGCTGCCGCAGCTCGTCTTCGGTCATGGCATCGTCGTCGGGGCGCTGCTCCGCCATCGGTGCTCCCTCCCGTGTGTCCATCGCTAGACCAGCGGCTTGCCGCCCGTCACGCCCGCGATCTCGCCAGCGATGTAGCTCGATTCGTCCGAGGCGAGGAAGACGTAGAGCGGGGCGAGCTCGGCGGGCTGCGCCGGGCGGCCAAGGGGTGAGTCGGCGCCGAAC
>JADYYO010000090.1 GCA_020853615.1 Thermomicrobiales bacterium
CATGGCTTGTCAGGTGCTCGGACTCGGGCATCGTCTCTCCTCTGGTGCGAGGATAGCGGCCCCGGATCGGCCTCACAAACCGGCTGTCGAGGGTCTCAGCGGTGCGCTCCGGAGAGATTCATGACGACGATGCCGACGATCACCAGCGCGATCCCGGCGGCCGTGAGCGGGGTGAGATGGTCCTTGTAGACCGCCCAGGAGACGACCGCCGTCGCCGCCGTGCCGACGCCCGACCAGATGGCATACGCGGTGCCGAGCGGGAGAGAGCGCAGAACGATGCTCATGAGATAGAAGGCGATGCCGTAGCCCACGATCACCAGCAGGCTCGGCCCGAGCCGGGTGAAGCCATGGGAGGCGCGCAGCGACGAGGTCGCCACGACCTCCGTCACGATCGCCACCGCCAGCGCCAGGTACGGATTCATCCCGCCTGCTCCACCACCCACACCCTCCCCGCGGTGCGATCGCGCCATCGGGCGCCGGGGGCCAGCCATCTCGACCGGGCCACCGCGTCGCCCCGGCCGGCATTATGCGCGACAGCACCCGAGGATCGCTCCGACCTTGTCCTGCCGGACGGCCTCGATCGAATTTCGCGGAGGGTATTGACAACGGGTCATGCAGGGTGTACGTTCACGACAAGCCAGACGCGGACAGGTGGCAACACCCGAAAGCGAACGGCCAGAAGAGCGCCGACGGATCTGACGCAAGTCCGGTTTGTCGGCGCTCTGCTTTTGACCGGGTTTCAGAAACGTCTCGGCGGGTTACAGCGCCGCGCGGAAATGGTGTCATCCTGAGCGCAGCGAAGGATCTCGGCTCCCGGCAACCCTGTCTCCCCTGCGCCGAGATGCTTCGTGCCTCAGCATGACACGTCTTGCGCACGCCGCTGTATACGGAATCCGGGGAATGATCGTCGTCTTGCCGAGGCCGGCCCTCACCCCCAGCCCCTCTCCCACTGCGGTGGGAGCGGGGAGGGGTGACGTCGAGACGGCGTGAACTATCCGAACGCGTGAGACGACCTCCGCGGAAAGACCTTACGTCTGTCACGACATCTCGCTGCACGCTCCCCTGGACTTTGGCTCTTTTTTCGCCTCGGGGAGGGGTTCTCCATGACGGCGTTTTCGGGGAATTTCGGGCACTTTGCTCCCGGACACTGCAAAAAGTGTCCGAAATTCCCCGTCACCAGCGTCCGTACGCGCCGGGCGGTGGCGGTGGCACAGCCGAAAAGGCCAAAGTCCAGGGGTCGGGGGTGAGGGTTGGGCCAGGCGGCAGGCATTACCCGGATTCCGTATTACTCCGGTTTCCGCGCCCGCACGAAGGCGCTGACCAGCCGGCCGCCCGAGGCGGCGAAGCGGGCGTAGGCGCTGTCGTCCCAGGCGATCGCGGAGGATTCACCGCAGCACGCGCCGCCGCTGCCGCAACACCCGCCGCCGACGCTCGCCGCCAGCTCAGCCGGGTCATAGACGCGCGTCACCTCGACGTCGACGTCGCCGAACCCCGATTCCATCAGCAGGCGGCGATACTCCTGCTCCTCCAACGCGCCGGCGATGCAGCCGACCCACGCCTCCATGTCGGTGCGCAGGTCGTCAGGCAGTTCGCCTTGCGCCACCACGTCGGAGACGGCGAAGCGGCCGCCCGGACGCAGTACGCGGTACGCCTCGCGCAGCACCTGGCCCTTGTCGGCCGCCAGGTTGATGACGCAGTTGGAGACGATCACATCGACCGACGCCTCGGGGAGGGGAATCGCCTCGATCTGCCCCTTGAGGAAGGCGACATTCTCCGCCCCCGCCTGCTGCCGATTCTCCTCGGCCAGGGCCAGCATCTCGTCGGTCATGTCGAGCCCGTAGGCGAACCCCTCCGGCCCGACCCGCCGCGCCGAGAGGAGGACATCGATGCCACCCCCCGAGCCGAGATCGAGGACCGTCTCGCCCGGCCGCAAGTCGGCGAGCGCGATCGGGTTGCCGCAGCCGAGCGAGGCTTGCAGCGCCGCCAGCGGAATCGCCGTCGCCTCATCCCGGGAATAGAGATCGCTGGTGATCGGATCGTCCCGTTGCGCTGAACCCGCGCCGGCCAGCACCCCCCGGGCGATGTCGCCGTACTTCTCCCGCACCGTTTCGCGGATCGTGTCGCTCTCCTGATCGCGCGTCGTTGCCATGGCGTTGCCTTCCTGCCGCCCTCGCGGCGGCCAGATATCGATGCCTGTCTATATGACAGGGCAACAAAAATGGCTCACCCGCTCGCGGCGAGCCGCTCCTCCGGCTGGTCTGGCGTCGTCTCGACGGCGGCCAGATCAGCAAAGACCTCCTGCAGCCAGGCCAGCCCGCGCGGGTCGGGGGCGTACCAGGCCCAGACGCCCCGCCGCGAGACGGTCACCAGCCCCGCCTCGCGCAGAATGCGCAGGTGGTGGGAGATGGTCGGCTGCGACAATCCGAAGCGATCGACCACGTCGCAGGCGCAGATCGGCCCGTCGTGCGCGGCCAGCAGGCGGAAGATCTCCAGCCGCGTGGCATCGCCCAGGGCGCGGAATGCCGCTACCATCCGCTCCCGCTCCCCCTCCGGCAGCGGGCGGGCCGCCGCGGGGATCTCGCAACATCGGGCCAGACGTGGTCGCTCGCTCATGCGCGCATTCTGCGCGAGATATTGATGCATGTCAATACGTGGCGAGGAGCTGTTGGCTGTTCGCCTTTGGCTATCGGCTATCAGCTATTGGCCTTTGGCTACTGGCTCACGGCTTCCGTCGTTCTTGCCGACTGGCCGACTTGTCGCCTCGCCGTCTCGACTCCTCGACTCCTCGACTCGTCTCTTGCCGACTGGCCGGCTTGCCGTCTCGCCGTCTCTTCTCCTCGACTCACTTCACCGCGATCGTCCCGGCCATGTTCGGGTGGTAGAGGCAGGTGTAGTCGACTGACCCGGCCACGGTGAAGGTGAGGCTGACGCTTGCGCCCGGGGCGATATTGCCGGTGTCGAAGCTGCCGTCCCTGGCGGTCGCCGTGTGGGGCACCGGGTCGCTGTTTGTCCAGGTCACCGTCGTGCCGGCCGCGACCTGCAGCGGCGACGGGTCGTAGGCGTAGTCGCTGATGGCGACGGTCCGCGCGCCGGCGGCGTTCGGATCGCCGGGGATGGCCACCGGCGTGGCATCGTGATCGTGCATGCCGGCCAGCGATTCGGGCGTGGCGTCGGGTCGTGGCAGCGTGTAGATCGCCGCCTCCGGGCAACGGGCGCCGGTCAGCAGGGTGGTGTCCATGACCATCGGCCGCGGGTGATCGAGATCGACGCGGATGATGGCCCCGGCCTGGTCGTTGGCGCCATAGGCCGGGAGGGCGACGTAGAGGGCGCCATCCGGCCCCAGTTCGAGCGCGATGGGATACTCGAGGCCGGTCAGCACCACTTCGTGGCTCTCCGGCCCGGTCTGCCGCACCACGCGGCCGGTGCCGGGCGGCATGCCACCATCCGGGGTGATCTCGGTCGCCATCTCCAGCGCGTAGAGCGAGCCGTCCGGGCCGAAGGCCAGGCCGGTGACGGTCGACAGGCCGCTCCAGGCATCGCGCACCTCGCCCTCCGGCGTGATGCGCACCACCCGCGCCGAGCCCTCCAGGTGCGGCGACGGGGTCAGCGTGCCGGCATAGAGGCTGCCATCGGGTGCGATGGCTAGGGCGGTCCAGACGGGGTGATCCGGGGAGAGATCGACGACGCGGGTGACTTGGCCGTCGAGCTCGACCCAGAGCAGTTCGCCCCGGTTCGACTCCAGCACCCAGAGGCCGTTCTCGCCCGCCTGCATGCGGTACGGCTCGCCGAGGTCGTTGGCATCGCCGGGCGTGAGATCGGTCGGGTTGGCCAGGATCCAGGCCGTCAAGTCGGCCAGCAGGCTCAGGGTGCCGTCGGCGTTGACCGTGTACACCCCGTTCGGCGTGGCGGGGTTCATCTCCTGCAGCAGCCCCGTGGCGCCCTGCAGGACGTAGAGCTGGCCGTCGAGGATGGCCACGTCCTCCGGCCCCATGACATCGCGGAAGGGATCGGGCGTGGAGGGCAGGCCGCTGGCGACCGCGACCGGGCAGCCGCCCGCGATGCGCACCAGGCTGGCGGCCGCGCCGACCGACGTGGCGGTATCGCCCGTTCCCGCCTGGGCGACATAGAGCGCGCCGGCATCGTCCCAGGCCATGCCGCGCGGGCTGGCGAGCCCGGTCGCCACCACGGTGATGCCGCCGGCCGAGGTCGCTCCGCCCGGCTCGACCACCTCGACCACGGCCATCATGCCGAAGTCCTCGTGGGTCAGGATGTGGCAGTGGTAGACGAACTTCCCGGTGAAATCGCGGAAGGGGATGCGGATGACGATCTCGCCGTGCGGGGGGATCGAGGTGGTGTCGTCGTAGCGCAGCGGCTGGGGCTCGCCGTTGACCGACATCACCTGGAAGTCGTTGACGTGGATATGGAAGGGGTGCCAGTCGGGACTGTCGTTGCGCACCACCCACTCTTCGACCG
>JADYYO010000091.1 GCA_020853615.1 Thermomicrobiales bacterium
GCCGAGGCGGGCGAAATCCGCGCGGCCATCGATGTCTTCGCGCCCGAGCCGCCGCCAGCGGACGCTTCCTTCCGCACCAGTCCGTTCGTCTACCCGACCCCGCACATCGCGGGCGACACCTCGTACTGCCACCGCCGCTGCTTCACCACCGCCGTCGACGATGCGATGGCGGTGCTGGCGGGCCGCGCGCCGATCTACGCCACCACCGTCTGGGATGACCAGTTGTACGCGGGTGAACCGGAGCAGCAAAGCTAGACCCTCACCCCTGGCCTCTCTCCCTGTGCGCAGGGCGAGGGGAGAACGACGAAGGAGCACAGTTCGTGAAACGCGTGGTCTTTGCGGGAAACTCCCGTGTCACCGTCGATGACGTCGCCGTTCCCGAGCCGGGGCCGGGCGACGTGCTGGTCCGGGTTGGCGCGTCCGCCATCTGCGGCAGCGAGATGAAGAGCTACCACAGCCCGTCCGCGTGGCCGGGGAATACCGGCCACGAGATCGTCGGCGAGGTGGCGGCCGACGCCGCCGGGACGCCGTGGCGCGCCGGTGACCGCGTGGCCGTCAACATCATCACCGGCTGTGGCGAGTGCATGGCCTGCCGGGGTGGCGACCGCCGCTTCTGCGCCCAGCAGGGCTACGTCTTCAACGGCCACGGCGAGTACGTCGCCGTGCCGGCAATCAACCTGATGCCGCTGCCGGATGATCTGCCGTACGACGAGGGGGTGCTCCTCGGCGGCGACACGCTTGGTGTGGCCTACCACGCCCTCTCCCGGGTGCAGCTTCGCCCGCGTGACACCGTCGCCGTCGTCGGCTGCGGGCCAGTCGGCCTCGGGTTCGTGCGCCTGCTCGCCTTCTACGGCGTGCGCACCATCGTGGTCGAGCTCGGGCCGTACCGCCGCGACCTGGCGCAGCGGCTCGGCGCGGAGATCACCATCGATCCGGGCGCTGGCGACGCGCTCGCCGCGATCCGCGAGGCCACCGGCGGGCGGGGCGTCGATGTCGGCATCGACGCGAGTGGCAGCGACCCCGGCGTCAACCTCGCGCTCGATGCCGTGCGCGACGAGGGGCAATTCATCTTCGCGGGGGCCGGGCACAAGGCCACGATCAACCCGTGGTCGCAGTTTCTCGAAAAGGAACTCACCGCCTACGGCGTCTGGTACTTCGTCGACCGCGACTACTTCGGCCTGCTCGATTTGTACCGGCAGGGGCTGACCGTGCGCGATCTGATTACGCACCGCTTCGCGCTGGACGACGCCGAAGCTGCCTACCTCACGTTCGCGCACGGTGAATCTGGCAAGGTCATCTTTGAGGCAAACGGGAAATGAGCGAGGCACGCATGATCAGGCTCGGCGCTTCGACGCTCGGGTTCCGGCACGATCCCCTGACGGTGGCGCTAACGGAGATCGCCGGGCAGGGGTTCCAGGTGGCGGACCTCGCGATGTACCCCGGCTACTGCCCGCACTTCAACCCCGTCACGGCCACCGAGGCGGACAAGGCGGCGCTGCGGGAGCAACTTGCCGCGCTCGGGATAGCCGTGGCCACCATCAACGGCGGCAACGGGCTCTTTGGGGACCCAGCCAGCCGCGCTGACCAGATGGCGTTCATCCGGGCCACGCTGCGCCTGGCGCGGGACCTGGGCGCGTACAGCGTGACGACGCAATCGGGCGTCGAGCCGGCGCCGGGTCAGTGGCGCGAGGCAGCCGCGCGCGTGGCGCCCGATCTGCGCCAGCTTGGCGACGAGGCGCAGGACCTCGGGCTGGACCTGACCATCGAGCTACACAAGTCGATGCTGATGGCGACCGGCCAGCAGGCGGCTGACCTGATGACGCTGGTCGATCACCCGAGCGTCGGGGTGGCGCTCGATCCGAGCCACGCCACGCACGCCGGCGAAGACGTAGCCGCCATCGCCCGGTTGCTCGGGGAGCAGGTGAAGCACGTGCATCTGCGTGACGCCATCGGCCAGAACATCCTCGTGGTCCCCGGCGATGGCACGGTCGATTTCCCCGCGCTGGCGCGGGCGCTGCGCGACATCGGCTACCAGCGGCCCGCCGTTATCGAACTGGAGTACGAGCACGCGACCGCCGACCAGGTGCGGCCCGATCTGGCGCGGGCCAGAACATTCCTGGAGGCTGCGTTCGCCTCGGCCTGAGCCGCGCCGCTCACCGTGAAAGGAGGAACGATGAAGAATCCCATCGGCGCAAACGCCTGGATCTGGATGTCGCCACCGACCGACGACCGTATCGCCGCGCTGGCGCCGCGCCTGAAAGCGTGGGGCTTCGACGTGCTGGAGCTGCCGCTGGAGTCCCCGGGCGACTGGGACCCGGCGCGCACGGCGGACCTGCTTGGCAGCCTCGGCCTCGGGGCGAGCGTCTGCGTGGCGATGGGGCCAGACCGCGACTTTGTCAGCGCCGACCCGGCGGTGGTCGCCGGGACGCAAGCCTACCTGCGGGCGTGCATCGACGCCGTGGCCACACTCGGCGGCGATATCGTCGCCGGGCCGATCTACGCGCCGGTCGGGAGAACCGGCCTGCTGGAGGAGGGCGAGCGGGCGCGCAATCTCAAACGACTCGTGACCAACCTGCGGCCGGTCGCGGAGTACGCCGGGGAACGTGGCGTGCGCCTCGGCATCGAGCCGCTCAACCGCTTTGAGACGAGCCTGATCAACACCGCCGCCCAGGCGC
>JADYYO010000092.1 GCA_020853615.1 Thermomicrobiales bacterium
CGGCAGCGACACGGCGACCGGCGCCAGTGAGGGCGAGGAGAGCGCCAGCGCCGCGCAGACCGCCGGCCGCGCTGACAGCGACAAGGGCAAGCGCGGCAAGAAGAACGGCGGCGACAGCGAGGCGACCGCTCCCTCGGATGGCGCCAGCGACACCGGCGAGAGCGCGAACACCCCAGACGCGAAACAGGGCGCCGGCGAAAGCGCGCCCACGGACGGCGAGTCGAAGTCGGCCAAAACGAAGCGCGAGGGGCGCAAGAACCGCTAGCGCCAGGTGGCCATCGTGGCGAAGTCGCCATGGCCACGGCGTCCTTTGTCAACATGACACGTCATCTGCACATTGCAGAAAAGTGCCCTGCAATTACAGCGGCGTGCGCAAGACGTGTCATGCTGAGGCACGAAGCCTCTCGGCCCAGGGGAGACGGGGTTGCCGGGAGCCGAGATCCTTCGCTTCGCTCAGGATGACACCACGTCCGCACGGCGCTGTAAGCCCGATAACCTACTATAAGCCGGCCCCAAGGCCCTTCAGGGTCCTTTCACCTTTTGTAGCCTGAGGCTTTCAGCCTCCGGCGCCCTAAGGCGGTGCCCCTTTTCGCCACGTCGCCCCGGCATTCCGGCGTGCCCGCGGTGGCCTACTACCCCTTCTCCCGGTGCTCGCGCTCGAGCGAATCCCGGATGGCGGGAAGGGTGATCGCCAGCTCCTCCAGAGCGGCGCGCAACGCGGCTTGCTGGGCCGCATCGATATCGCCCTGGAGATTCGGGTAGATGCCGCGCGTCAGCGAGCGGCGCAGGCCGGTCACGAAGCCGCCCATCTCGGCGCGCGCTTTGGGGGAGAGATAGAGGCGCTGCGCGCTGTAAGCGTCGGCGAGGGCGAACGCGCGCTCGCCGACCTCGTTCCAGTTGTCCCAGTTCAGCGCTTCGGCTGGCAGTTCCGCTGGCGGCGCATATGCCTCGCCTGGCAGCAGGATGGGATTGGTCACCGAGGCCAGGGCGGCCTCGAACCGAGCCAGCCGGGCGTAGAGATCCGAGCAGACCTCGAGCCGCCGAGCGTTCCCCTCGGCGGGCCGCTCGCCGCCCGCTGTCACCGCCGCCTGCAGCAGATCGGCGCGCAGGCGCTCCAGTCCGCGCTCTCGCCGCGCGTCGGACGTCTCTGCCCGAGCGGCGAGTGCGGCGGCCAGGCGGTCCGCCGCCTCGCGCGCCTCGGCCTGCTGCCGCTCGACGAGATGGCGCAGCTCGCCGATCTGCTGCTCCAGCCGGTCGAGCCTCGCCTCGAGGACCGGATCGTGGGCTACGACCCGCTCCGGCCGCGGCAGCTCGACCGGCCGCGACGCTTGCGCGGCGAAGCGCGCGGGCCTGCTCGGCACCAGGAATGGCCGCGGCGCAACCGCCGCCGGCTTCTCGGTGTCGCTCGCGTTGCTCATCGCCGCGAGCGAGCGGTGGTCTGACGCCCGCTCCTCTGGAGTGGGTTCCACGTCGTCGGCCGGCGCCGCCCGGAGGGACGGCAGGCTCCACGGGATCATCCGCTGCCGGGTCACGAGCGCCAGCGTCGCGCCGAGCAGCAGCACGATCACCACGATGGCGACGACGCCAGAATCCACGGCTTCCTCCGCGGGCCGGCACGCCCGGCCACCTCGTCCGGTTGACTATACCCGCGTGGGGCGACGCGACTCCGTTGCCGCGCCACCGATCGTTAGCCGCGCGCCCGTCAGTCGGCGATGCTCGGCAGGCCGGCCAGCGCCGCCTCGATCGCCGATTGCGGGTGCTCGTAGTCCTGCATCTCCCCCGAGAGGTAGTGGTCGTAGGCGGAGAGGTCGAAGAAGCCGTGCCCGCTGAGGTTGAAGAGGATCGTCCGCTCTTCGCCCGCCTCCCTGGCCGCCAGTGCCTCGTCGATCGCCACCCGAATCGCGTGCGATGCCTCCGGCGCCGGCAGGATCCCCTCCGTGCGGGCGAACTGGACCGCCGCCTCGAAGGCCGGCCGCTGCGTGACGGCCGTCGCCTCGATCAGCCCCTCGTCCAGAAGCTGGCTCACCAACGGCGCGGCGCCGTGATAGCGCAGCCCGCCCGCATGAATCCCCGCCGGCACGAAGGTGTGCCCAAGCGTGTGCATCTTCACGAGCGGCGTCAATTGCGCGGTATCGCCGAAGTCGTAGGCATAGACCCCGCGCGTCAGGGTCGGGCACGCCGCCGGCTCGACGGCGACGATCCGCACCGGCTTGCCAGCCAGCTTCTCGCGAACGAAGGGGAAGCTGATGCCGGCGAAGTTCGAGCCGCCGCCGACGCAGCCGATCACCACGTCCGGATAGGCCTCGGCCATTTCGAGCTGCTGCAGCGCCTCCTGCCCGATGACCGTCTGATGGAGGAGGACGTGATTCAGCACCGAGCCGAGGGCGTATTTGGTGTCCTCGCGCGTGGCGGCATCCTCGACCGCCTCCGAGATAGCGATGCCGAGCGAGCCGTTCGAGTCGGGATCCTGCGCCAGGATCGCGCGGCCGGCATTCGTGTCGTTGCTCGGGGAGGCGACGCACTGCGCGCCCCACGTCTCCATCAGCGCGCGCCGGTACGGCTTCTGGGCGAAGGAGATCCTGACCATGTAGACCTTGATCTCCAGGTCGAAGAAGGAGCCGGCCAGCGCCAGCGAGCTTCCCCACTGTCCCGCGCCCGTCTCGGTAGCGATCCGCTTCACCCCCTCCTGCTTCGCATAGTACGCCTGCGGCACGGCGGTGTTCGGCTTGTGCGACCCGGCCGGGCTGACACCTTCGTACTTGTAGAAGATGCGGACCCGCTCCGGCAGGCCGAGCGCCGCCTCGAGACGCCGCGCCCGATGCAGCGGCGTCGGCCGCCAGAGGCGGTAGATGGCGAGGACCTCCTCCGGTATGGGGATGAAGCGCTCGGTCGAGACCTCCTGCGCGATGATCGCCATCGGGAAGAGGGGCGCGAGATCCTGCGGACCGATCGGCGCGTGCGTGCCGGGGTGGAGCACCGGCGCCGGCGGGTTTGGCAGGTCGGCCGCGACGTTGTACCAGGAGGTTGGAATCGCCTCTTCCGGCAATAGATAGCGGGTTCTCTCGGCCACGCGGCACTCCTCTCGGTTAATGCGGGAGCCTGCCGAGCGCGCAGGCTTCCCCATCGGCGTCCCCCGTCGGGGACGCAACGATCTTCAATCAGCCCATGGCGCGGATAGTACGCCGAGGCATGGCGGCGGGCAAATGCGCTGGTTCGCGGGGCGCCGGCAGGCCCCGCTATCCCTCGATATCGCGAATTTTCCCGGCAGTGGACGCCAGACCGGGTGCTACACTCGCAGCCCAGGTTTCGTCAAATCGGGAGGCGCCCACGCGCCAACCCGCGATTGCCGCGGAGAGGACCAGAGGACCATGACCGCCACCATGCCAGAGCCGCCCATCGCCAGCACCGCGCGCGCGAATGGCCGCGGGCCGGGGTCGAACGGGGCGCTCTCCGATGCCGCCGCCTCCCTGCAGCGCGAACTGCGGGCGCGCATCGCCGGCGAGGTCCGCTTCGACGCGACGTCGCGCATGCTCTACAGCACCGACGCCTCGAACTATCAGATCGAACCGGTAGGCGTCGTCATCCCCGCCTCGATCGACGACGTGCAGGCGGCCATCGAGAGCGCCGCGCGCCACCGGGTACCGATCCTGCCGCGCGGCGGCGGCTCCTCGCTGGCGGGACAGACGGTCGGCGCGGCGCTGGTCATCGACTTCTCCAAGAAGCTCTCGCGGGTCCTCGATGTCGATCCCGAGGCGCGCACCGTCACCGTCGAGCCGGGCATCAATATCGAAGCGCTCAACCGCCACTTGCGGCCGACGGGCCTGATGTTCGGCCCCGACCCCGCCTCGGCCAACCGGGCGACCGCCGGCGGCGTGGTCGGCAACAACTCGACCGGCTCCCACTCGATCCTCTACGGCATGACGGGCGACAACGTCCGCTCGGTCAAGGCGGCGCTGGCCGACGGCACGATCGTCGACCTCGGACCGATGACCCCGGCGGCGATGGCCGCGCAAGCGGGGACGAGCGATGCCAGAGGCCGCCTCTTCACCGACCTCCTCGCGTTCGGCGCGCGCCACCGCGAGCTGATCGCGCGCGACTTCCCGCCTCACTGGCGGCGCGCCACCGGCTACTCGCTCGATCAGTTCCTGAAGCCGGACGACGCGTTCAACCCGGCGCGGCTCCTCGTCTCCTCGGAGGGGACGCTCGCCACCCTCCTCGAGGTGACCTTCGACCTCGCGCCGCGGCCGATCAGGACCGGCCTCGTCATGCTCCAGTTCGAGGAGCTGGTCGCCTCGATGGCGGCGACGCCGACCATCCTCGAGACCGATCCCTCGGCGGTCGAGCTGATGGACCGCATGCTGATCAACCTCACCCGCTCGCAGCCCGGGTATGCCCGCCAGATCGCGCTGATCGAGGGCGACCCGAATGCGGTCCTCGTCGTCGAGTACTACGGCGAGAGCGAGGAGGAGGTGCGGCAGAAGGCAGAGCATCTCAAGGCGCATCTGGCGGCGCGCGGGGTGCGCACCATGGTCGAGCCGCTGGTCGTCCTCGATCCGAAGCAGCAGGAGGATGTCTGGTCGGTGCGCAAGGCCGGCCTTGGCCTCCTGATGAGCATCCGCGGCGATCACAAGCCGATCGCCGTCATCGAGGATGTCTCCGTCCCCGTCGCATATCTCCCGGAATTCGTCGGCGCCGTCGAAGAGATGGTCGCCGCGCGCGGCACCACTGCCGCCTACTACGCGCACGCCTCGGCCGGCTGCCTTCACATCCGGCCCCTGATCAACCTCAAGAGCCGCGAGGGTGTCGTCTCGATGGTCGACATGGCGCACGCGGCGGCCGGCCTCGCGCGGCGCTTCGGCGGCGTGATGTCGGGCGAGCATGGCGACGGCCTGCAGCGCTCCGAGCTGAACGAGACGATCTTCGGCTCTGAGCTTTATCAGGCGATGCGCGAGTTCAAGCGGATCTGGGACCCGCAGGGGATCATGAACCCGGGCAAGAAGGTCGACGCCCCGCCGATGACGGAGAACCTCCGCTACGGGCCGTCGTATCACGCCCGCGAGCCGAAGACCTACCTCGACTTCTCCCGCGATGGCGGCTTCGCCCGCGCGGTCGAGATGTGCAACGGCGCCGCCGTCTGCCGCAAGCTGAAGGCGGGGACGATGTGCCCCTCCTTCATGGCCACCCGCGACGAGAAGGACTCCACGCGCGGCCGCGCCAACGCGCTGCGCGACGCCCTCGCCGGAAATTTGCTCGAGAACAACAGCCTCGCCTCGGACGAGGTCTACGATGTCCTCGATCTCTGCCTCTCCTGCAAGGCGTGCAAGACCGAATGTCCGTCCAGCGTCGACATGGCCAAGCTGAAGACGGAGTTCCTCGCCCACTACCACGACGAGCATGGCACCCCGCTCCGCTCGCGCGTCTTCGGACACATCCACGACCTCTCGCGCCTCGCGTCTCCCATCGCCCCGTTCGTCAATCTCGGCATGCGCCTCGGCCTCGACACGCCGGTCAAGCGGCTGCTCGGGGTTGCGCCGGAGCGCAAGCTCTCCCGCTTCGCCTCGCGCACCTTTACCGAGCGCTGGCGCGAGCATCAGGAGCAGCATGCCGACCGCTCGCGGGAGACACGGGGGCAGATCGTCTACTTCCACGACACCTTCGCCGAATACAACTACCCTCACATCGGCATATCGGCGGTGAAACTGCTGGAGGCCGCCGGCTTCGAGGTGGTCGTCATCGAGCGCCGCGCCTGCTGCGGGCGGCCGATGCTCTCCAAGGGGCTGGTCGAAGAGGCGAGGCGGCTCGCGCGCAAGAATGTCGACGCCCTGGCGCCCTACGCCCGGCGCGGCGTGCCGATCGTCGGCACCGAGCCGAGCTGCATCCTCACCCTGCGCGACGAATACCCGGATCTCCTGCCGAACGATCTCGACGTCACGGCGATCGCCGGCGAGTCGTACATGATCGACGAGTTCTTCGCGAAGCTCGACCAGGCGGGCGATCTCGGCATCGTCTGGAAGGACGACGCCGGGCCGGAGGTCCTCTTCCATGGCCACTGCCACCAGAAGGCGCTGATCGGCGTCGGCCCCTCGATGGCGATGCTGGCGAAAGCCGGCTGCGCGGCGAAGGAGAGCGGGGCCGGCTGCTGCGGCATGGCCGGGTCGTTTGGCTACGAAGCCGAGCACTACGAGGTCTCGCGCACAATCGGCGAGGATCGCCTCTTCCCGGCGGTCAACGCCACCGCCGACACGGCGACGGTCAGCGTGGCCGGCGTCTCCTGCCGGCAGCAGATCGAGCACTTCACCGGCCGCAAGACGCGGCACATCGCCGAGGTCCTCGCCGACCGGATCGCGCCGGGCCACGCCTGGGCCGCCCGCGCGCCCAAGCCGGTGCCGGCGAGCGTCGAGCCGACGCCCGAATCAGCCGCCCACGCGCGGAATACCGGCGCGGGCCCGGCGTAGGGGGAAGGGAACGCTCATGTACCTGCCGCCCCTCTTCCGCGAGGACCGGCTCGAGGTCCAGCACGATCTCATCCGGGCACATCCGCTCGGGCTGCTGATCTGCGCCGGCCCGTCCGGGCTCGTGGCCAACCCGATCCCCTTCCTGATCGAGAATGATGGCTCCGCGTTCGGGACGCTGCGCGCGCACCTCGCGCGCGCCAACCCGCAGTTGCGCGACCTGGCGGCGGTCGACGAGTGCCTGGTCGTCTTTCAGGGCCCGCAGCGCTACATCACCCCGTCCTGGTACCTGACCAAGCAGGAGACGGGAAAGGTCGTGCCGACCTGGAACTACGCGACGGTGCACGTCTGGGGCCGGCCGCGCGTCATCGACGACCCCGACTGGCTGCGGCAGCAGATCACCGACCTGACCGACACCCATGAGCACCCGCGCGCCGAGCCGTGGGCTGTCACCGACGCGCCCGAGTCGTTCATCCAGGCGCAAATGAAGGGGATCGTCGGCCTCGAAATCCCGATCGCGCGCATCGAGGGGAAGTGGAAGATGAGCCAGAACCGGCCCGAGGCGGACCGGCTGGGCGTCTACGCGGGCCTGCGCGCGGAGGGCGAAGAGGCATCGGGCGTGGCCGCCCTCGTCGCCGAGCGGAATGGGCTGGAACGCGGATAGAACGTTCGATTCACCTCGTGTCATGCTGAGCTTGCGAAGCATCTCGGCTCAAGGGAAACGGATTTCCAGGGAACCGAGATCCTTCGCTTCGCTCAGGATGACAGGGAATCTCCCTGCCTCTGTCGTTGGCACGCAGGGTCAGGAACTCGCCGCCCCCGCCAGCCGCCAGCGATCCACCAGGCGGCGATAGGCGACCTGCATCTTCTCCAGTCGGCGCGTCTCGTTGGCGATCCGCTCTTCGACCCGCTTCTGCAGGTCGGCAAAGACCGGGTCGCCCGATTCGTAGCGAAGATAGAGCCGGAATAGCTCACCGGAGCGGAGGCGCGCCAGCGCCAGCCGCGTCTCCTTGAGCGCCGCCTCCAGCCGCTCCAGCTCCGCCTCCGCCCACGCGAGACGGTCAGACACCGGGCGCTCGGCCCACTTTGGATCGTCGGCGATCGACTCGAGGTGGATCGCGCGCAGGCCCGCCAGGTCGCGCAGGTGAAACGCCTCGTTCACCCGCTGCATGATCCGCTCGCGCCGCTGGCGCTCCTCGTCGTCGCGGGCGAGGTCGGGGTGGAGCCGCTTGGCGAGATCGATGTAGAGGCGCTTCGCCTCGGCCGCCTCCGTCACCATCCAGCGCCGGGTCGCCGCCGGCGCGTGCGGGCCGCGCAGCCGCCCCCGGCCGCTCGCCGCCGCGAACGCCGCGTCGGCCAGCAGATCCTCCTCGTCCTCCAGCTCCTCCTCGTCCATCTCGTCGAGCTCCAGCGCATCGAGCGCGGCGCGCAGGCGCGCCAGGCGGTGGCTGTAGTCGCCGGTCTCGCCCTCAAGGCGGCGCAACTGGGCGAAGAGGTCGCCGAGGCGCGACTGGGCGATCGCCTCGAAGCCGGTCACGGCATCGCGCAGCGCGGCCAGGTCGCTCTCGAGCCTGGCCAACTCGCCGCGACGCTCCTCGATCGTCTTCAGATGCGCTCGATAGCGCTCCTCGGCGGGCGGCATCGCGCGCACCAGCCCGGAGCGCCGAGAGTCCATTTCGGGTTTCGCGTCCACCCTGTCCGTCTCGACCTTCCTGCCCGGTTCCCTGCTCAGACGCCCGAAGGCGACCACATACCGTACCATCTGCGCCTCGCGTCGTCGCCCGCTGCCGAAATCCGGGTATAGTTCGCGAGGTCGTTGGAGAAAGATGCATGGCGTTCCCGCCGGCGAACCCGGCGGCGCGTCAACGCGGGAGCAGTTCATGGCGGTCGATCTCGAGACCGGCGCGGCGCCGGTCGCACATATCACGTCACCCGGCGTCCTGCCGGATGCCCGGGGCCGTTTCGGGCAGTTCGGCGGGAAGTACGCCCCCGAAACGCTGATGCCGGCACTCGACGAGCTGGAAGCCGCCTACGCCGAGGCCTCGGCCGATGCCAAGTTTCAGGATCTGCTCAGCCGCCTCTCTCGCGACTACGTCGGCCGCCCGACGCCCCTCTACTTCGCCCGGAACCTGACCGAGCATGCCGGTGGCGCCCGCATCTTCCTGAAGCGGGAGGATCTGGCGCACACCGGAGCCCACAAGATCAACAACGCCCTCGCGCAGGGCCTGCTGGCGAAGCGGATGGGCAAGCAGCGCGTCATCGCCGAAACGGGCGCCGGGCAGCACGGGGTGGCGACCGCCACCGTCTGCGCCCTGCTCGGCCTCGAGTGCGTCGTCTACATGGGCGAGATCGACGTGGAACGGCAGGCGCCCAACGTCTTCCGCATGAAGCTCCTCGGCGCCGAGGTGCGACCGGTCGCCTCCGGCTCGAGAACGCTCAAGGACGCGCTCAACGAGGCGATCCGCGATTGGGTCACCAACGTCGAGTCGACCTACTACATCATCGGCACCGTCGCCGGCATGCACCCCTACCCGAAGATGGTCCGCGACTTCCAGTCGGTGATCGGCCGGGAGGCGCGCGCGCAAATGCTCGACGCCGTCGGCGCGCTGCCGGACGCGGTCGTCGCCTGCGTCGGCGGCGGCTCGAACGCGATGGGGATCTTCTACCCCTTCCTGCAGGACGGCGAAGTCGAGCTGATCGGCGTCGAGGCCGCCGGGTACGGCCTCGAGAGCGGCATGCACGCGGCCTCGCTGACCGCGGGGAGCGTCGGGGTGCTCCACGGCTCGCGCACCTACATCCTGCAGGACGAGTTCGGGCAGGTGAAGGAGGCGCACTCGATCTCCGCCGGCCTCGACTACCCGGGCGTCGGCCCCGAGCTCTCCTATCTCAAGGATTCCGGCCGCGCGTCCTATGTCGGCGTCACCGACGACGAGGCGATCGCGGCCTTCCAACTCCTCTGCCGCACGGAGGGGATCATCCCGGCGCTCGAGTCATCGCACGCGATCGCGCACGCGGTGCCGCTGGCGCGCCGGCTCGGCCCCGACCGCAATCTCCTCGTCAACCTCTCCGGCCGCGGCGACAAGGATCTGCAAACTGCTGCCACCGCCCTGGGGATGTCGCTGTGAGCACCACCGAGACGACTCCAACCAGAACCATGACCGGCAGTGAGCGGATCGCCGGCGCTTTCGCCCGGGCGAAGGCCGAGGCGCGCACCGCCGTGATTCCCTTCGTGACAGCCGGCTACCCGACGCTCGCCCGCTCCGAGGCGTGGGCGCTGGCCCTCGTACGCGGCGGGGCCGACATCATCGAGATCGGCGTCCCCTTCTCCGACCCTCTCGCCGATGGCACGACCGTCCAGCGCACCAGCCAGATCGCGCTCGAGCAGGGGGTCATGCTCGCCGACTCGCTCGAGATGGCGCGGCGGCTGCGCGAGATCCATGGCGTCACCATCCCGATCCTCCTCATGGGCTATGTCAACCCCATGCTCCGCTACGGGATCGAGCGGCTCGCCGCTGATTCGGCCGCGGCGGGGGTCGACGGCTACATCGTCCCCGATCTGCCGGCCGAGGAGAGCGATGAAATCCTCCTCCCCTTCCGGGAGCAGGGGGTCGAGCTGATCTTCTTCGTCGCGCCGACCTCGACCGAGGCACGCATCGCGGAGGTCGGAGAGCGCGCGGCGGGGTTCGTCTACTGCCTCTCCACCACCGGCGTCACCGGCCAGCGCGCCTCGCTGCCCGACTTCGACGCCTATCTGGAGCGCGTGCGCGCACACACGAGCATCCCCCTGGCGATCGGCTTCGGCGTCTCCAACCCGGACCACGTGCGGCAGATCGGCGAGGTCGCCGACGGCGCGATCATCGCCTCGGCGCTGCTCAACTACCTCGACACCGTGCCGGAGTCGCAGCAGCAGCAGGCGGCCGAGTTGTTCATTCGCGGCCTGCGCGGCGAAGCGCCATTTCCCCCGGAATTGGGCGAGCCTCCGACCAGCGCGAAGCCGCCGCGGCCAGCGCCGGCCAGCGAGCGATCGGCGCCGGAGAGCGCAGGCGCGGATCGCGCGTTCGTCTGCCGCGGCGTGCGCGGCGCGACGACGATCGAGGCGAACACGGCCGAGGATATCCTCGAGGCGACGACCGACCTGCTGGAGGCGCTGATCCGTCTCAATGCGATCGCGGCCGAGGATGTCGTCAGCGCGGTTTTCACCACGACGCCCGAGCTGACCGCCGCCTTCCCGGCGCTCGCCGCCCGCAATCTCGGCTGGACCGAGGTGCCGCTCCTCTGCGCGCACGAGATGGCCGTTCCGGGGGCCCTGCGCGGCGTGATCCGGATTCTGCTACACATCAACACGACGCGGACGCCGTCCGAGATTCGTCACATCTATCTGCGTGAGGCCCGTGCGCTCCGCCCCGAATGGGGCCTCGACGACGCGCAACTCGCCGAGGTTCTCGGCCGTCAGACTGGTAGCGCCACGCCGCGCGGATAACCCAACGCACCCAGCCGCCACGAGGGAACGGCCAGGAGGATCCCGATGATCGTCGTCATGGAAACGAAAGCAAACCGCGAAAACGTCAATGTCGTCGTCTCCCGGGTGAAGAACCTGGGACTCGGCGCGCACCTCTCCGAGGGGGAGGAGCGGACGATCATCGGCATCGTCGGCTCGCCGCTGCCGCCGAACCTCGAGGACGAGCTCGAGATCCTCCCAGGGGTCGAGCGGGTCGTCCGCATCACGAAGAAGTACAAGCTGACCGGCTGGGACTTCCACCCGCAGAAGACGCGGATCAGGGTCCGCGACGTGGTGATCGGCGGGGACGCCGTGACGATCATCGCCGGCCCCTGCTCAGTCGAGAACGAGGAGCAGACCGTCTCGACCGCGAAGGCGGTCAAGGCCGCCGGGGCGTCGATCCTGCGCGGGGGCGCCTACAAGCCGCGCACCTCCCCCTACGAGTTCCGGGGGCTGGGGCGGCGCGGGCTGGAGATCCTCGCCATCGCCCGCGCGGAGACCGGGATGCCGATCATCACCGAGGTGATGACGCCGAGCGACATCGACCAGGTCGGTGAGTTCACCGACATCTTCCAGATCGGCGCCCGCAACTCGCAGAACTACCTCCTGCTGGAGGAGGTCGGCAAGGCCGGCAAGCCGGTGATGCTCAAGCGCGGCCTCTCGATGCTGATGGAGGAGTGGCTCCTCGCCGCCGAGTACGTGATGGCCCAGGGGAACCCCGACGTCATCCTCTGCGAGCGGGGCGTGCGCACCTTCGAGTCGTCGACCCGCAACACGCTCGACGTCAGCTCGGTCCCGGTCATCCAGACGATGAGCCACCTGCCGGTCTTCATCGACCCGAGCCATGCCGCCGGCAAGCGGGCCTACGTGCCGGCGCTCGCGCTGGCCGGGATCGCGGCCGGCGCCGACGGGCTGATGATCGAGGTCCACCCGAGCCCCGACCAGGCGCTGTCGGACGGCGCGCAGTCGCTGACCTTCGACCAGTTCGCCGAGCTGACGCCGCGCATCGCGGCCGTCGCCGAGGCAGTCAGCCGCACACTTCCCGCCGTATCCGGGACCGCTGCCGTCTCCCTCTAACCCGGTGTACACTCTGCCGCCCCGGGGCTATGCCTCGGAGCGGCGGCGCTCAGC
>JADYYO010000093.1 GCA_020853615.1 Thermomicrobiales bacterium
CCGCGTCGATCTCGTCCTGGTAGGGCGTGCTTCGTCCATCCAGCAGCGCATCCACCGGGAGGATGCGCCCCAGCCGCTGCGACTCCAGAAAGCCGTAGGAGATCGCCAGCGAGCGCAGCCCCATCTCTCCGCTGACCTCGGGCGGCGCTCCCCGCTCGATCGCCTCGGCGAAGTCGTCGAGCTCGATGGCGAGGAGATTCGCGTCGGTCTCGACCCAGGGAAGATCGTAGGCGGCGATGCGCGCCCCGCCGAAGAGGGCGGCCGTCGTCGCGTCGAGCGCGAAATCGGGCACGCGCGCCAATTGCTCGCCCCCGCTCAGCGATCGCAACTCGCCCCCCTCGCGCACAGCCACCTGCAGCGGCTGCCCCGTGCGATCGTTGGGAATCGACAGCGTGCCGGCCGTGCCGTGGATCGCGCGGGTAAACAACGGCTCGCCCCGGCCAGCCAGATCGAGCATCCAGCTCGCCAGCGCGCCGCTCTCGAACCGGGCGACCCCGGCCGTGACGTCCTCCGCGTCGGCAGGATGGGCCGCGTCCCCCTCGCCACGCCGCACTTCATCGACCAGCGCCCCCATGCCGGCAACGCTCCCGATCGGGCCGAGGAGGTATTCGAGGATATCGGCGTAGTGGACGCCCATGTCGATCGCGATGCCGCCGCCAGCCTTCCGGTGCCGCCAAGGGGTGATGATCACCCGCTCGCCCCAGTTCGAGAACCATTGCGTGGCCAGGTAGGGCCGCCCGATCGCGCCGGCGTCGAGCAGCGCTTTCGCCAGCCGGTTGACCGGGTCGCGCCGGTAGTTCTCAGCAACCGCGAGGACGCGCCCGGCCCGCTGGCTCGCCGCGATGATCTGCCGCCCGCCACTGACGGTCAACGCGATCGGCTTCTCGACCATGACGTGGTAGCCGGCGGCGAACGCCTCGCCCGCGATGGCCGGGTGGAGCGCCGGCGCCGTGGTCACGTCGAGCGCATCCACCGCTGCCTCGCGCCGCATTGCCGCCAGTTCGGGAAAGACACGCGGCCGCTCCCCGAGGCACTCCTCCGCCAGATCCGCCAGCGCCTCCCCGCTCGCGGCGATCGGATCGCACGCGGCAACGAGCGCGAAGCGGAGCTGGCCGATGTCGCGCAGTTTTGCCAGGCCGAGCACATGGCGCCGCCCCATGATGCCGCAGCCGGCGATCGCCAGCCTCAGCACGGACCGGTCGCCCCCGGGTCGTACCCGAGCCGGCGCAGGCAGGCGGCGTTGACGCGGGCGCTCTCGAGCGGCGAGACGTCGCTCCGACTCTGCTCGACCACGATCCAGCCGGGGAACCTGGTCGCCTCCAGCTCCGCCAGGATCGCCCCGAAGTCGATGTCGAGGCTCCCCTCGCCCATCTCCACGAACTTGCCGCGCGCCCAGTCCTTGAGATGGATGTAACCCGTCCGCTCCCGGTACTTCCGGATATGTGCGATCGGGTCTTCCCCGACCAGGGCGATGTGCGAGGCGTCGAGGCAGAGGGAGAGCATCTGCGTGGCATCGAGCAGAGCGTCGATCTCCGCCTCGGTCTCGACCGTGCAGGCGACGTGCGGGTGATACGCCACCGGCACCCCCTGCCCGGCGCCGAAGCGGGCCAACCCCTCGCAGAAGCTGGCCAGGCTCGCGTACTCGTCGGAGGTCGGCGGCCGCCAGCGGAGGCGGTCCCCCCCGATCAGCCCGTAGTGCGCCGCCCCCAGCCGCGCCGCGTAGGCGATCTCGTTCTCCATCCGCACTCGCTGCGCCTCGTCGAGCGGCAGGTCGACCTTGCCGAAGAGGGTCGCAACCTGCAGATCCCCGAGCAGCGCCTGCATGCGGTCGACCGGCCCCATCCAGTCGAGCTGGTGCCAGAAGAGCTCGACCGCGCGCCACCCGGCATCGCGCATCTCGGCGAAGACGGCGGCGAAATCGGGCGTTGTTCCCCAGTTGATCGTGCTGTAGGCGAAGCGGAGCGCCGAGGGCTCCCGTGTCATGAAGCGAATGCCTTTCCCATCCTGCCGCATGGCGCGGCATCCCACGTGAGCTGGCAGAATACCGTGCCCGTGCGAACCCCGCGTCCCCCGCGAATCTGACGGCTTGACGCCCATATCGTGGCCTTCTTGTACCATGGGCACCGAGTCAGAAGGAGTAGCGAGTCGAATCGCCACCAGGAGCAATACCACGGGGTGGCGCGAGGGATATGCAGCGAATGTGGCCTGAAGGACAAACGGCCGGCGGCTTGCTGGTCGATCTCTATCACCTGGATGCCGCCTACGTCAGTTGGAAAACCGGCCAGAACGGCCCGGCGACCTTCGACGTCTACACTCGCTCCGCCCTCTTCGGCGGCAGCTACCTGCTGGCGGCGGGCCTCGAGCCGGCGCTCGCCTTCGTCCGCGACTTCCGCTACTCGGAAGCTGACCTCGACTATCTCGCGCGCATCAAGTCGTACGACCCGGCCTTCATCGACGAGCTGCGCCACTACCGCTTTCAGGGCGAAATCCTCGCCATGCCCGAGGGGACGATCGCCTTCCCGGACGAGCCGCTCCTCCGCGTCACCGCGCCATTTCGGGACGCGATGCTCCTCGAATCGGGCCTGCTCCGCGCGATCGGCATCTCGACCCTGATCGCGACGAAGGCCGCGCGCCTCGTCAACGCGGCGCAAGGCCGCGATGTCGCCGATTTCGGCTTCCGCCGGGCGCAGGATCCCTACCTCGCCGCCCGCTCAGCGATCATCGGCGGCTGCTCCAGCACGTCATTTGTCGATGCCGCGCGACTCTACGAGGTGCCGACGGCCGGGACGATCCCCCACGCGCTGGTGCAGGCCTACCCGACCGAGGAGGAGGCCTTCCGCGCCGTGGCGCAGAGTCTCGACCGCTATTCGCTCCTCCTCGACACCTACGATGTCCGCGCCGCGGTCGAAACCGCCGCCGCCGTCGCGCTCGAGGCCCGGCAGCGCTACGGCCACGAGCTGGTTGGCGTTCGCCTCGATAGCGGCGATTTCGTCGACGACAGCATCTACTGCCGACAGGTGCTCGACCGCGCCGGCCTGCACGAGACGAA
>JADYYO010000094.1 GCA_020853615.1 Thermomicrobiales bacterium
CCAGGGCGTATAGACCTCGATCAGGGCCTGGCTGCCCGGGAGCAGCCAATCGTGGATGCGGCGCAGCAGCGCGCGCTGGCCGGCATCGTCGTCCACGCCGAAGCCGTCCCAGTAGGCGACGATGTCGAATGCGCCTGGTAGCTCGATCTCGTGAAAATCCCCCTCGATGACCTCCAGCGTGCCTGATCGCGGTTGCTCTGCCATCCGCCGCGCGGCAGCGGCAATCACCGGCGTCAATTCGACCGCGATCACCTCATAGCCGAGATCGGCCGTCGCCGCTGCCGTTTCGCCGCTGCCGGCTCCCAGCTCGAGCACGCGCGCCGGCGGTGGACCAGCCGCCCGCGCGACCCGCTCGGCCCGCTCCCGGTCCGACGTCGAAATCTCGCCGCTGCGCTCGTCCCGGAGCCACGCGAACTGCCGGGTGTAGAACTCCTCGGCCCACGACATGGCTGGCTCCTGGTTCAGTGGCGGCGCAGGCTACTCCCTCGCGCCGCTCCCCGACCATGCGTCGTAGACCAGCTTCGCCGCCGCGCCGTTGAGGCGCATCCCCTCGTGGTCGGGGCGGAAGCCCTGGTCGGCGCTCTTGTCGGTCATGGTGGCGATGACGAAGGTGAAGCCCTCGCCGCTGACGATCGCGGCGTCGGCGCGGACGCCGGGGTAGAAGCCGGTCTTGTTGGCGACACTGACCAGCGAGGGCTCGCCGGCGTAGGCGGCGTAGGGGTTATACGGCAGGTAGCGCGGGATCTGGTCGAGGTACTGCTGGCGCGAGAGGTGGTCGCGGATCGCCGCGCACGCCTCGGGCGTCAGCACCGCGTCGGTGGCGATCAGCTCCAGCAGGTGCGCCAGCTCGCGCGGGGTGGAGAGGGCGTAGTCGCGGATGTCGCTCCCCAGCTCCATCTTCCAGATCAGCTCCGTCTGCGCCAGACCCCAATCGCGCATCGTCTGGTTGATCCGCTCCCGGCCGAGGAGGCGGACGAGCATGCCGGTGGCGACGTTGTCGCTGACGATGATCATCAGCCGCGCCAGATCCGCGATCGTCGGCGCGAGCCCTGGGGCGAGCTCCTTCAGCACCCCCGAGCCGCCCCACCAGTCGGCGGGCGTCACCTCCCGTCGCTCGCCCAGATCGACCAGCCCTTCTCCCGCCTGCCGGTAGAGCTCGCAGAGGACGCCGATCTTGATCACGCTGGCGGTCGGCATCAGGGCATCCTCGTTGATGCCGACGCACTCGCCGGTCGTGAGATGCTTCGCGAACATGCCGAACTCGCCCGAGAAGTCCCACGAGCGCCTGACGATCTGATCGCGAAGCTCGACATTGGCAACCTGGTTCACCGGCAACCGATCCTCCGTTCCATGCGAAATCGAGCAGAGACAGCGGTATCGTAGGTGATAGCGGCGTCAGGGGTGATCGCCGCGCTGCTCGGGCGGCCGTGCCGCACTGGCGCCGCGGCCATGCGGGAGTGCACCATTCCCGGCGACTCGCCCTCGTCGACCGCACCGGAGCCCAGCGTGAGTTGCCCATGGCGCCGCACATCTCTTCCCCACCCGATGGTGCGATCGTTGGCCGGCAAGCGGAGATCGCCGCGCTCTCCGAGAGCGTCGATCTGGCGACCCGCGGCCGGCTGACCCTGACGCTGCTGATCGGCGATCCCGGCATCGGCAAGACCCATCTGCTCGACCTGGTCGCGTCACGGGCGCACGCCGCTGGCGCCGTGGTGTTGCGGGGAGGCGCCTTCGATGCCGAGGGCATGCCGCCCTACTTGCCCTTTCTGGAGGCCCTGGGGCGCCACATCCGCGTGACGCCGCCGCCCGAATTGCGCGCTCAGGCCGGCGCCCTGGCCCCGGTGCTCGCGTCGATCCTGCCGGAGTTGCCGGGACGCCTGGGAGAGATGGCCGCGCCGTATCCGCTGCCGGCGGAACAGTCGCGGCTGCGGCTCTACGAGGCGGTGGCGACCTTGTTGGCGGCTATCGCTGCGGAGCAGCCGCTCGTGCTGATCCTGGACGATCTGCAGTGGGCCGATCCGGCCAGCCTCGATCTGCTGCGCTACGTGGCGCGACGGCAACGGGCCAGCCGGCTGTGCATCGTGGGCGCCGTACGCAGTGGTGAGATCGTTGGCCGCCCCGAGTTCGAGCGGACGCTCGCGGAGCTCGATCACCTTCGTGTGCTGTGCGCGATTCCCGTCGGCCCGCTGGCCGCCGACGATGTCACCGCATTGGCGAGTCTCCTGCTCGAGGCGCCTGTCAGCGCGGAGCTTGGCCATCTGCTTCATGGCCAGAGTGAAGGCAACCCCTTCTTTGTCGAAGAACTCGTGCGTGAGTGGCGCGCGACCGGCGTGATCATCCGCCGCGGCGAGCGGTGGACGATGGCGGAGCACGGAGTCCACGAGGGCGCTTTGCCCCCGCCCGCCATCGCCAGGGTCACCCGACAACGGCTCGGCCGGTGCTCACCCGATGCGCTCGCGCTCCTGCGGACGGCCGCGATCATGGGACGCCGCTTCGATGGCTCGCTTCTGGCCGAGGTCGCCGGCTTGCCGCCAGACGACGTCGAGACGCGGCTGCGGGAGGTGGTCGACGCTCAACTCGTGGGGCGCGACGAGGCAGGGAGGCGCTACACCTTCAGCCACGACAAGATTCGCGAGTGCCTCTACGACGACGTTACGCCAACGCACCGGCGACGCGTTCACGGGTTCGTCGGCCATGCCCTGGAGCATCAGCCGGGAGCTGTCGATACGCGGCGGCTCGCCGACCTCGCCTTTCACTTCGCGCGGAGCGGCGATCGGGCGCGCGGCGCCGACTATGCCCGGCGCGCCGCCGAGCATGCTCTGCATGCCTCCGCCCCCGACGAGGCGATGGCGCATTTTCAGGCAGCGCTCCGCCTCGTCGATGACGATGATCCCGCGCGCGGCGACCTGCTCCTTGGCCTGGGCGGGGCCGCCGCGGACGCCGGCGCCGAGCCGGAGGCCGCCGCTGCCTTCGCGGTCGCGCTGACCTGGTTCCGCGAGCGCGGTGACGCGTTGCGGGCAGGGCAGGCGGGGCATGGACTTGGGCGGGCCAGGTGGCGACAGGAGGAGATTGGCGCGGCGCGGCACGCGTTCGAAACCGTGCGTGCCCTGCTGGAGCCGGCGTCTGGCGCCGCGCTGGTGTCGCTCCTGGTCGATCTCGGCAGCTTGCTGGCGGTCAGCGCGCACGAGCAGACGACGGGGCTCGCCCACGTGAGGCGAGCGGTGGCACTGGCCGAGGAGCTGACCGCCCCGCGCCTCATCGCCTCGGCCACCCGCGCGCTCGGCAACCTGCTGGTACGCGGGAACGATCTGGATGCGGGCATTCGCCATCTGGAACACGCCCTGGCGCTGGCAGTCGACGCGGATGATGTCGGCGAGGCCGCCGAGTGCTGCGCCTGCCTCGCCCCGGCCTATTTCTGGTTGGGAGCACTCAGGCGATCGGAGGCGATCGCCTTGCGACAGGTGGAGTACGCGACGGTCAGCCATGACCGGTATCAGTTGCGGCATGTCTATACCTGGCTCGCCATCTGCACGGGTATGCGCGGGCATTTCGCCGATGCGGAAGCGCGCATGGCTCAGGCCCAGGCCGTGGTGGACGATCTGGAAAGCCCCGAGCCGCGCGCCTTCCTGGCATTTACGCGGGGGGCGCTGGCCTACATGCGCGGCGATCTTGCCCTGGCGGAGGAGCAGCTCGGCGATGCCATCACCGCGCTGCGCGCCATCGGGCAGCACGCCCTGGTCTGGTATCTCGGGTTCTTCGGCATGCTCCAGGTCGCGCTGGGGAGGGTGGACGCCGCACGACGCTGCCTCGATGAGCTGGAGATGCTCCTCGAGGGGATGCCGGCGATGTCGATGGCGGTCGCGGAGCCGGTCGCCTGCGCGGCGCAGATCGCCCTCTTCCTGGACGATCGGCCCCGGCTGGAACGCCTCCTCCCCCGGCTCGCCGTCTTTCGGGGGCAGTTTCACGATCTGCTGATCGACCGGCTGCTCGGGGAGATCGCCTTGCTGCAAGGCGATCTCGAAACGGCCGCGGTGGATCTGGCCGCCGCGGCCGAGGTGGTCCGGCGCGAAGATCTCGCCTGGGAGCGCGCGCGGACGCTGGAAGCCCAGGCCAATCTCGCACGCCTGGCAGGCGGCGATGAGGCCGCGCGGCGCGAGCGGGCGTTGCTGGACGATGCGCTCGCCTTGGTGCTGGCGTGGGGAAATGCGCGGGAGGCCGCGCGCCTGCGTGGCCGGCTCGACCGTCCCGGCGCGCCCCCGCATGCTCCGCTGCCAGTCGGCCTAAGTGCGCGTGAGGCCGAAGTCCTGCGCCTCGTCGCCGCTGGCAAAAGCAATCGGGAAATTGCCGCCGCGCTCTCGCTCAGCGCCAAGACGGTCGAGAACCATCTCACCAACGCCTACGGCAAGCTCGGCGTCGACAACCGCGCCGCGGCGACGGCCTATGCGGTCCGGCATGGGCTTGCGTGACGGGGGAGTTGACAGACATCGGAAGGCGCTGACGTCGATGGCGCTCTGACACGCCAACGCCCGGACAGCCCAACGCTCCATCACCCGCATCCGGGATTTCCCCCGTTTCTCCGCCGCTGCCGGGCCGGTGAGACTCGTCCTGAAATTGAGGGATTTACCCGATGTCCGATGCTTCGCCCGCCGCTAGGCTCGTTTCCATGAGGATCGCCGAGCTGCCGGACACGCGCTACGGATGGCGATCCCAAACGACCGAGGTGAGGTGCGTGATGCATGGGTCGAAGCACGAGTTGGCCGTGGCGTTCCAGGGAGATGGTGTCGACATCCGGGAGGCGGAGTGGGATGCCATCAACGTTGCGCTCGAGAGCTTCCCGCCGGGGCTCGACACGGCGCCCCTCTTCAGAGGGCTGCCTGACGATCGCTGCCAATGCCCGCATTGGGGGTATGCCGTGCGCGGCAGGTTCCGCGTGATCTACCAGGATCACGAAGAGACGATCGTGACGGGCGATGCCTACTATCTGGCGCCGGGGCATACGGCCGTCTTCGAAGAGCCGACCGAGCTTGTGGAATTCAGCCCCGCCGGCGAATACCAGAAGACGATGGAGGTCGCGGCGCGCAACGTCGCCGCCATGCAGGGGGCGGTGGCGGACTAGCTGGCTGCAGCGTGCGCGGCGGCCTCCGCGCCCTGGTGACCGTCACGCCATCCCGAACGAGGAGCATCGAGATGATCGAGGCAATCACGGAGGCCGCACCGCGCCACGAGGTCGACGAGGCGCTCGCTCGCGCTCTCCAGGGGCTGTATGACGCCTGGCGAGACCGCGACGAGGCGACAATCCGGTCCTGTTTCAGCGGCCGGAAGGATCTGAAACTCTGGGGAACCGACGGCTTCGAGCGCATCATCGGCCGCGCCGAGGCCGACCGGGAGTTCGCCAACTGGATCGCCACATGCCCGCCGTGGGTATCGATCGCGCCCATGCACCGGGTGATGCATGCGCGCGACGGGATGGCATGGATCGCCGATGACGTCACGGGGCGCTGGGCGCGCGGTGACGAGACCGGATCGGAGGAGTACCGGATCACGACCGTCTGGGAGCGGGAGAACGGAGCCTGGCGCATCGTGCATGCCAATTTCGCCAGCCCGCATTGAATCCCAGGCACTTCGGGGCTCGGCGTTGCGTAGATGCGACGCCGGGCCCCGGCGCTCGTCAGGCGCTGCGCCGCGCCGGCTCCTGGGCGATCCGCGCGATCGTCTGGATGAGCTCGGCGAAGGCGTCGAGCGCCGCGTCGGCCGATTCGTCGCTCTCGACGCTGGCGGGAACCATGATGCCGTGGCTGGCGTCTTCGGAGTTCGCCTTCGTCGCCCCGGTCATGCGCGCGGCCCAGCGCCCCTCGGACCCCGGCACGCGGTAGGCGACCAGCCGGATGCGGTGGCCCGGAATCTCGACGTCCCGGAACAGAAGCGTCGAGCCATCGGGAATGACGGTGAGCAGGCGCGGATCGTCGATGACATCGCGCATGAAGTCGTGGGCTTGGGCAAGCCGCTTGTCGATCAACGCCGCCTGTACTTCGTCAATGTCGTGATACCCGGTCATGACGATTCTCCGAGGAATTCCTTCCGGTATTTGCGCCAGTTCGCACGAATATCCCGTATGCCAATGTTCAAGGCTTGGGCAGGGGTCAGTTCTGCCGCGAATGGCGACTTCTCTATAACCTCGCCTCGACGATTGAGCTTGTCGCGATGCGCAAATCCGTGCGCGTTATCGTAACGCACCACGGGCACACGCCTGCCGTCGACGGTCGTTTCGTACTGGGTGGTAAACAGGACGACATGGCCTCGATCGGTGACGATGCGGAACCGATACCAATCCAGGCCATGATCGTCGAGCTGTAACTCATACTCAATCTCCGGCATGTTGCTTCGTATTGTGCACCATCCACGGGAGAGCGATGAATAATGGCAAGCGCATCATGATCCTTGAACGTGGGTTCTGGTATGTGCCGGGGCCTTGCTCACTCATCGCGGGATCGCCCGTGCCACCAGCACCGGCGGGATGCCGGGCACGTTGCCCCAATCGAGCCGGTGCGGATCGTCGCTTGGTGTCGAGAAGCGCGGCTCCTCCAGCCCGTCGAGCACGAAGCCGGCCCGGAAGAAGGCGCCGAACAGCTCGTGCAGCGGGCGGTGGAAATACCAGTGGGCAGCGGCTCACCCGGCATGCCGACGCCCTTCCCGGCGGGGACGTCCAGGTAGTCGGTGATCTTCACCCAGTATGACGACGAGTCGCCGGCGTCGCGCTCGCCGCAGAGGCTGACCGCGTTGCTGTTGAAGGCGGGGTGCTGGACGGAGAAGACGAACCGCCCGTTCGGCGCGAGGAGCCGTGTGGCGGCGCGCAGCAGCGGATCGATCGCCGGCATGTCCATCAGCGCCATATTGCAGACGAGCGCGTCGAAGGCGCTGTCGCCGAGCGCGAGTAATTGCGCCTCGTCTGTCGCATCGACCACCCGGTAGTCGATCCGGTCATCGTGGGGCGGCGTTCGCGTCCGGGCCAGGTCGATGAAGCGCGGGCTGCCATCGATGCCGGTGACGCGCGCTCCGAGCTGCGCGAGACGACGCGTGAAGACGCCATTGCCACAGGCGACGTCGAGGATGCGCTCGCCCGGCCGTAGCGCGAGCAGGCGCTCGCTGGCGGGGCCGACCAGTTCGCGCTGGAACGGGTTGCC
>JADYYO010000095.1 GCA_020853615.1 Thermomicrobiales bacterium
ATCACCCATCACCCTCGTCATCTCCCGCCTGTGGCGCTATAGTCGGTGCCGCGCCCGGCGCCTGGATGTTGCCGGGCCAGAAGGAGCAGAACGACGCTACAGCACCATGAACGACCCGCGGTCGACGCCCGTCCTGCCGCGAGCGAGCCGATCATCGCGGCGCGGCATGTCGTCAAACGCTACGGCGGCACCATCGCGGTCGACGGGCTCGACCTGACGGTCTGGCCGGGCGAGATCTTCGGCATCCTCGGCCCGAACGGCGCGGGCAAGACGACCACCCTCGAGATGCTGGAGGGGCTGCGCGCCCCGGACAGCGGCGAATTGCGCGTCGTCGGCATCGACCCCGTCGCCCATCCCGAGCAGGTCCACCGCCTCATCGGCGTGCAACTGCAGACGACCGCCCTCTTCGATTATCTCAACTGCGCCGAAATTGTCGCCCTCTTCGCTAGCCTCTACGGCGCGGACGCCTCATCGGCCCGTGTCGAGAGCCTGCTGGCGCTGGTCGACCTGCAGGAGAAGGCCCGCGCTCGCGTCGACGCCCTCTCCGGCGGGCAGAAGCAGCGGCTGGCGGTCGCCCTGGCGCTGGTGAACTCGCCGCGCATCACCTTCCTCGACGAGCCGACCACCGGCCTCGACCCGGTCGCGCGGCGCAACCTCTGGCAGACGATCCGCGACATCCGCGCCGCCGGCACGACCGTCCTCCTCACCACCCACTATATGGAAGAGGCCGAGCAGCTCTGCGACCGCATCGCCATCATGGATCGTGGCAAGGTCATCGCCTGCGACACCCCGCGCGCCCTGATCGCCGACCTCGGCGCCGAGGCGACCGTGCGCGCCGATGTCGAGGGCGCGGCGCTCTCGCTGCCAGAGCTGCGGAGCCTCGCCGGCGTGGTCGAGGCCGAGGTGAGCGCCAGCGACGGGCGCGAGTCGCTCGAGCTGCGCACGACGGACACCCAGGCGACCCTGATCGACCTGCTGGAGCTGACCCGCGCCCGCGGCGTCACTCTCTCCGGCCTCGGCGCCTCGCAGGCGACGCTGGAAGATGTCTTCCTCGCCCGCACCGGTCACCGCTACGAGGGGAATGTCGAGCGCGAAACCGCCGAAGCGCCGAAGCGCCGGCGACGAGGGTGATGGGTGTGATGGGCTATTGGCTGCTGGCTTCTGGCTTACGACATCCGACTCGCCGGCTTGCTGACTGCTTCTCGACTGCTCGACTGCTCGACTCCTCGACTTCTCTCTTGCCGGCTCGCTGGCTGGCTGTCTTGTGCCGACTAGGAACCCGCCAATGACGCCTCTCCTGGCCATGGTGAAAGCGAATGTGACGATGAGCCTGCGCAACCGGGCGGCGCTCTTCTGGAACCTCGCCTTCCCCGCCCTCTTCATCGTCATCTTCGGCGCCGTCTTCGGCCGGGGCGCGACTGTCCAGTTCGACGTCGGCATCGCCGGGCCGGAGTCGGCCTACCGCGAGGGGGTCGTCGCCGCGCTGCAGCAGAATCCGAGCTTCACCGTCACCCTCGGCGACGAGGCCGAGGAGCTGCACGCGCTGCAGGATGGCGAGCGGGGCGTGGTGGCCGTCTTCGCGCCGCAAGAGGGGGCGGCGCCGGGAGATCTCCCGGCCGTCACCCTCTACTACAACGTCACGGAGGGCCCCGTCTCCCAGGTCGCGGTCGGCGCCGTGCGGCAGACGCTGATTGATGTCGCGGGCGGCCCACCGCCGCTGCCGATCGCGGAGCAGGCGGTCTCGGCGCAGGACGTCTCCTTTATGGACCTCTTCGTGCCGGGGATCCTGGCCATGAGCCTGATGAACTCCGGCATCATCGGGCTGGCGACCGGATTTGTGACCTATCGCGAGCGGGGCATCCTGCGCCGCATCCGGGTGACGCCTTTCCCGCTCACCTCGTTCATCCTGGCGCGGGTGATCTCCCAGCTCGTCGTCGCCGGGCTGCAGGCGGTGATTCTGGTCGGCATGGCTTGGGTGCTCTTCGGGCTGCACCCGCGGGGGAACGTCGCGGTCACGCTGTTGGCCATCATCATCGGCGCGCTCGCCTTCCTGGCGATCGGCTTCGCCATCTCCGGCATCGCCCCGAACGCCGAGACGGCCGCCAGCTACGCCAACCTGATCACCTTCCCCATGCTCTTCCTCTCCGGCATCTTCTTCAGCATGGAGAACGCGCCGACCTGGCTGCGGCCGATCACGAAGGTGCTGCCCCTCCCCTACCTGGTCGACGCCCTGCGCGAGCCGATGACCTTCGGCAACGGCCTCGACGCGATCTGGACCGACCTGCTGGTCCTCCTCGTCACCTTCGCCGTGGCGATGCTGATCGCCGTCCGCTTCTTCCGCTGGGACACCAAACCGGCCTGAGAACCCGATCCGCGCGCTGGCTCGTGCGCCAGTCCAAGCGTTGTGCAGGCCGGTTCGTGGCCGTAGGGGCGACGCCTGCGTCGCTCGGGCCGATCCGCCGCGAGCGCTGATGATGGCGACGACGTGGCCAGGCATGAACCCCCGGTAGGGAACCCGGGCGAGTCAGGTCTCGCCCCTACGATCGAGAAGGCCCGTATGCGATCGGAAGGCCCGTTTCTCTCCGGGTGAACGCCTCCGACGTTCAGTTCATCCAGGCTGGCCGGGCACGCCCGACTCCCCGTACGCGGGCGCCGATCCGCTCCCGCCTGAGCCGCTCTGTCCCGAGCCTCCGCCTGATCCGGCGCTGCCCCCGGCGGCGCCGTTGCTCGTGCCGCCCAGAACGGCTGCCCCGCCCGAGCCTCCGATTCCCATCGAGCCGGGATTGCTCGTGCCGCTCGAGCCCGCCTGGCCGTCGACGCCTCCGCCTGGCGTCGCGGTCTACCCCTCGCCGCTCGGGCTCCCCGGCTTCCCCGGCTCCTGCGTCTTGTCGTGGCTCCGTCGCCGCGGGCGCCGGTCGCGCGCATCGCTCATCGAGGGATTTGCGACAGCGGCGAGACTCGCCATCGCGGCAGCGATCACCGCTCGCCGGCTGGGCGGTGCGGCATCGTCTGGACATCGCGCGGGAGGTTGGGCGCATCGTGCATGGCGAGATCCCTCGTTCTGGCGCGGGTATCGCCGTTATGGCTTGTTGCTCCCTCCGGGAGGCGCGCTATGGCCAGTTGACGTTGGCGTCGCCCCCCTTGCCCCCTTCGCCCCCTTGGCCCCCCGTGCCGATGCTGTAGGCGCTGCTCTGGTTGGCGTCGCGGCGCCGCTTGCCGCGCATCTTCGCGACCGCGTCGTCGCCTCCAGCGAGCGCGGCCAGGCCGCCGAGCGCGGCGCCGGCCGCCGGAAGGGCGACGATCCGCCGCGTCAGACGGGGCGACGAATCTGGAACAATCGATGCTGGCTTCAGATCCTCTCGCATGCGCTGGGAAACGGCGACGTTACCCGTTGCCGGCGATCGTACCATCGGTCCCATCCTTCCTCGGCTCGCCGGGGATGCTGACGCTCGTCTCGTGACGACGCGTGCGGTTCTTGCCGCGCTCCCGGCGGCGCACCCGCCTGGACCGCGCCTCGGTGGGCGAACGCGAGACGTCGGAGGTCATGGCAGCGAGGAGCGTGACGATGGCGATGCGGCGCGAGATGGGGCTGCCTTTTACCGAGCACGCGTGCTGCAGGCTCAGGATCTCTCCTTCCCCCTGACGCAACCGGCGTATCACTGGCTTCCGATCCCAATCCGTCCCTGAACTGGCGACGAGCAGGGGCGCCCGACGACGGCGGGGTTCGATCTGGCGAGTGACGGTGATAGTGACACGCGGCGAGAACATCGGCAACTCCGGGAGGGCACGCGAGGTGGCGTGACCTACCGCCGAGGGACGATCAGCTCTCGCCGCGTGCCAAGCGCCGCTCAGGGCCGCGACACGGCGAGGGTGTCATCCTGAGTGGTCATGCCGCGAGGCGGCGGCGCCATGGCATGAAACCCGGCGTGTTTCACGGCAGCGCAGCGAAGGATCCCGCCTGCCCGAAACGGCGCCTCCCGAGTCGAGATGCTTCGTTCCTCAGCATGGCACGGTCGGGGGGTCACAGCACTCAAGCCGCGGGCGTCGCCGAAGCGCGTGGCGGGGCCGGAATCTTCGCGGGCGCGGTCGTGGTCGTTGGCGCCGCCGTCGGCCGCGGCGCCGGCGTCGACGTTGGCGGGATGGGCGTCGAGGTCGGCGGCAGGGGGGTCGGCGTCGACGGCAGGGGGGTCGCGGTCGGGTGCGGCGTTGGCGACGCGGTCGGCTCGGGGGTCGCGGTTGGCGCGGGAGTCGCTGTCGGCGCGGGGGTCGGTGTCACGGTCGGGATCGGCGTGTTCGTGGCGAGGAGCATGGCGGGGATGTCCGTCTGCTCCTCCCAGACGATGCGCACGCGGTTGTCAGCCGGCCGGCTCTGGTTGTGGACGGTGATGACGCCGATCGCCTCGTAGAGATCGCGCTGCCCGCCGACCCCCTTCGGTAGCTCGCGGCAGACGCCGTTGCCCAGATCGAGCGTTAGCGCCAGCGGGCCGGTCTCCGGTTTGCCTCGCTCGGTCAGCACGTTGGCGCGGTGGACCTTGTCCGCCCGGATGAGCGACTCGCTCTCGGCGAGCGTCACTGGCAGGCAGGTGACCGGCGGCGGCTCCTCGCCGCGGCTGGTGATCACCAGCACGGCCGCCAGCGCCGCCAGCACCCCGATGCCGGCGATAAGGATGATGTACATCGACAATGGCCGGCCCCCGATCTGCCGGCCCCAGTTGAACATGCCCAACCTCTCCCGCGCGGGGCGACCGCGCCGCCGGGGTTCCCCCTCCGTTCAGGAGGAGTGTAGGGGTGATCGTCTGGCCTCACAACGGCTCGGACGTGTTGTCGTTGCGCCGCTGGGCACGGCAGGCCGTGCCCCTACAACCCGTGCAGGTCAGATAGGGGCACGGCCTGCCGTGCCCAGTCGCCCGAAACCCGGCCGCGAGTGCGTCGAGAGGTAAGGCCAGCGAAAGGCGCGGGGGCGCGTGGCCATTGGGCACGGCATGCCGTGGTGCCCCTACCAAGTCGTGTTGCCTGCAGGGGCACGCCATGGCGCGCCCGGTCGCCTGCAGACCAGGGCGAGACCGTCGCGAAGGCGAGGCATGCCACCGGCGCCTCGCCTCGACGAGGCGAGGCGCCGGTGCGATGCGCGGCACGGCTTCAGGGCGACCGTTACGGTTCCGGCGTCGCCGAAGAAGACGCCTCTCCCACGGCCGGCCGGGGCTGGGTCATCATCGTGGTCGTCTCCGGGGTCAGGCCGAAGATGCCGCGGCAGAAGCGGTCGAGCGGGCCGGGGAAGGCGACCGGGTCGTCCGGGCCGTCGATCAGGCCGAGGGCGCGCAGCGCGGCGAGCGCCTCGGCGGGGTCGGCGAAGAGCCAGCGGGCGAAGGCGCGGTCGTTGGCCGGGGTGACGCCGACCAGCGCGTGCGCCAGCGAGAGGTGCTGCGCCTCGACCACCCCCATCTGATAGCTGATCTCGACCTGCGACAGATCTCCCTGCCGCGCCCACTCCCGCGTCAGCGCCATGTGGCCGGCGATGCCGATCGCCTTCAGCTCCAGCACGCCGATCAGGAGCGAGGTGCGGTCGGCCACGATCGCCTCGGGGATGGTGAAGTCGCTGTAGACCGGCGCGCCCCCCGCCGCCACCAGCGCGTGGTAGTGCTGCTCGTCCTGGCACTGCGCGGCGGTCAGCACCGTCTCCGCGTCCTCTCCCAGGTCGAGGTCGCCATCCAGCGCCATCTGCCGCGCCACCCCGAGCAGGGTGACGCTCGCTGCCTCGGCCGTCGCCAGCGCGTCGAGCCCCGGCTGCAGCGCGGCCTGAGCGGCGGGTGCTGGGTGCTGGGTGATGGGTGTGGGGTGTTGGGGTGATAGGGCCATAGGGTTATAAGGTGATGGGGTGATAGGAATACCGGGTGAGCAGGGCCGAGGGTACTTCCACCGCACGCGGCAAAGAAAGCCCCTCTCCCTGCGCACAGGGAGAGGGCCGGGTACCCGCGGAGCGGGTGGCGGTGAGGGTTGCCCCTACTCCGTCCGGTTCCAGTTGGCGATGTTCCAGTAGTCGTACTCGAAGCTGCTGACCGCGACGTTCTCGTCGCGCAGCGTCGTCGCGATCGCGTACTTGTCGGCGGCGCGGTTGACCAGCGGCACCACCGCCACGTCATCGATCAAGATGTCGTTCAGCTTGATGAACATCTCGGCGGCCTTCTCGATGTCCGTCTCCAGCCGCACCTCCTCGAAGATCTTGTTGTACTCCTCGTTGTTGTACCGGCTGTAGTTCTGGCCGTTCCAGCTATTCGACTTCTGGGCGATGTTGTCGTCGCCGCCGTACCACCCGATCATGTAGGCGACCGGGATCGGCGTGGTGGCGTTGTTCGTGTACATCTGCAGGTCGTTGTAAAAGTGGTTGATGTTCTGGTCGTTGCCGGGCGAGCCATCGAAGAAGACCGCCGCGTCGACCTGCCGCAGCTCGACCTGGAAGCCGAGCTTCTCCAGCGACTGCTTGATGATCGCCTGCGTCTTCTGCCGCACCGGGTTGATCGAGCTGACGTAGGTGATGCTCAGGTCGACGCCGTCCTTGGAGCGGACGTTGCCGTTCATCGTCCAGCCGGCGTCGTCGAGGATCTTCGCCGCCTTGTCCAGGTCGAACTCCCACGAGGTGTTCGGGGAGGCCATCGCCGGGATGCCGGCCAGGATGTTGGCGGTCGCCGGCTCACCCGGAGGGCCCGCGTAGAGCTGCTTGGAGATGACGTCGCGCGGCGCGGCCAGGTTGAGCGCTTGGCGCACCGCCTTGTCGCCAAAGCGCGGGTTCTTCGTGCTCTTCTCGGCCTTCTGCCCATTGACCTCCGTGTTCGGGTCGGCGAACTGGATCTCGATCCGCTCGACGTCGGTGCCGGGGACCGCCTTCAGCGCCCCCTTGCCCCCCTTCTCCAGCTCGGCCAGCACGTCCGGCTCGACCTGAAGGTTCCAGGCGAAGTCGTATTCGCCCGTCTGCAGCACCGCGCGCGCTGCCGAGGCCGCGTCGCCGCCCCCCTTCAGGTTGATCTTCGCGAAGTAGGGCTTGTTCGGCTCGCGGTAGTTCTCGTTGATGACGTAGACGGCCTGATCGTTCGGCGCGAACGACTCGATCTTGTAGGGGCCGGTGCCGACCGGGTTGAGGAGGAAGGCGTCGTGCGCCCCCTTCTTGTCCTCCACGTCGAGCACATGCTTCGGGTAGACGTAGCCCCAGGTCGATCCCGCGTGCGGCTCGAACCAGTTGGCGTTCGGCTCGGCGAAGGTGACCTTGACCGTCTTCGCGTCGGGCGCCTCCATCGACTTGATCGCCGCGTAGACCCCGGCGGAGACGGAGGCGTTGGCCGGATCGATCACCCAGTTGTAGGTGAAGACGACGTCGTCGGCGGTGAACGGCTCGCCGTCGGCCCACTTCACGCCGTCGAGCAGCGTGTAGGTGACGCTGGTCAGGTCCTTAGCCAGCATGCCGTTGGCGACCGTCGGCACCTCGGTGATGAGGTTCGGGATCAGGGTGCCGTCGGCCAGGTAGTGCATGAGCGGTTCGAGAATCGGCTGCGCGGCGAGGTAGTCCTTGGTGCCAGTGGAGACGTGCGGGCTGAGCATGCTCGGCGCCTGCCACTGGATCAGCTTCAGCTCGCCCCCCTCGCCCCGCTTGCGGCCATCCATGCCGGCATCGGGCGCGCCGGTCGTCCCCTGCGCGGCGATGCCCCAGCCGACGTGCGTGCCGGGCATGGCGCGAGCCATCTCGGCGCGCAGGGCGAAGGAGATCACCGACATCGAGGCGCCGAGCGCCAGCGCGCGCAGCGTGAATTCTCGCCGCGACATCGTGCCGGCACGCAGCGCCGCGTGCAGCGATGCCAACTGGCCCTTGGGAGAATCTGCAATCATCGCGGGATCGCTCCTCTCTGATACGCTCCGCCCCGGCCTGTCGGCGGGGCATCATGCCGAGACGGCGCCATTGCCGCCCCCGAGCGCGCATTGTACCGGAGTCGAGGAGACGAGCAGTCGAGGAGTCGAGAAGAAGAGACGGCAAGTCGGCGAGTCGGCAAGCCGGCAAGAAGAGAGCTGTGGGTTCTACAGTGGCGTGCCCAAGGCATGTCATGCTGAGGCACGACGCATCTCGACCCAGGGGACGCGAGGATCCGGGAAGCCAAGAGCCAACAGCCGATAGCCAGAAGCCAATAACCCGTTACCTTATCACCCAATACCCATCACCCATCACCCACCACCAGCCGCAGCGCCGCGCTATTGTCCACGGCATCGACGAGCGTGTATGCGCCCGGGGGGAGGGCGAGCAGGACGAGATCGGCTTCGGTGTAGGCGGGGAGCGTCAGGACGCCGAGGATCTTCCCGTTTGCCGCCTGCAGGTGGAGGGTGCGCGGGTGGCGGCCGCGGTTTGCGCCGTGCAGGGCGATGACTGGTGCGGCGGGGACGGCGCCTCCTGCCGGGTCGTCCCAGCGCGGAGGGGCGTCATCGGCGGCGATGCCGAAGCCGAGGGTGACGCGGTCGCCGAGCGGCGGCGGGGGGAGTAGCGCCTCCTCGTCGAAGCGGGCGACGCCCCGCTCGGCGACCAGAAACCAGCGGGCGGCGACCGCCTGCTCCAGCGCGCCGTCGCCTCGCCGATAGCGGACCTCGACCGAGCCGCGCCCGTCGCTCCAGAGGGTCACCGGGCCGAACGACTCGATGCGCAGCGCGCCCAGGTCGAGCGCGCCGAGGGCGGCGCGCGCCCTCCAGTCGTCCCCAACGATGCCGAGCGACGTTTGCAAAAAGCGCGGCGTCACGAGCGCGGCGACGGCGTCCCAGTCGCGCGCGTTCCAGCACGCCTCGAGCAACCTGACCGCGTCGGCGGCCATCGCGTCGAGCCGCGGATCGATGCTCGCTGCCGGGGCGGGGTGCGGCGTGCGAGCCGGCGCAATCGCCCGGGGCGCGATGCCCCCAGGCGGGGCCGCCGTTGCGGCCGGCGAGGCCGTCAGGACCGTCGGCACGGTGCACCGGGGTTCGGTGACGGGGGTGTCCGAGGCGGCGGCGCGCGCCAGCGGCACGAGCGCCACCAGCAGCATGACCGGCGTGATGCGGCGGGCGATCGCGGCGGAGATGATCATGGCCTTACGAGACGGTGAAGGTCGCCTCCAGCCCCTCCGCCAGATAGGGCAGCCCCTCGGGATTGGGAAAGAGGCAGACGAGGGTGTAGACGCCCGGCTGCAGATCGACCAGCGCCAGCGTCCCCTCCGCGCCGGGGCGCACGGGTAGCTCGCCGATGAAGGTGACCTCCTTCGGCAGGTCGGGGCCGGAGGCCCGCAGCAGATCCTCGGTCGTGTAGCCATCGGCAAGGCGCAACACCAGCATCTCGTGGTCGTCGGCGCCGCGGTTCGTCCCGCGCAGCACGACGTCCGGACCCTTCACCCGCGTCGTGTCGAGGGTGAAGGCGTGGTCGTCGATGCCGACGGCGATCGTCGCCGCGTCGCTCGGCGGCGTGACCGGCAGCTCCCGTTCGCGGGTCACCCGCCAGCGCACGCCCCCGTTGGGCCGGTCTGCCGCCGGCGCCGGCTCGAAGGTCCATTCGGCGGTCATCAACTGGTTGGCGACGATCTCCGTCACCACGGCGGTCGCCTGGTCGTCGGCCGTCCGCGCGATCTGCTCCACGCTGACGATCCGGGTTGGTACAGGGGTGAGGCTGGAGGCGATGGCGATGTACTCCTCGCGCGAGAGGGGCACGCTGCTCCCGTAGATCTGCCCGAGCACGCGTTCGCTGGCGAGGCGCGTGACCGTCTCGGCGTCGCCCGCGGAGATGCAGGCGGCGAGCGCGTTGGCGACCGCGTTCAGGTCGCGCGCCAGCTCCTCGATCGACTCGCTCGCGGCAACCGGCGTCGCGGCCGACCTCGCCGGCAACGAGGCAGCTCGCGGCGTCCCTTTCTCTTCGACCTGAATGATGGAGGCGTCGGCTGCGGGTGAGGCGGCGCCGTTTCCCGGAGTGGCCGCCGGAGTCGCGCGCGAGGTTGCCCCCGGCACAGCACAGCTCGCGGCCAGCGCCGGAGCCGGCGACAGGCTCCCAGCGCCCGCAAGGAGCGCCACGAGCGGCAGGATTGTCCACGCCCTGGCCCGCGCCCGGCGCTCGCCCCCTCGCGCGTGCTGCGACCACCGTCGAACCCCGCCCCACCGTCTCATGCGTCGCGTCGCTCCCCGGAAAACGCCCGCGCGGGCAGAGTGCAGCGCGGGAAGGCCGTGCGGGGCGAGCGGGTGCGCGCATTGTAGTCCAAGCCGGACGTAGGCAGGCCATGGCCGCGCCTATACTCCGCGCCGTGAGGAGGAGAGGATATGGAGCGCTTTCCCCCGGGGGATGATCCGGCGGACCTGAACGGGCACTCGCACGAGGAAGAGGAGTGGACCGAGGTGCTGGCGCGCAGCATCGCCCACCTTGCCGCCCAGTTGACCATCAACCAGATCCGCCTGCGCGCGCTCGCCACCGAGCTCGATGCCCGGGACCTGGTCGACGTAGACTCCGTCAATGCCCGGGTGCGCGCCATTGCCGCCAACGAGACGGGCACCTACCTGCGCGAGAATCTCGGGGAGAGCCTCGTCGAGATCATCGACGTCGAGACGCTCGAGCAGGACCTCGTCGATTACCTGCAGAACCCGGACGAGGAGGGGTAATGGGTGAGAGGGGGTTGGGTGATTGCGCCGGGGCGTAGGGGCGACGCCTGCGTCGCCCGGGCCGATCCGCCGCGACCGCTGATGATGGCGAGGGCGTGGCCAGG
>JADYYO010000096.1 GCA_020853615.1 Thermomicrobiales bacterium
ACTTCTTCCGCGTCGACGAGTCGCCGGAGCCGCGGCCGACCATCCTCTTCCACGGCGGCTTCGATTCGACGCTGGAAGAGCTCTATCCCGCCGCCGGCGCCGCCGCGATCGAGCGCGGCTACCACTGTCTCGCCTTCGCCGGGCCGGGGCAGGGGCGCGCGCTCCGCGAGCAGGGGCTCCCCTTCCGCCCCGACTGGGAAGCGGTTGTCACCCCGGTCGTCGACGTCGCCCTGGCGCGGCCGGAGGTCGACCCGTCGCGCCTTGCTCTCCTCGGCTGGAGCTACGGCGGCCTGCTCGCGCCGCGCGCCGCCGCCTTCGAGCCGCGCATCGCCGCGTTGATCGCCTGGGATGGCATCTACGACAACTTCCCTCGGCGCGCGAGATGATGCCGGGGATCGAGGAGGTCATCGCGCGCAACCCGCGCGAGTTCGATGCCCGCTGCCACGCCCTGATGGAGACGAGCACGGCGTTCCGCTGGGCCTTCACGAACGGGATGTGGGTCTTCGGCGTCGACTCCCCGGGCGAGATGCTCGCCGCCCAGCGCGACTATCACCTGCGCGGCATCGCCGAGCAGATCGCCTGCCCGACGCTCGTCTGCGACGCGGCCGACGACCAGTTCTACAGCGGCCAGCCGCGGGCGCTCTTCGCTGCGCTCACCTGCCCGAAGACCTTCGTCTCCTTCACCTCCGACGAGGGCGCCGGGGAGCACTGCCACGTCGGCGCGCACACTCTCTTCCATCAGCGGGCCTTCGACTGGCTCGACGACGTCTTCGCCGGCGCGGACTATCGCCCTTCAGGCGCACGTGACGCAGCGTAGCGGACGTGCAGCCACGGTGCGCACATCCGGCAGGGGGGAATAATCGCCGCGCGCTCGTGCGCGTGATCCGCCAACTTATCTCTTGCCGTTCTGTAGCCTCGGCAGTGGGAGAACGGTAACGCCCGGCATCGGGTAGTGGCTTGTATTTCCGGTGATCAGCATCGCCCTATGCTCGCGTGCGGTAGCCGCAATGAGGCAGTCAGTCGCCGATAGCTGCCGGCCGCGACGCGCGAATTCATAGCGCCAGAGGCCGGCCTGCCGAGCGGTTGCGAGGGAAGTCGAAAGAAATCTCATGGAGGCAAGGAACAATTCGGCTTCCGCGCGTTCTCTCGGGGAGAGGCCGGTGTAGACCTCCGCGATGACCACGCCGCACGTGCAGAGCGCATCGTCTTGCCGATAGAGGCGGTCAACAAGCTCGACTGTCGAAGCGACGCCCTTGAAGAAGTCGATGACCGCGTCGGTGTCGAGGAGATACCGGGGCAAGGTTACGTGCGACCATTCAGCTTCTGATCGCCACGGTCACGGTCAATGGAGCGTAGTTCTCGCACCCAGGCCGAGACATCTTCAGGCGTGGCCCATTCCGGATGTGAGTCTCGATCCAGAAACCCCGCCGTCGCTTCCAGCGCATGTCCTAGCCGTTCCCGAGCGAGTTTTTCCTCGACGGCCTCGGCAAGGAACGCGCTCCGCTTGCGTCGACCCACGAGTCGATCGACGGCTTCGACCAGACTTCTCGGGAGAACAACGTGCGTCCGAATTGTCTCTTCAACCATGGCAGGATGCCCACGATCCCAAACTGATACGCCGAACGTATGATACCCGGTGGGACTTCCAAGTCCCATGGATTCGGTGTGGAACCTGGACGCCCAGACGGGCGGGGCCAATGCTGAGATGGGCGACATCTCGACGGAATCCTGGATCTGACGGAGACAGCGGTGATGCGAACGAACGATGAACGCTTTGCTGACGTGACGGCTCCCGGTGCCGAATACGGCAAGCCATCTGCCGACGCGGCCAATCAAGTCGAATCGCGACCACGCCATGCTCTCGGATCGGCCGATGGTGAAGGTGATCCGCTCGACGACGTCGTCTTTCACCTCACGGAAGAGGCATTTGCGGAGTTCGTGGCGCTGCTCGATGCGCCGCCCGAGCCGACAGACGCGCTGCGGTCGCTCCTCAGCACGAAGCCGCCCTGGCCGGAGGAGTGACGAGCGACGCAGCGCGGAGGGTCATGGGTCCGCCACATTCCTCCCTGCCAGACCCATGACCAGTCTTGCCTGCCTCCCGCTCTACGCCAGCGCCGCGTAATCCTCCGAGTAGTGATGGGCGTAGGCGTCCACACACGCCTCCACCAGCGCTGCCTCATCGAAGTCGGGCGCGAAGCGCGCGATCGAGTAGATGTCGAGCGGGATATCGGACGTCCCGGTGAGGATGAGTTGGGCCAGGTTCTCGCCCATCCCCGGCGAGATCGAGAGCCCGCCGACGATGCAGCCGGTCGCCGTGTAGAACCCCTCCGCGCCCGGCACCGGCCCCACGATGTGCTTGCCGTCGGCGGTCATCGTCGGCAGCCCGCCGCGATAGGTCTGCAGCGGCGCGTCCTGCAGAATCGGGAACTGGTCGCGCACCAGATCGGCCAGCCCGCGCAGCACCGCGAGGTCGAGCGGCATGTCGGCGATCTGAAAGTCGGGCGCGGCGGCGCGCATCTCGAACGGCAGCGGGTTCGTCTCGTAGCCGCCCAGCATCAGCCCGCCCCAGCAGGGGCGCACGTAGACGTTGGCGTCGATCACGCGGCAGATCGGCTGCTCGTTGCGGATGCCCGGCATCGGCTCGGTGATGAAGAGCTGGTGGCGCATCGGCACCACCGGGATGCGGATCCCCTCCTCGTCGGCGACCTGACGCGTCCAGGCGCCGGCGGCATCGACGACGATCGGCGCCGAGATCGTCCCCTTGCTCGTCTCCACCCCGGTGATGCGCCCGCTCCCCGGCTCGCGCAGCAGCCCCGTCACCGGCGTCTCGGTCAGGATCGTTGCGCCCTTGGCCCGCGCGGCCGCCGTGTAGACCTGGGGCACCTGGCGCGGCTCGAGAAAGAGGTCGCTGGGGGTGATCCACATCGCCAGCACCTCCTCGGTGCGGGCCCAGGGCGCGCGCTCGGCCAACTCGTCGGCGTCGATCGGACGGATGTCGAGCCCCAGCTCCTGCCCCTTGCGGATCTCCCACGCGATCTGGGCGACGCCCGCCTCGTTGCGCGCCATCTTGACGCTGCCCGACTGGTGATACTCGAGCGGGATGTCCGTCTCGTTGGTGAAGTCGACGAACTTCTCCACGCTCAGCTTCGCCAGCCGGGTCGTCTCGTCCTCGCGCCGGATCTGTTGCGTCAGCCCCGCTGCGCGCGGTGACGTCTGCTCGCCGATGCCGAAGCGATCGACGAGGACGACATCCTCCAGCCCCTGCTTCGCAAGGTGATAGGCGAGGCTCGACCCGAACGACCCTGCCCCGATGACGACCGCTTCTGCCGTGTTCTTCACGTCTGGTTCCTTTCTGCGGGCTACTAGCTGTTGGCTGTTGGCCTTTGGCTCTTGGCTTCTGGCTGTTGGCCGCTGGCCCTGCGTCTCGACTGCTCGACTGCTCGACTACTCGACTTCACGACTCGTCTCTTGCCGACTCGCCGTCTTGCCGACTTCCACTCAGACATGTGCCTGTCCGCGAGAGAAGCGCGCTTCCAGCCGGCGAGTCAGGAACGAGACTGGCAGGCTCATGACCAGGTAGATCGCCGCCGCCAGCAGGAAGACCTCCATCGGTCGAAAGCTGGAGGAGGCGAGGTCGCGGGCGCGCAGCATCAGCTCCGGCGCGGAGATGATGGAGGCGACCGAGGTGTCCTTCAGGAGGGCGATGCCGAAGTTCGCCAGCGGCGGCAGCACCACCCGCAGCGCCTGCGGCAGGACCACCCAGCGCATGGCCGCCAGCGGCGTCATGCCGACCGTCAGCGCCGCCTCCGTCTGGCCGCTGTGGATGGAGAGGATGCCGGCGCGGAAGATCTCTGCCATGTAGGCGGCGCCGTTCAGCCCGAAGCCGATGACGGCGGCCGGGAAGGCGTCGAAGACGAGCCCGAAATCGGCCAGCCCGAAGTAGATCAGGAAGAGGATGGCCAGCGAGGGGATGCCGCGCATCACCTCGATGTAGCCGCTGGCGAAGAGGCGCAGCGGCGCGATCGGCGAGAGCTTCGCCAGCGCCAGGAGCAGCCCGACCACAAACGCCAGGACGAAGGCGAGCGCGGTCATGCGCAGCGTGTTGCCCGCCGCGTCGATCAGTTGCGGCAGCCACTCCCCGAGATGCTTCTGGTAGACAGCGAGCATCTCGCTCATGCCGCGCCCGCCTGGCCGGTGGTGCCGCTTTCGCCCAGTCGCCGCTCGAGCCGGCGCGAGATGAAGGCGAGAATCAGGCTCATGACGAGATACATGATCGCCACCAGCAGATAGATCTGGGCGCTGAGATAGGTCTCCATCACCAGGTTCCGCGCCTTGAACATGATCTCCGGCGCGGCGACCGCCGAGACGATGGCCGTGTCCTTGAGCAGGGCGATGCTGTAGTTCGTGGTCGGCGGCACGACGACCCTGAGCGCCTGCGGCAGAATGACATACCGCATGGCCGTCAACGGCGTCATCCCGACGGTCAGGGCGGCCTCCATCTGCCCGGCGTGGATCGACTCGATCCCGGCGCGGAAGACCTCGGCCAGGTAGGCGCCGCCGTTGAGGCCGAGGCCGAGGATCGCCGCCTGGATCGGGGTGAAGCGGATGCCGACCTCGGTCAGGCCGAAGTAGAGGATGAAGAGCTGCGCCAGCACAGGCGTGCCCCGGATCAGCTCGATGTAGCTCCGCACCACCAACGTGACGAGGCCGATCCTGATCGTCTGCAGCAGCGCCAGCACCAGCCCGACTACGATCGCCAGGACGAAGGCGCCAGCGGCGATGCGCACGGTCATCCCCGCCGCCGGGATGAGCACCTCGAGGAAGTAGGGAAGGTTATCGACGAAGCGTTCCCAGAAGAGCATCGCCCGCTACCGCTCCACCACCTGCCGCAGGAACTCGCGCGTGCGATTGTGCGTGGGATTGGCGAAGAGCTGCGCGGGCGGGCCCTCTTCGACGATGACGCCGTGGTCCATGAAGATGACGCGGTCGGCGACATCCTGCGCGAAGCGCATCTCGTGCGTGACGACCAGCATCGTCCGCCCCTCCAGGGCGAGGGCGCGCATGACGTTGAGAACCTCGCCGATCAGCTCCGGGTCGAGCGCCGAGGTCGGCTCGTCGAAGAGGAGGAGCTTCGGCTGCATCGCCAGCGCGCGGGCGATGGCCACGCGTTGTTGCTGCCCCCCGGAGAGCCGCTCCGGGTACTCGTGCGCCTTGTGCCCGAGGCCGACCTTCTCGAGGAGCGCCTGCCCCTCGGCCCGCGCCTCGGCCGCTGGCTTCTTCAGCACGCGGATCGGGCCGAGGGTGACATTCCCGAGCGCGGTCAGGTGCGGCCAGAGGTTGAAGCGCTGGAAGACCATCCCCATCTCGGTCCGCTCTTTGGCCAGCTCGCGGTCGCCGATGTGGCGGTAGCTCTTGCCGTCCCACGCCTCGCCGACGAGGCGGTCCTCGATGAAGACGTGGCCGCTGGTCGGCCGCTCCAGGTAGTTGATGCAGCGCAGCAGCGTCGTCTTGCCGGAGCCGCTCGGCCCGATGATGGTGATTGTCTCCCCCGGTTTGACCTCGAGATCGACCCCCTTGAGCACCTCGGTCGCGCCGAAGTTCTTGTAGAGGTCGACGACCCGGAGGAGCGGTTCCGCCGTCTCTCCATTCATCGTGTCACGCAAACTCCCTGTCGGCCGGCCCGGGCCAGCCACCGAAGGTCTGCTGTAGGGGCGATGCCTGCATCGCCCGCCGTCCCAACCGGGATGGTCATGTCCTGGCAACGCCGTTGCCATCTCCCGTGGTCGTGGCGCGGCGGCGCGGGTGACGCAGGCGTCGCCCCTACAGCCGCCGCGACACGTATGTCGCGGCGACCATCATCTTACGCTGGCGCTACGGCGCCGAGGTCGCGCTGCCGGCCGCGTTCGCATCGCACTTCGGGTTGAGCGTCGGGGAGACCCAGCCTTCTGGACGGTCGACGCCGACGCGCGGGTTCGGATCGGGCGGGACGAAGAAGCTCGGGTTGGTCACGCCGTACTTGGCCATGATCGCCTGGTTCTCGCAGGTCGCCCACAGATCCTGGATGCCGGCGTTGATGGCGTCGGCCAGCCCGGTCGCCTCCTTGCGGACGCCCATCACCACGTTGTACTTGGTCGACATGATCGGGAAGTTCGGATCGGGCTGCAGCTCGA
>JADYYO010000097.1 GCA_020853615.1 Thermomicrobiales bacterium
CGCCTCGAACCACCAGCCGATCGGCCAGCCGCGTCGATCCTGGCGGACGGCGACGCCCCCGGGCTGGTCGCTGGCGGCAATGGCGTGCGCGGCGTGCACGAGCGAGGGATCGACGACCTGGTAGAACGCCGCGATGTCTGCCGTGGCCCGATCGGCGGGCAACGCCAGCGCAATTGCCAGCGCGCCGAGCGAGAGTGCGGCGGGCAGCGTCGCAAGCGGATAGCGGCGCGACAGCTCGCTCATGCCCAGCGCCACGGCGATTGCAGTTCCAATCAGGACCGGGGGAAGGAGCCTTGCCTGGCCTGTGAGCAGCGCGAGTGCCCCTGCCGGAACGACGAGAGCGGTTGCCAGCAGCCGGGGAGCCGTTCCTCGCCGACGCCAGGTCGCCGCAAGCGCCAGTGCGGCAGCGAGGAGGAGGGCGAGCCAGACGAGCGGCGCCTCGCGCGTCGCGTAGCGCCAGGCGCCACCGATATCGCGCGCCGAGGCGGCGAGCGGCGCCGCGTAGCCCGCGCGCGCGAAGGCCGCGGCGATTGCCGCGAAAAGGAGGAGGGATGGCGCGATGGCGAGCGACACCCATCCCATGCGTTGCCAGCGCGCTTCTCTTTTTACCATCGTCGCCCAGAGGAGCGCGACTGTGGCGATCCCGGCGATGGTGAGCGGAAAGTAGACGTGGTGTGCTGCCGCGGTGATCAGCGCGGCGGCGGTGATCACCACCAAGAGGCCCCGTCGCCCGCTAGTCAGATACGTGCATGTCAGCCAGATGGCGACGAGCCCGGCGGCCAGCGCGAACTGCTGCGGGTAGCCGCCGTACATGACCGGCTCGGCGAGGGCGCTGGCCGGCAGGACGAGCGCCGCTGCCAACAGCCCTCGGCATGGCCCGAGCGCGGCTCGCGCCACGAGCCAGACGGCGAGCGCGAGGGCGAGCGCGCTCGCCGTGGCGATGAGCCGCACCGCCGGCAGCGGGCCGAGCAAGGCGTCGGCGAGCGTCGTCAGGAGGGGGACGAGGGGCGCATAGGCGCCATCGGTCGCGCGCCCGAACCCGTGCAACCCCCGACCCAGCGCGAGCCACTGCCCCCCATCGAGCCCGGTCGGGTACGCCCCGACGAGTGCCCAGCGCCGAACCACGAGCGCGACGACGCCGGCGATGGCGAGCAGGTCGCACCATCGGCCGCCGGGAGGACGTGCGCGGTCAGGAGGGTCCACGGTGGGTGTCCGTCGCGGTGACTGGTACCGGGATCGAGACCGCGTCGCTGAGCTGGCGCTCCCCTTCCTTTACGGCATAGAGGTCGATCTGCAGCCGGTGCCGGCCGGGGACGACCGTCGCGGGCAGGGTGATCTCGGGCGCATCGCAGGAGGCGGCGTCACCGTTCGCGACTTCGACTGCATCGCGGAACAGGCGCCACTCGGCCTCGCACGCGGACCGGTCGGACACGCCGGTGACATCGAGGGCGAGGGCGGTTGTGCGGCCGGGGAGGAACGGACCGGGTCGCGCGGCCAGCCGCGCCCGGATGGGGCCGGCCCAGCGCAGCGCGTGGTCCTCGCCGACGACGACCGGCGCCAGGTCGAGGTCGCCGCCTGCGGCATGCTCCCAGCCGGCGTCCGCCCGACGATGGAACCAGACCGACAGCCCGTAGACGCCCGGCTCGACCTGCGCGCCGACTCGCTCCTGCCAGGCGAACGATGCCGCCTCGCCGGCGCTCACGATGCGCTGCTGCACCCGCGACTGGTAGACCGCCTCGTTCCAGGGCTCGGCGGAGCCGGGCGGAGCGAGGATGAACCAGCCGCGGACTTCCTCATCGCGGCGAGGAGTCAGGCCGATGTCGACGGCGGCGGTTTCGCCGACCAGCGTGATCGACGGCGGGCTGAGCCGGAACGGAGGAGCGCCGGGGTCGTTGACCGGATTTGGATGGCCGCTGACGCACCTGGCCCAGCGGAACGCCTCGTCGCGCGAGCGCTGCCAGACCTCATCCGCGTTCTTGACAAGGTCGAGGTCGACGCGGCACTCGAGCTCCCGCTCGCCGAGGAGCCGCAAGCGCACGACGTAATGCCCCAGCTCGACCGGTTGCCAGCCGCCCTCCGTCTCGGGCGGGGGGAGGCGCGGGGGATCGGTGAGGGGCCGCGAGGTCAGGCACTCGGCTGTGCTGCAGAGGAGCGCGGGGTCATCGAGGACGGCTGGCAGCGGGATTCGCTCCACCCCGCGCCAGAGTTGCCTCCCGGCGGCGTCGTACCAGGTCGTTTCCAGGCGGGCCGGCTCGGTCAGGGCGAGCACGGACGGCATCCCCTCGGGGCTCTCGACGGCGATCCATGGCGCCCAGTCTGCGCCCGGCGTCATGAGGGTCGGCGCGTAGAGGCTGATGTCCGGCGGCTCCTCCGGGGGGAGGGAGGGCGCGAGAAGGTAGACCGCGACATCGCCATGCTGGCCGGCGCGCGAAATGATGCCCGACTCCGCCAGCCGATCGAGCTCGGCCGCGATGGCGGGCCAGTCCTCCTCACGGTACTGATCTCGGTGGAAGAAAAGGTAGCGAACGCCGATCTGCCGCAACAGCCGCGCCGTGCCGGCGTCCAGGTGGCTGATCCGGGGCGTCAGGGTCCCGTCCGGGCGCGGAATCTCCCCTACGAAGCGCTCGATGAAGTCGCTGTAGGCGCGCGGGATGAAGCCGGAGTTGCCATTGACGCGGGGATTCCAGTCGATCGTCGACCAGAACATCGCCTCGCCGTAGTGGCGGCGGACGCTCGCGGCAGCCGGATCCGCGAAGACGCTCTCGGCGGGGAACTCCATCACCGGGCCTTGGGATTGTGTCGCCAGCCACGTAGCGGCAGCGCTCGCCACCGGGCCGCGGTCAACCTGCTCGATCGGGATCGGGCCGGTCCAGAGCTCGGCGACGATGGCGAACGCGAGCAATCCCGTCAGAGCCGCACCCGTCGATTTCCTTGCGGCGAGCCCGCCCAATCTGTGGTTCGCCTGGGCGCGCTCCCAGACCGCGGCGACGCCAAGGCCGGCGAGGAGGACGATCGCCAGATCGACGAGCCCGCCGAGCCGCGCTGGCACCCGCATGGCGCGGAAGAGCGGCGCGTGGTCGAAGAGCCAGCCGTAGGGGAGGCCGGGGCCATCGCCATGCCGCGCACCCCAGCTCGGGCCGAGGGAGAGGATCGCCGCGACGACCGCGATGGCGGCGAGAGCGGCGGCCAGCCAGCGCGGTCTTCTCCATGTAGCGAGGCCGATGAGGGCGAAGACGAAGGCGACGAAGCCCGGGAAGAGCGCATCCTCGATCACGATTTCCGCGTGCTGGTGACCGTCTGCGTGCGGCGCCTGCCCGACCTCGGTCAGCGACTCGTTCGGCCCCGCGCGCACGCCGAGCAGCCGCTGCAGGGGATGCGGAGTATCCCACGGTGCGAGCTGCAGATACGACTCCGGCAGCGCCTTGTACTGCTCGGCGTCGACCAGCGTGCGCTCGAGCTGCTGCTCGTCGCGCACCTGGAGATAAGGGAGGTAGAGCGGGACGGCGATCAGGGCGAACAGCGCGGCTGCCGCCGCCAGCGCCTTGACGACCGCGAGCGACGGGGGCCGATGGACGGACAGGGAGCGCATCCCAAGCAGGATGCCGAAGACAAGGATGACCTGGATCGAGAAGTAGAAGCTGATCAGCACCAGCGCCGCGCTGAGGAGGCCGAGCAACAGGGCGCGCCGGAGCGACGGGCGGTCGACGAGCGCGAGGAAGGCGAGGATGACCCAGGGGAGGAGCGCGCCTTCCAGCCAGTTCAGGTGCCAGAGGTGGACCATCCGGTAGGGGAGAAAGGCGTAGGCGAGGCCGGCCGCGATGGCCGCCCCGCGATTGCCCGTGAGGTAGCAGACGAGCGCATAGACGCCGCCGGCGGCCATCACGAACGAGAGGAGGACGAGGAGGGAGTTGGTCAGGATCGGGTCGCCGGTCGCCAGGCGCAGGGGCGCCGCGAGCAGCGCGCCGGGGATATTGGCGTCGGTGTAGGCGAGCGTGAGGGCGAAGGGATAGAAGATGTTCGCCTGATAGAGCGAGGCCGGTGCGGTCGCCAGCGCGTGCCGGATCCATTCCGCCAACCAGATCTGCAGGAAGGGGTCGAAGCCGACGATCGTGACATCGCCGAGATGGCGCGGGTAGGGCCAGGTCATCAGCAGCGTCGCGCCGAGGAAGAGGATCGCGGCCGCGAGGTCGGCGAGCGGGCGGCGGCGCCAAACGCCAGTCTCGTGCGCGGCCGTGTGAGTCGGAGGACGAGGCGGAGCGGGTCGCCGGGGTCCACGGCGGGGCGCATACGCCGCGCGCATGGCGGGAGATCGCAGGAGGTGGAGGCCCCAGAAGGTCGCGACGAGGAGGACGGCGGTCCGCGCCAGTTGCAGCGGGTCGTAGATGTTCTCGACCGCCTTGCGGATGAGGGGCGCGCTCCGGTAGTCGGGCACGTTGTAGAGGTTGAGGTAGTTGCCGAGCTGGAAGCCCGCGATGTCGACGGCGGTGACGAGGCCCCAGAGCCACCAGGGGACGCTCAGCAAAGCGAGGCTCAGGATCGCCCAGAGGATCAGGTGCGTGGTGAAGGTCTTGTTCACCATCAGCCACCAGAGGAGGTAGGTTGCCCCCAGCGGGATGACAAGCGGCCCCCGCGCCCGCAGCGCGACAACAGTGATGGCGATCCCCCCGGTTAGCGCCGCCACGAGGCTCCAGCGCGTCAGGTCGGCGGTCGGCGCGTCCCGCCAGAGGACCCAGATGCCGGAGTCGGCCAGCCGGTCCCGGTTCCAGCGGATGAAGAAGCTCCAGTTCGCGACGTTGACCAGCGCCATCGGCAGGTTGATCGCCAGCGTGCCGAGGGTGAAGCCGGCCGCGATGCCGGCGGCCGAGCGGAAGCGGCGGTCGCGCAGCCGCTCGATGACGAGCGCGCCCGCAAAGACCACGGGAAAGAGCTTGAGCGATGTCGCGACGACCAGGCCAGCGATCCCGAGCGCATCGCGCCGGCGCTGCAGCGCGAGGAGCGAGAGGGCGGTGACGCCGACCGCCACCATGTCCCACTGGTGCCCGGTGTAGAAGAAGAGCGCGGGCGAGGCGGCGAAGAGCCAGGGATTGGCGCCGCCGATCCACTGTAGCGCCCAGACCGTCGCGAGCGCGCTGGCGGCGAGCAGGAGATAGACGAGCGCGAAGTAGGCCGGCAGATCGGGCGTCCAGCTCGCCAGCCAGGAGAGGAGGCCGGTCAGCGGCGGGTACTCGAGTGGATAGTCGAGATAGGGGACCGGGCGCCGGTCGAGCCCATCGCGCAGGTAGAGCCAGATCAGATCGGAGTAGCGAAAGGCGGGGAAGGCCCACGCCCGGTAGCGCTCGTTGCTCAGCGAGTAGGCGGCGCCCGGCGCGTAGTGGAGGTAGCCGAGGACCAGGGAGATCGCGGCGACGACGAGCGGCCCGACGCGGGAGATGAGCGCCCAGAGGCGCTGCCGGCAGTCCCGAGGTTTGGGAGTGTCCGCGCTCGGCGGCCCGCCAGCCGCCATGTCCCCCGGGCGCTCGGAGACACTCATGGCGAGACGGCTGCGGTCGACACGCTGCTGGCCCCGTCGCCGGTGCGCCGGACCCAGACGGCGGCCGCTCCGTTATCGAATATTTCGCCGGCGCTCGCTCGCTCGCTGTCAGTCAGTGGACACGGCCGATCGAGCGGGGCGACGAGCAGGATGATGCGGCAATTCGCGTCCGCGGCGGAGGCGCGCGGGCCGCCATCGATGTGCAGCGTCCGCTCGACGAAGATCTCGGGGAGGGGATGATAGAGATCGGATGTGTGGGCGATCAGCCACGCCGCTTGCGGCGAGTGCGTCACGTAGCGCTCCGGCTGGTCCGGCCGGAAGGTAACGAGGTACGCGACGCACAGCGCGGCGACGACGAGAAGCGCGGCCGGCAGCGCGCGCGGCGCGAGCCTGCACATGGCGATTGAGAGCGCCGGGAGCGTGAGCGGCAGGAGCCAGAGGGCATACCGGCTGATGTGCACCGTCCCGCCGCTGTTGACGTTCGTCGTCTGCGCGAAGACGGCCAGGAACCAGAGGGCGATCGGCACGGCGACGAGCGCGGCCGCCGCCAGATTCCGGTCCAATGGGGTTCCGCGCAGGCGTGCGCGAAGGAGAAACACGTACCCCGCGACGGAGAGTGCCGCCGTCACCGGGAGCCAGGGGAGGAAGCCGATATCGGGATCGACGAGCGGCGCCAGCAGCCGCGTCCAATCGGGCGCCGCTCCGGCGATCCCGCCGTTGAGCTGCTGTGGCGTGACGACGCCGAGTTGGGCGACATAGTAGGCGGGATGGAGGAGGGCGATGCCGACGGCCACCGCGCCGAGGAGGAGGGTTCTCTGTGTTCCCCTCTGCCCCTCGCCGCACTCCCCTCGCCCTGTGCACAGGACCGGGTACCCGCTGGGTGGCGGCTGGGGGTGAGGGTTTGGTGTGGCGAGGCGGTGCTGATTGCCCGGATTCCATAAGCGCGTCCATTCTCGGCTTGAGGCGGGCAGGCCGCCTGCCCAGAAGAGGGGGATGGTCGCCGCGATCGGGAGATTCTGCGTCGACGCCATCGCGGCGGCGACGCCCGCCCACGCCCACTGCCCGCGGGCGGCGGCGGCCATCGCCAGGGCGAGCAGCGCGACGGTGAAGACCTCGACCTGGGCCCTGCCGACGAACCAGACGAGGGGCGAGGCGAGCAGCAGGAGCGTGGCCAGCGGGCCAAATGCCCGGGCGCAGGCGTGAAGCGCCGCCGCCAGGAGGAGCGCATTCGTGATGGTGAACGCCAGGATCGAGTGCAGCCCGAGGAGAGTGCTCAGCCCGGTCGCCGGGGCGACGATGAGGGGGAAGACCCAGAAGTGGGAGAACTCCTGCCGCCCCTCGTGGACGAGCGCCGGCTGCCGGATGGCCCGCGCCCCGTCGGGGAAACCGGAATCGATCGCTTGCGCCTCCAGCCACGCCCCGAACTCGGCCTCCTCCGCCGGCGAGAGGGAGGGGGGCCGCAGGTGCGCGAGCTGGCCGGCCATTGCCAGGTATTGATGCGCGTCGCCCGTTCGACGCGGCGGGGCAAGGAGCGACAGCGCGACGACGAGAGCGAAGACCACCCAGAGCGTGGCCGCGGCGATCCCTCGCGCGCGCGACCACGTTGCCGCGTGCGCCGTCGATGGAGTGCGCGCGCGGCCGAGAGCTGCCGCCGCGCTCACGGCAGCAGTGGGATGGGCGACGGATCGCCAAGTCGCGAGCCGCGAGACAGCTCCTCCGCGACCAGCGCGAGGTCGGCGTCGACCATGATGTGCACCAGCTCGGGAAAGTCGACCGTCGGGCGCCAGCCGAGATCCCGCCGCGCGTCCGCGGCGTCTCCGACCAGCAGCTCGACATCCGCCGGCCGCAGGAAGGCGGGATCGACGACGACGTGCTCGCGCCAGTCGAGCCCGGCATGGGCGAAGGCGTGCGCGCAGAACTCACCGACCGAGTGCGTCTCGCCCGTGGCGATCACGTAGTCGCGGGGGTGATCGCGCTGCAGCATGGCGTGCATCGCCCGCACGTAGTCGGGCGCGTAGCCCCAGTCGCGCCGCGCGTCGAGATTCCCCAGCCGCAGCTCACGGTCGAGCCCGTGGGCGATCCTCGCCACGCGGTGCGAAATCTTGCGGGTGACGAACTCGCGGCCCCGGCGCGGGCTCTCGTGGTTGAAGAGGATGCCCGAGGTGACGAACATGCCATAGCTCTCGCGGTAGTTGACCGCGATCCAGTGGCCGTAGAGCTTCGAGACGCCGTAGGGCGAGCGGGGGTAGAAGGGGGTCCGCTCGTTCTGCGGCGTCTCGGTCGCCATGCCGAACATCTCCGACGACGACGCCTGATAGACCCGCGCCGACGGGCAGGCGATGCGCGCCGCCTCCAGGAGGCGCGTCACGCCGAGCGCGGTCACCTCGCTGGTCAGGACCGGCTGCTGCCACGACGCGGGGACGAAGCTCTGGGCGGCGAGGTTGTAGATCTCGTCCGGCTGGACCTGGTCGACGATGGCGAGCAGCGACGTCTGGTCGAGGAGGTCGGCGCCGATCAGCTCGATCCGCTCGCCGAGGTGCTCGATGCGCCCGCCCGTATGCGAGCTGGTGCGCCGGGTGATCCCCACCACGCGATAACCGAGCTCGAGCAGATACTCGGCCAGGTAGCTGCCGTCCTGCCCCGTGATGCCGGTTATCAGCGCGGTGCGCCGGCTCACTGTCGCGATCCTTCCGCGGCTCCGCGGTAGACATCGAGGAGGCGCGGCATGGCGCCGTCGATGGTCAATGCGCCCGCGCTGGCCTGGAACCAGGCCAGCGTGCTCCGACGCAGATCGTCACCCGCCTCATGGATGCGAAGGATAGCGGAGGCGACCTCCTCAGGTTCGGTCGTCGTGCAGAGGACGCCATTGACGCCATCGACGATCAGCTCGCGGGCGGCGCTGTCGGGGTGATCGAGCACGATGCTCGGCACTCCCCGCGCCGCCGCCTCCGCCACGACGAGCCCGTACCCTTCGCGCCGGGAGAGGAGGAGGAGGCAGAGGGCGCGGTCGAGCGCGGCCGTCACCTCCGCCTCGGGGACGAACCCGGGCAGGTCGACCAGATCGCCCACCCCGGCAGCCCGAATCACCTCCTGGATCGCCTCGGTGTCCGGGCCGTGGCCGAAAATCCGGGCCCGCAATCCCGGAATCCGCCCCCGCGCCAGCGCGAGCGCCGGTGGAATCGCCACAATCTGCTTCTCCGGGATGTGCCGCCCGAGATAGACGAGGACTGGCTCCGCGGCGCGTGGAGCGGCAATGGCGCGGTCGGCCGGGAGGAGCCCGCGCACGATCGTCACGTCGTTGCGCCGCCGGAATTGACGCAGGCGGCCGGCATGGAGCGCGGAGTAGGCGAGCGGGTGGTGCGGGGCGTTGGCGAGGACCCCCTGCGCGAGCCATCCCGCGAGCCCCTTGCCTGTCCCGAGATAGGCGCGCCAGTAGCCGAGGCGCCAGACCTCCCACCAGTCGAGGATGGCGCGATACCCGAGCGGGCGCGACAGCCAGGCCACGACGAGCGCGGTCGGGCTGGCCATCGCCGACGTCTGCACGACGTCGTACATGCGGCCGTGGCGCAGAAGATGGCGCAGCACGCCCCAGGCGAAGCCGAAGACCGGCCCCGTTCGCCGCCGGCGCGTGTCGTAGAGGGCGCTCGGCGGCTGGCAGGCGACAATCTGCACCCCCGGTATGGACGGAGGACGCTCGTCGGGCCACTGCTGGCCGGTGAGATAGGTCACCGCGTGGCCATCATCGGCGAGACGCTCGGCAAGGAGCCGGTACCAGCGCTCGGCGCCGCCGACCGAGTCGGGGTAGAGGCGGTCGTAGGCGATGCAGATGCGGAGCTGATCGTTGGCAGCGGCTCGACGCGGCCGTCGCCCTCGTCGCCTGCCGATCAAGCGCGCAGGATGAATCCGGGGATGCCGGTCCGCGGGTCGCGGTCGAGCTCGATGTTCGGCCCGATCTCGGAGAGCGTCTCCGTGACTGCCCGGGAGACCGCGGCGCAGGCGTCGTTGACGGCGGTGGCCCACTCGCGGCTCAGCCGTTCGGAGATCACTTCCGCCGTGAACTCGTCGCGATCGAGCTCTGTCGCCGTGCCGTCCGGTTCGATCCAGAGATCGAGCTCGAGATCGAGGTCGCGGTAGTAGTTCTGGCGCAGCTCGCTCAGGGGGCGCGAAAAGTTGACGTAATAGCCGACGGTGCGATCCTCGCTCGTGGTGAAGCGGAGGAGGGAGAACCAGCGGTCCGGGAAGAACCACTGCTCGGCGCTGGTGCGGCAGAGGCGCTCGGTGCCGGCCGGGGTCCGCACCTCGACCTCGCGCGTGCGGTAGAAGTCGAAGCGATGATGCAGCAGGTGGCGCAACCCCTCGGGCGTCGGCACGTCGATCCACCCGCCGGCAACCTGATACTCCCAGCAGGCCCCGCGCAGCTTCTCCTTCCGGTAGAACATGCGCGCCGCCATCTCGATCACGCTCCCTGCCCGAGCGGACTGTGGACGGGAATCCCTGTCCGCCGCGGATAGGCCTTCGGGGTCAGCGTCGTCTTGCGCGCGATGACGATCCGCGTGTCGCCAGTCGGCGAGTCGACTGGGGGCAAGAGCTCCACGCCGAGTTTCTTCGCGGCCCGTTTGCCCGATCGCAACTCCTGCTCGATCGCCAGCCCCTTCGGGAGGAAGGCGAACCCGCCGACATCGAGGAACGGCGTGACGAGCTCGAGGAGCGCCGGCAGAGCGGCCACGGCGCGGGCGGTCGCGAGGTCGAAGCGCTCGCGATGGGCGCGATCCTGGCCGAGCTCTTCCGCGCGGCCGTGGATGGCGCGGGCGCCGTCGAGGCCGAGCGCGGCGATGAGCTCCTGGAGGAACGCGACCTTCTTCCCCGTCGCGTCGACGAGCGTGACATCGAGGCCCGGGCGGGCGATCTTCAGGGGGAGGCCAGGGAAGCCGGCGCCGCTGCCAATATCGATCAGCCGGGATCCGGCGTGCAGGGGCGCGCCAGCGCGGGCGAGCGTCGCGTCGATCACCGGGAGCAGCGCCAGCGCATCGAGAAAGAGACGCTGCTCGATAGCATTCGGCTCGCGGATGGCGGTCAGGTTGAACTGCCTGCTCCGCTCGAGGAGAAGATCGCGGTAGCGCGCGAACCGCTCCAGCGCGAGCGGGTCGAGCGGCGTGCCGATGCCAGCGGCGGCAAGGGCCAGTCCGGGCCAGTCGTTGTCGGTTGGGAAGGCGTCCGTCGCGGGGGCCGCCCCGGCCATGGCCGGGGGCAACGGAGCAGCGCTGACTCGATTCATGAGGGCCTCGCCGGTGCGTGGCGCGTACCCGGCGGAATGCCGAGGGCCATTCCGAATGCCAACGAGTCTACCCCGACTCGCTAGCGCGGTGCGAATGGCGCCTCGACATGCCGTGGCCGGGAGGTCGTGACCAGCGCGCGCGCTGCTTCGGCAATGTGCGCCGGCGTCAGCCCCGCCATCTCCCGCAAGCGCGATTGCGATGCCTGCTCGAAGACGCGATCCGGAACGGCCAGCACCTTTGTCGGGATGTCGATGCCGCGGCTGTCGAGAAGCTCGAGCACCGCCGCGCCGAAGCCGCCGGCCCTGGCGTTCTCCTCGACGGTGACGATGCCGCCGCACTGCTGCGCCAGACCGGCCAGCAACTGGTCGTCGAGCGGCTTGATGAAGCGGCCGTTGACCACGGTCGCGGCGATCCCATCCGCCGCCAGCAGATCGGCGGCCCGCTCGGCGTTCAGCACCATCGAGCCGACGGCAATGATGGCGACGTCCGGTCCGGTGCGGAGCAGTTCGGCGCGGCCGACCGGGAGGGTGTGGAGCGGATCGCTCGTCGGGACGCCGACGCCAGCGCCGCGCGGATAGCGGATGGCGACCGGGCCCTGAATCGTCTCCAGCGCCGTCTTGAGCATGTGACGCAGCTCGTCCTCGTCCTTCGGCGCCATAATCGTCATGTTGGGGAGGCAGCGCAGGTAGGAGAGGTCGAAGATGCCGTGATGCGTCCGGCCGTCGTCGCCGGCGAACCCGGCGCGGTCGATGGCGAAGACGACGGGGAGCCGCTGCAGGCAGACGTCGTGGACGATCTGGTCGTAGGCGCGCTGCAGGAAGGTCGAGTAGATGGCGACGACCGGGCGCATCCCCTCGGCGGCGAGCCCCGCCGCGAAAGTGACCGCGTGCTGCTCGGCGATGCCGACGTCGAAGAAGCGCTCGGGGTAGACCGCCTGGAACTTCGCCAGCGAGGTCCCGGTCGGCATCGCCGCCGTGATCGCGACGATCCGCGGATCGTCGGCAGCCAGCTCGATGACGGTCTGCGCGAAGACATCCTGGTACTTCGGCGGCGAGGGCGGCGTTCCCGGCTTGGCCGGCGCCGATACCGCGTGCCCGCGCTCGCGGTCGTTCTGTGCCGCCGCGAAGCCACGCCCCTTTTCGGTGACGACGTGGAGGAAGACCGGCCCCTCGACCGAGTCGGCCTGCCGCAGGGCGTCGACCAGCGCGCGAACGTCGTGGCCGTCGACCGGGCCGAGGTAGGTGAAGCCGAGCTCCTCCCAGATCATCGAGTGATAGAGGAACTCCTTCAGCGAGTCCTTCCAGCGCTTCCCGAGCTCGACCAGCAGATCGCCCTGCGGCAGGCGCTCGGTCAGCCGCGCGATCTCGTCCTTGGCGCGGTTGTAGCGGTGATCGGTGCGGACGCGGTCGAGGTAGCGCGACATAGCGCCGACGTTCGGCGCGATCGACATCTCGTTGTCGTTGAGGACGACGATGAAGGGGAGATCGAGGATCCCCGCGTTGTTCAGCGCTTCGAACGCCATGCCGCCCGTCAACGCGCCATCGCCGATGACCGCGACCACGCGTCGGTCGGGCTCGGCGCTGTGCGAGAAGGCGACCGCCATGCCCAGCGCCGCCGAGATGGAGGTCGAGGCGTGCCCCGCGCCGAAGGCGTCGTGCTCGCTCTCGTCGCGCGAGAGGAAGCCAGAGATGCCCCCTTCCTGGCGCAGAGTGCCGAAGCGGCCGCGGCGTCCGGTGAGGAGCTTGTGGGCGTACGCCTGATGCCCGACATCCCAGACGATGCGGTCGCGCGGCGAGTCGAAGACCCAGTGCAGCGCGATGGCGAGCTCGACCGTGCCGAGCGAGGCGCCGAGGTGGCCCCCATTGCGGGTGACGATCTCGATCAGCTCATGGCGCAACTCCGCGGCGAGGGCGGGAAGCTGGGATTGGCGCAGCCGCTTCAGGTCGGTGGGCGAGGCGATCTGATCGAGAAGCGGGGTTGCGCTCGCGCCAGAGCCGTTCGCCGATGCACCGGTTGCCGTCATGGAAATACTCCTCACTTGGCCGGCCACGTCGCCGCGGTACGCCGCAACGGCCATCGTCCGGCATGTATAACACAGCCCCCCCGATGCACCCTTCGCGCCACGCACACCCCTGCCCGGGATGTTGTCGCATCGCCATCGGGCACGGCATGCCGTGCCCCTACCTGACGCGTGGCTTGCCGGGTCGCATCATGTGGCATGCCCGGCTTTCCCCGATCCGTGGCGTGAAGGGGCACGGCATGCCGTGCCCGGTTCCCCCAAAACCGCCACCGAGACGGACATGAGCGCGAGGCGAACTGCAAACGCTACTGAAACGGCCCGGCCACGTTGTGGCCGTGCCGCGGGGCGGATAGACTCGGCCATCGCGGTCGTTCAGAGAACGCTCTCCGTCGAAAGGAGTTCCACGCATGCTCGTATTGACCAGAGGGGAAGTGCGGGAGCTGGTTCCCATGCGGGACGCCATCGAGCTGATGAAGACGGCCTTCGCCGAGCTTTCGGCGGGGCGCACCATCTCCCCGCTGCGCACGGTCATCCCCCTCCCGGATCGGGAGGCGGACTCGCTCTACATGCCCGCCTACGTCCCCGCCATGAACGCGCTCGGCCTGAAGAGCGTCAACGTTTTCCGGCGCAATGCCGAGCGGGGCTTGCCGGTGATCCACGCCATCGTCTCGCTCGTCGATCCCGAGACGGGGCAGCCGCTGGCGGTCATGGACGGCACCTATCTCACCGCGCTGCGAACCGGGGCGGTCTCGGGCGCGGCTGCCGACCTCCTCGCGCGGCCGGAGAGTCGCGTCCTCGCAGCGATCGGCGCTGGCGCGCAGGGCGTCACCCAGATCGCCGCTGTCTGCACGGTGCGCCCGATCGAGCGGGTGATCGCGGTCGATGTCAACGAGCAGGCGCTCGACCGCCTGCGCGAGGCAATGCGCCGGGATTGGCCGGAATTCGCCGACCGCGTCGAGACGACGAGCGACGCCAGCGCGGCCGTGCGCGAGGCCGACATCGTCTGCACCGCCACCACCTCGCGCACGCCCGTCTTCAGCGATGCGGACATCCGGCCCGGCACGCACGTCAGCGGCGTCGGCGCCTACACGCCGGAGATGCAGGAGCTGCCCGCGGAGACGGTGGCGCGCGCGACGGTCGTCGTCGACGCCGTCGACGCCGCGCTGGCCGAGGCGGGCGATCTCATCATGCCGCTGGAGAAGGGGCAGGTCTCGCGCGACCATCTCTCACGCGAGCTCGGCATGGTGGCGAGCGGGGCCGCGCCCGGCCGGACATCGTCCGAGGAGGTCACCCTCTTCAAATCGGTCGGCAACGCCGTGCAGGATGTCGTCGTGGCGCGCCGCGCCGTCGACCGCGCCCACGAGCGGGGCATTGGTGCCGAGATCGACCTCTCGTAAGCACCGAGGGGGAGCAGCCGCTCCCCCTCGCTCAATCGGCCGCGATGGCGATGGTTGCCGGTTCTCCGAGCTGGCAGACGCCAGCTTCGCAGATGTGCTGCTCGATATGCTCCCGGAACGACTCCGGGTACATCTTCATCATGCCCAGCAGCGGCATCGGCGCGACCTGGCCGAGGCCGCAGAGCGACAGCTCGATGACATGTTTCGAGGTCCGCTCGATCAGCGAGAGGTCCTCGATCGCGCCGCCGCCAAGCCGGATGCGGTCGACGATCTCGACCAGCGCCGGGTTGCCGAGCCGGCAGGGGACGCACTTGGAGCACGACTCGACGCGGTTGAAGGCGGTCAGGTAGCGCGCGAAGTCGACCGGGCAGACGTGCTGGTCGAAGACGACGAATCCGCCCGACCCGAGCATGCCGCCAACTTCGGTCAACGAGTCGAAATCGACCGAGTAGTCGAGATACTGCTCGCTGAGCGCCCCGGCCGACACGCCGCCGGTCTGGATGCCGCGGAACTCGTGACCATCGCGCATGCCGCCCCAGACCTCTTCGATGAGCGTGCGCAGGGTCGTGCCCATGCGGACCTCGACCAGCCCGACATGCTTGAGCGGCCCCTGAATCGTCATCAGCTTCGTGCCGGCGCTCTTGGAGGTCCCGATCTGCGAGAACCACTCCCCGCCGCGATCGATGATCGCGGGCACGTTGGAGAGCGTCTCGGTGTTGTTCAAGATCGTCGGGCGTTTCCAGAGACCCTCCTCGACCGAGCGGGGCGGCTTCGTCCGCGGCTGGCCGCGCACGCCCATGATCGAGTACATCAGCGCCGAGCCCTCGCCGCAGATGTAGGCGCCGCCACCCGTCAGGACACGGACTTCTACGCTCTTGCCGCTGCCGAGGATGTTCTCGCCGATCAGCCCCAGCCGCTCTGCGTCGGCGACCGCCTTGCGGAAGCGCTGGATCGCCAGCGGGTACTCGCCGCCAATGTAGTTGTAGGCCCGCTCGGCGCCGCAGACGATGCTCGAGATGAGCATCCCTTCCAGAATCTTGTGCGGATCCCCCTCGTGGATGCGGCGATCCTTGTAAACGTTCGGCTCGCCCTCGTGCGAGTTCACCGCGACGAACTTCGGCCTCGCGCGCGCCTTGCGGCCACTCTCCCACTTGATCCCGGCCGGGAAGCCGGCGCCGCCCCGCCCGCGGAGGTTGGCGGCGGTGACCTCGGCGATGGCCTCCTCCGGCGTCATGTCGAAGAGCACCTTCGCCAGGGAGCTGTAGGCGCCCCGGGCGATGGCGTCTTCGATCGAGCCCGGCTCGATGATGCCGACGTTGTCGAGGACGATCCGGAGCTGGTGCTTGAAGAAGGGATGCTCGTCCAGCGGCTGGATGTCGCCAAACGGCTCCGCGCCGCGCACGCCGACCGCGCGCTCCTGAAGCCGGCCAGCGAGCAGATCGGGAACGTCTTCGGGGGTGATCCAGCCGTAGACGACGGGCGGCTCACCGGGGCGCCGGATCTCGACGAACGGCTCCATCCACATGGCGCCGTTGCCGCTCACCTCGCGGACGATCGCGTTCGTCCCCTGCAGCGCGCGCTGGCAGGCGGCGAGAACCTGGCGGGCTCCCTTTGCCTGCGAAGAGCTGTCGATGCCGACGCTGACGACCATCCGGTCGCCGTTCCACATCGCGTCCCAGCGCTGCCGCGCGTCATCGCGGAGTCGCTCGAATGCCGCGCGTGAATCGAGTCTAGTCGCCATGATTGCTCCCGGCCGCGACCGGATGATGCGCGTCGCGCCAGCTCCCGCCGCGCGCGATCGCGTTGCGGATGGCGTCATTCAGCCGCTCGACGGTCAGATCGCCGAGGTAGTCGGCGTCCAGCTTGCAGATCGGCGCCCGGTCGCAGACGCCGAGGCAGCCATTGACCACCTGGACGGTCAATTCGCCGTCGGAGGTCGTGCCGCCGTCGCTGATGCCCCAGACATCCTCCAGATTCTGCACCAGCCGCTGCGAGCCCATGACGTAGCAGGCCATGCCGTGGCAGAGGAGCATGAAATGCTTCCCGCGCGGCTCGGTGCGGAAGTCGGCGTAGAAGGTGAGGAGCGCGTAGACCCGGGTGGCCGTGGTGCCGAAGTGCTCGGCGACGAGCTCCGCCGCGTCGAACGAGACCCAGCCAAAGTGCTCGTTGATCTCCTGGAGGGCGGAGAGGATCAGCTCCTGCGCCTGCTGGTAGTCGCGATAGTGAAAATGCGAGAGCATCTCGCGCACAACATCGAGATCGATCTCGCTCTGGACGAGTGTGTGGCTCTCGTTCTCCTGCGCGATCCTGGCCTCGGGACCGCCGAGCCTCGGCGTCGCCTCTTCCAAATTCAGCCCCCGATACGCGAGTTCGCGGTGCGTTGCACGGCGCCGATTGTGGCGGCGCCAGGCGCGAGTATAGGCTTGCCCCGGAAGCCGGTCAACGACGGTTCGGCCCGCAAAGTTGACCGAAATACGCGGATTCGCCGCCAGAATCGTGGACGGCGGTTCGCCCTAGCTGTTCCGGAACAGGGCCTGGAAATCGCCGTCGAAGCCCTGGAGGAACTCGTGCATGTCGAGCACGTCGTCGATCGTCACCGGCTCGCCCGGCTCGTCGCCCGCCTCAAGTTCGATGCTGTCGCGCGAGCGGATGTGCTCTTCGCCCAGCCGGCGCAGGGCGAGCTGTGCCTCCTCGGCGTCGCCGTCGCCGATGACCGCCGCTACGAAATTCCGCGCGTGGCATTCGCTGCAGGAAACCATCAACATCCACATATCCGATTTGCGGGAGAGAACGTGCACGTCATCGGTCTCGAAGCCGCGATGACAGACGCTGCACCGCTCCATGCGATCGAGAACGATGCGCTTGATCTGCGTTTCCGAGGTATCCATACCTTTCGCTTTCCTAGGAGGACCGCTCCTCAGTTTCCCGTCTTCCGGTCGAAATCATCGAGGTCGAGGCTGTTGATGAAATCCCTGAAGACGGAGAGTCTCTCTGTATCAACGTCTTCCGCGCGCTCGAGTTCCGGGTGCGCCGAGGACGTCTCCTGCTCGGCCTCGTCCTCGTCCTCCGAACTGAGGAGGACGCCCGCCTTGTCCATGACCGACTCGTCGACGAGGATCGGCACCTTGGCGCGAACCGCGAGCGCGATCGCGTCGCTGGGCCGGGAATCGATTTCCAGCTCGCGGCCGCTCTGGCGCAGGACGATGCGCGCGTAGAAGACGTCATCGGACAGATCGGTGACGGTAATCCGCGCCACCGTCCCGCCCATGTCGTCGATGATCGATCGCATCAGGTCGTAGGGCAACGGCCGCGAGGCGGTCACGCCCTGCAACTCCATGGCGATCGCTTCGGCTTCGTAGGAACCGATCCAGATCGGCAGGTGTCGCTCGCCATCGACCTCTTTGAGGATGACGACGCGGTGCTGGGTCACCAGGCTGACGCGAATGCTCTCGACTACGGTTTCAATCATGCGAAGCCCTCCGGCCGCCGCCACCGGACCGGGAACCGGGTGAACATCACCGGGGCGAATCGACGCGCCCAGCCGGCTGGGCTCGTCCCAAGTTTACAACTGCCCTTCCGGGCGGGGCCACCGGCCGGCGATGGGTCGCTACGCGGCGCTGCGAAGCTATGGGCTGGCAGGCGGTTGCGCGGGGGTCGCGGTCGCCATCGACCCCTCGCCGATATCGGCCGGATAGTCTTCGTGCGGGACGAAACCAATGTCCTGCACCGGCCAGTAGGCCAGCCACGCCTTGCCGATGATGTTCTCCACCGGGACTGGGCCGAAGACGCGCGAGTCGGACGAATTCGTCCGGTGGTCGCCGAGCACGAAGACGTGGTCGGGCGGGACCACCACGTTGCAATGATCGCGGCGCCCGCAGTTCGTTCGATACTGGATGTAATCTTCCTCGAGTTCCTGGCCGTTGACATACACGTGCCCATTGCCAAAGGTGATCTCTTCGCCGGGGAGGCCGATGATCCGCTTGATGTACGGCTTGTCCGATCCGTTCGGCGGGTTGAAGACGATGACGTCGCCGCGCTCGGGCGGATCGAAGGGATAGTAGCGAACGCCATTGATATCCACGAACTGATACGCGTTTCGATTGACCAGCAGCATCTCGCCGTTGTCGAGGTTTTGCAACATGCTCTCGCCGTCGACGCGGAAATTGAGCACGACCAGCCGGACGAGAAAGAAGATCAGCGCGGCGAGAAGCAGAGTTTCGACGATCTCCCGCACCGCCCGCGATGTCTGGCTCTTCTCGACTGCCGGAGGGGAGCTCTCTGCGAGACCGGGTCCTTCTGGGCTGAGCGCCGGGTTCAGATCGCCATCTGCTGTCATGCGCACCTCGATGTGTCGAATTGCCGAGAAACGGCCGGCAACACGACGAGCGGGGCCTGAAACCCCGCTCGTCGCGTCAGATTCCGAATCTGCAGCGCGGAAATGCGACTAGATCTCGTCGGCCCGGACCCGGTTCCGCTCGGCAGTCGGCGTGGCCGGCATGGTGTCCAGGTTCTCACTGCGTGCGCCAGTCGACGCGGCGAGGCTGTCAGTGGACGACTCCTGCCGGAACTCCTTGACGCCCTGGCCGAGCGACTTGGCAACCTCGGGGAGCTTGCCGGCGCCGAAAATGATCATGATGATAACGAGGACGATGACCAGTTCTTGCCAGCCCAAACCCATCATAACGCTATCCTCCTGCCAGAGCAGGCGACGAGACGAACTCTGGCCCCACCAGAATGCGGGAAAGTATAGGCAGCGCCCGGACCCCCTCGCAAGCGATCGCCCCCATCAGAAGGTGCTGATCATCGCCAGCACGACATAGACGACCGCCGTGACGATGGTGGCCTGGAAGAGGGTCTTTTCGACGCCGCGGCGCGTTCGGTTGATCGAGCCGGCGTCACCGCCGAACGTCCCCGTAAAGCCCGAGCCTTTCGCCTGCAACAGGATCATGATGATGAGGACGACCGAGACGATGATCATGGCGATATTGATGGCGGTTTGCATCGCGTGAGGCTCGCTCCCTGCTCTTCGGTCTATCCGGGCTTCATTCCCGAAACGCAGCCACGTATCGTACCATCCGCCTCTGCGGCCGGGGCGGAATGCCAAACTCAGGCGTTCGGGATGGCGGCGATGCCCGGCAGCGTGCGGCCCTCCAGAAACTCGAGCGAGGCCCCGCCGCCAGTCGAGATGTGATCGATCCGATCGGCGACTCCGGCCGCTTTGACCGCTGCCACCGAGTCGCCGCCGCCAACGACGCTGAAGGCATCGGCGTCGGCGACGCAGCGCGCGACCTCGATCGTGCCCGTGGCGAATCGCGGCCGCTCGAAGACGCCCATCGGCCCATTCCAGAAGATCGTCCGCGCCCCGCCGACCTGCTCGCAGTAGCGGCGGACCGTCTCCGGGCCGATGTCGAAGATCGCCGCTTCGGCCGGCACGTGGTCGACGCTGACGACGGTCGCGTCGTCGCTGTCGATCGACGGCGCTACGACGACGTCGGTCGGGAGGAGGAGGGCGACGCCCCGGCCGCGGGCGGTGGCGATCAGCCGCCGCGCATCATCGACCAGCTCCGGCTCGGCGAGCGATCGCCCGATCTCGCGCCCCTGCGCGAGGAGGATCGTGTTCGCCATCCCCCCACCGAGGAGGAGCGCGTCGACCCGCTCCAGCAACTGCCCGATCACCGCCAGCTTGTCGGAAACCTTCGCCCCGCCGAGGATCGCGACGAACGGCCGCTCGGGGTCCTGCAGCAGACGCGACAGAATCTCCTCCTCGCGTTGCAGGAGGAGTCCGGCATAGGTCGGGAGCCGCTCGGCGATGCCGACGGTCGAGGCGTGTGCGCGGTGCGCGGAGCCGAATGCGTCGTTGACGTAAAGGTCGCCGAGCCGCGCGAGGCCGGCGGCGAGCGCCGCGTCGTTCTTCTCCTCGCCTGGCTCGAACCGGGTGTTCTCGAGCAGCAGGACATCGCCAGGCTGCAACTCAGCGGCGGCGCGCTCGGCCTCGGGGCCGGTCACCGCCGGGACGGTCTTCACCGGGCGGCCGAGCAGTTCGCTCAGTCGCCGTGCAACTGGCGCCACGGAGTAGGCCGGGTTCGGTGTCCCCTTCGGCCGCCCCAGGTGCGTCATCAGGACCAGTGCCGCGCCCTTGTCGAGCAGAAGCCGCAGCGTCGGCAGCGCCGCCCGAATGCGCGTGTCGTCGACCACGTCGCCGTCACGGAGCGGCACGTTGAAATCGACGCGCACCACGACGCGCTTGCCTCGCACATCGGCCGAGGCGACAGATCGTTTCGCCATGCGATCAGGCTCCGCTGGCGGCGCGCCAGAGGCACGCCGCGGTGTCGAGACTAGCCCTCGTCGCCGTCGAGCCCGCGCTCGCAGATGAGCGCGACCAGGTCGGCGATGCGGCAGGCGTAGGCCCACTCGTTGTCGTACCAGGCGAGCACCTTGATCAGGTTGTCGGAGATCGCCATGGTCGAGAGCCCGTCGACGACGGCCGACCTGGAGTCGCCCCGGAAGTCGGTCGAGACCAGCGGCTCGTCGGAGTAACCGAGGATCCCTTCCATCTGCTCGCTGACGGCGGCGGCCTTGAACGCCGCGTTCACCTCCTCGGCCGTCGTGTTCTTCTCGGTCTCGACGACGAAGTCGATGATCGAGACCGTCGGCGTCGGCACGCGCAGCGAGGTGCCGTCGAACTTCCCCTTCAGCTCGGGGATGACGAGCGCGACCGCCTTCGCCGCCCCGGTGCTGGTCGGGATGATGTTCATGCCGGCCGAGCGCGCCCGGCGCAAGTCCTTGTGCGGGCCGTCGAGGACGACCTGGTCATTGGTGTAGGAGTGGACGGTCGTCATCATCCCGCGCCTGATGCCGAAGTTGTCGAGCATCACCTTGGCCACGGGCGCGAGGCAGTTCGTCGTGCACGAGGCGTTCGAGATGATGGTGTGCTCGGCCGGGTCGTACGCCGTCTCATTCACGCCGAGGACGACGGTGATGTCCTCATCCTTGGCCGGGGCCGAGATGACGACCTTGCGGGCGCCCGCCTTGATGTGCCCCTGCGCCATCTCCGCCTTCGTGAAGAGCCCGGTCGACTCGATCACGATGTCGACGTCGTTTGCCTTCCAGGGGATCTTCTTCGGCTCCTTCTCGGCCGAGACGGCGATCTCGCGGCCATTGAACGAGATCCCCTTGGCGCACGATCCGATCTCGGCGTCGAAGCGGCCGTAGGTCGAGTCGTACTTGAGCAGGGCGGCAAGCGTCTCGGCCGGCGCCAGATCGTTGACCGCGACGACCTCGCAGAGATCGCCGAAGCCGCCTTCGCTGAGCGCCTTGAACGACTGCCGCCCGATGCGCCCGAATCCGTTGATCCCGATGCGGTACACGCGTTACTCCTTTATCGTCCCCGCCGCGATCAACTCCCGCCGCGGGGTAAGCGTTTCGACCTGCTGTCGGTGAGTCTCACCCACCACGGGCTCCTCGTGCCACTGCCCGGTTGCCACCTCGAGCAGTGCGGCCGCCAGTTGCGCCGGATCGTGACGCAGCGGGTTCTCGCTGTTGACGATGTCCCTGGCGATCACACGGATGCGCGGCTCGAGGCGTTCGAGGGAGTCGGGGAGCACCGGATCGATTGTGAGCTCGGGGCCGATGGCCTCGGCCGAAGCCGGGTTGCTGTTGACGAGGACAGCGTCGAGGACGCCGGGGCCGAGGTGCTGGTCGATGACGCGGACATGATCGAGCGCCGTGAAATGGTCGGTTTCGCCCGTCTGCGTGGCGACGTTGATCACGTAGACCTTCGGCGCGGTCGAGGCGCGAATGGCGCGCACGATGTCGGGGACGAGGAGATTCGGTAGGATGCTCGTGTAGAGGCTGCCAGGCCCGAGGACGATGAGATCGGCCTGGAGGATGGCGCTGACGGCAGGCCGGTAGGCCGCGGGGTTCGGCGGCGCCAGGAATACGCGACGGATCGGCGCATTCTTGTTCGGAATGTTCGACTCGCCCTCGATGATCGTCCCGTCGACGAGCTCGGCGTCGAGCTGGACGTTCTCCAGTGTCGACGGGAGGACGCGGCCCCGGATGTTGAGCACGCTCGCCGATTCGATGACGGCCCGCTCGAAACTCCCCGTCACCTTGGTCAGCGCGGTAATGAAGAGGTTCCCGAGGGAGTGCCCGTCGAGTTCCGAGCCGGCCTGATTGAACCGGTACTGGAAGAGGCGCGAGACGAGCGACTCGTCGTCGGCCAGCGCGACGAGGCAGTTGCGGATGTCTCCCGGCGCGGGAATGTCGTACGCCGACCGGATCTTCCCCGTGCTGCCCCCATCATCCGCGACGGTGACGATCGCCGTGATCGAGAGATCGTGCCGCTTCAGTCCGCGCAGGAGGGTCGAGAGGCCGGTGCCGCCGCCGATGGCCACCACGTTGCTCTCCGGGTTGGCGAGTCCGAAGCGATGCTCGGCCACGATCTGCACCAGCCCCTTGTCCGCCTTGGCGTGCGCCAGAACCGGCATGATGATCCCCCGGCTCAGCCGATAGAAGCCGTAGACCATGCAGGCGACGCCGAGCAGGAGGACGATCAGAAAGCGCGCCTCGCGTGGCAGGAACTGGAGCGTGACGGCCTGGACAACGCCCATCAACGGTCGCGGAAACGGCACGTAGCGATAGGAATAGACCAGCGCCATCGCGATCGATAGCCCGGTGAGCACGATCCCGAACAGAAAAAGCGCGGCCCAGCGCTTGATGTGCATGCCAGGGCGAAGCCACATTCGCCAACCTCGTGGAGCGATCACGGTTCCCCCCCGCCCTCGACCCGCCAACGTCCGGATCACGCCGCCCACGGGAACTTCCCTCGACCCGCGCGGCGCGCGCCGAGTATAGCAGCCTGAAGTGTCTATACATAATTTGAAATTGCATTTCAACACATGTTGCGGTCAGGCGGCGATCGTCGCAGTCCAACCGCAGCCTGCCGTAACCGGGGCGCCGCCTCCCGCGTTGACGGATGAGGGAGTGTGGACGTCTGCATGACATGGGGAGGCAGGATGGACGGAGAGCGGTTCGACCGGTGGGCGAGGGGATTCGCTCGCCCGCGCTCGCGGCGTGGTGTACTGGGGATTCTGACGGGAGCCGCTCTGACGCTCGCCGCGCGGCGGGGAGCATCGGCGCAGATTTCGACGCCTGGCGGGATGTGCGGCGGCATCGCCGGCTTTCCCTGCCCCGATGGTTACGAGTGCGTCGATGTGGCGGGCGACGGTTGTGATCCGAACGCGGGCGGGCGCGACTGCGCCGGCGTCTGCGTCCCCATTGTCGAAAACCCGTGCGCGGCGATCCTCTGCATGGAGGGGACGACCTGCTGCCCGAATTGCGGCGGCATCTGCGTCCCCCAGGGCGTCACCTGCTCGGACGAGCTCTGCGCGAGCACGCCCTGCAACGAGGTGACGTGCGGGCCGGGCGAATACTGCTGCAACGAGAGCTGCAGCCGCTGTGTGCCACTCGGATCGGGCTGCACGCGAGAGTATTGTGGCCACCGCCTCGGCGAGCCTTGCGGCCCGAATGTCTGCGGCGTGGACGAGTTCTGCTGTAACGAGAGCTGCGGCATCTGCGCCCCGCTCGGCGGGGCGTGCATCGACCTCTATTGCGAGCCGGAAGGGGAGCCATGCGGGCCGAACGTCTGCCCGGCCGGGCAGGTCTGCTGCAATGAGAGCTGCGGGATTTGCACGCCTCCCGGCGGCCTCTGCCCCATGATCGCCTGCCTCGATTAGCCGGCGTCGGCTCCAGGCGAACTCGCGTCATCGAGCAGGCGGCTCGCTTCGGCGACCGCCTGTTCGGTGTCCATGTCCTCCAGCACGATCGAGCGGATCACCCCGTCGCGGTCGATGAAGATGTGCGTCGGGAAGTTGTAGATCGGATAGGCGGCACCCGTGTCCGACTCGTCCGGGTCGGTCAGGACGAGAAAGGTGGCCCCGTTGCGCGCGGCGTAGGTGGCGGCGTCGAGCGGCGACTCGCGCAGGCTGACGCCGAGCATTCGCAGCCCCTTCGGCTCGAGCTGCGCGTACGCGGCCTGGATGTCCGGGAATTCCGCCCGGCAGGGGGGGCACCAGGAGCCCCAGAACATCAGCCAGACCGGTTGCCCGCGAAACTGCGAGAGGCGGACCGAGTTGCCGTAGACATCGGTCGTTTCGAAGTCGGGCGCGACGTCGCCGACCTTCGGCAGCAATCGCTGGTTGATCCCGCCGTGGCCGATGCTGCTCCAGCCGGAGTTCGCGCCGACGGCGACCGCCGCCGCGATGATGGCCACCGCGACGACGAGCCCGATGACGATCGAGGTCGCGCGCGGGCGCTGATGTGCCGCTTCCGATCCAGAGCGTGGAGGCTCGGCCCGAGAGGCGGGCTCAAACTCCGCCATAGGCGTGGAGCCCCCCGAAGACGTAGTTCCCGAAGTAGGTGAAGATGACGGCGCCGAAGGCGATGAGCAGGATGATCGCGCTCCGGTTGCCGCGCCAGCCGCGCAGCGAACGCGTGTGCAGATAGACGCCGTAGATGAGCCAGGTGAAGAGAGCGGCCGTCTCCTTCGGGTCCCACTGCCAGTAGGTTCCCCACGCCCGGTACGCCCAGACCGAGCCGAGGATGAGGACCAGCGACATCGCCGGGAAGCCGACCGTCACCGCGCGGAAGCCGAGGTCATCGAGGAGATCGGCGCTCGGGAGCCACGAGACCCGCCAGTGGGAGGCGACGAGGTAGAGGACCGCGGCGGCGAAGGCGACGGCGAACGTGGCGTACGCGAGGATCGCGATGCCGACGTGCGCGGTCATCAGTGGCGGATTCTGCAGCGCAGGGATGAGCGGGTTGACCTCGCGCAGGTTCGCCGGCAGCACCCAGACGTAGGCGGCCATCGCCACGATCAGGGGCAGCACGATCGCGCCGAGCTGGCGAACGCCGTACCAGCGCTCGAAGAGGAGGTAGATCAGGCCTGCCAGGAAAATGAACATGGACGAGAACTCGTACATGTTGGAGAGGGGCACGTGGCCCGCCGCGACGGTGCGCAGCCCGATCGACAGCGCCTGCAGCACGACCCCGAACCAGGCGAGGAAGGTGCCGAAGCGGCCGACGCCCTGGGAGCCCGGCTCGAGCCGGGCGTCGTGCGCGACTACCGTCGTGCCATCGGGCGTTGCCAGCGCCATCCGCCGCACCCGGATGCGTCCGATCGCATACGCGAGGTAGCAGATGGCCGAGGCCGCGAAGGCAAAGCTTCCGGCAGCGAAACAGTAGAACGACAGGCGGACGACGGCATCCATAGCGACGTTTCCTTGCACTCCTCGCCGAACGCGCGAGCCGTGGCGCGTGGCTAGATGGCGGGACGAGAACCCTCGTTGATCGTCAGGTGCGGGTCGAGCTGCAGGCGCTTGCCCAGCTCGCGCGCGAGCTGCTCGAAGACGCGGCGCGCGCTCCAGTCGCGGCGGGCGATCGGAGCGAGGTGGGCGACGCTCCCCTCCGCTGTCGCGGAGACGATGCCGCGCACCCGGCGATGTGGAAAGTAAAACGTGATCGCCAGCCCGCCGACCAGCAGAATCGCGGCGGCGAAGAAGATCGGGATCCCCGGGTTGCGCGCGACCTGGAAGACGGAGAAGCGCCGCTCGCGCTCGAAGGTCAGGGTCAGGTTGCCGAGGTTGACCGAGTCGCCCTGGCTGATCGTCGCGCCGACGGGCATCTCGATCGGGCTGTCCGGGCCGAGCGGGCGAATCATGAAGAAGAGCTCACCCGGCTTCAGGTTCAGGGTGTCGAGCTCCGGGGCGTTGGCCGGGTTCTCATCGGGCGCGACGACGCTCAGGGCGACCCCGGCCGGCGGGAGATCGATGCGGCCGGCAGGGGCATCGGGGTTGAGCTTCGACTGGTAGAGCCCGAGCGGCAGCGAGTCGTCGTAGTAAACGCGGCCGGCGTCATCGGCGATCTTCATCGAGACCGCTTGGCCGAACCCTGACTGATAGAAGACGATGTCGCCGAAGGTCATCGGGTTGTTGACGGTCATCGACCCTCGGTGTACGGGCTCGCCATTCTTCAACAGCGTGACGTCGCTCCGATAGACGAGGGGCGAGCCGTCTTCACGATAGATCTCGGAGAAGTCGTTGAGGCGGACGCTCAGGCCGGTTCCGTGGCCCAGCTCGCGCACCGACGCTTCAGGAACGATCAACGCGTTCTCCCGGAAGCCCCAGGCCACGCCGACGATCCCGCCCGCCAGAATCATGATCAGCGCGAGGTGGAACGGGAAGGTGGCCAGGCGCGAAAAGCGCCAGCGGTCGGCGTAGAGGTGGATCTCGCCGTTCCGCTCCTGCGTCATCGTCCGGTAGCCGCGCGCGCGGATCGCCGCGGAGAGCTCCGCGGCGAATGCGTCGGGCGGCGAGGCCGAGTTGAAGCGGCTCGAGACCTCGGCGTTGCGCAGGAAGCCGTGCGTCGTCGTCACGGTCGGATGCTGGATCGCGGTCCAGATGCCGGGCGCCCGGTTGATCGTGCAGATCGCGATCGCGATGGAGAGGATGGTCAGGATGGCCGCGAAGGGGATCGAGCGGTAGACATCCCAGGCGTACCAGCGCTCGACCAGCGGCGCGGTAATGGGTAGCGCATCGGCGATTCCCTGCGGCACCGAGCTGCCGCGCAGCGTGCCGATCAGGACCAGAAGGGCCAGGATGGCGATCTCGACGACGGCCGCGCGCACCGAGCAGAAGAAACGCCAGATGCGGTCGACGACGATCTCGGGCAGGGCGCGCCGCGCGACGGGCTGGTTGAGCGATGCCTGAGCCATTCAGCCCTCGCTTGCGTTCACGCGCAATCGGAAGGTCATAGGGTCGGCTCCCAAGGTGTCCAGGGCGAGAGGGCGACGAGCCGCGCGAAGAACTGCTGATAAATGCCGAGCGTCATGATCGCGCCCATCGCCACCATGACGCCACCGCTGACGCCGGTCAGGAGCGGCAGATGCTGGTTGAGACGGCGGATCATCGCCGGCGCCGTGCCGAGGGCGACCGCCGCCGCCAGGAAGGGGACCGCGAGGCCGGCAGAGTAGGTCGCGAGCAGGAGCGCCGCGCGCTCGATGCTCCCCTGGCCCGCGGCCATGGTCAGGATCGCGCCGAGAATCGGCCCGACGCACGGCGACCACCCGGCAGCGAAGGTGACGCCGACGAGGAACGACGACGTCACGCGGCCCGTCGGCAACTGGTCGGCGGCGAACCGGCGGTCCCGCTCGAGCCAGGGGATGCGCAGGATGCCGAGCTGGTGCAGCCCGAGGAGGATTAGCAGCGCCCCGCCGATGCGGGTCAGCCAGCCGCGGTTGCTGGCGACGATCCCGGCGGTCGAGGCGAGCGCGCCAGCCGCGCCGAGCGCCACCCCGAGCGCGATGAAGACGAGGGAGAACCCGAGCACGTACGCGACGGCGTTTGGCAGCACCCGTCGCCGGTCGACGCCGGCGGAACCGGCGACCGATGCGCCGGCGAGATGGGCGAGAAAGATGGGAACGAGGGGCAGGACACAGGGCGATGAAATCGACAGCACGCCCGCGATAAAGGCCGCGATGAAGGAGACTTCGATGCCCATGTGGCGAACCGTACCATCGGCACATGGGAGGGTCAATCAA
>JADYYO010000098.1 GCA_020853615.1 Thermomicrobiales bacterium
CCGGTACGATCCACCGCGTGTTGGATGCGCCCCACGCCGCGAGTGGTGACAGTGGAAAGGGTGGAGGGAGATGACGTCATCGCCGACGCTGCTGATTTCGGGCTTCGACTCGCCCGAGGGTCCGGCGTTCGACCGGGAGGGGAACCTCTACTTCGTCAACTGGCTGAGCAGCGCGATCATGCGGTTGACGCCGGAGGGCGAGGTTGCGGAGTTTTTCAACACCGGCGGCATCCCGGCCGGGCTCGCCTTCCACCGCGACGGGTCGCTCTACGTCGCCGACGAGGGGGACGACATCCACGGCATCCTCCGCATCGCGGATGGCGAGGCGACGATCCTCGCCAATACCTATGAAGGGACGCCGCTCAACGGCGCGAACGATCTCGTCTTCGACGCCGATGGCATCCTCTACTTCTCCGACCCCTGGCGCTCGTCGGTCGAGAATCCGATTGGCGGGTTCTACCGCCTCTTTCCCGATGGCGCCCTGGAGCGGCTCGACAACGGCCTCGCCTTCCCCAACGGTGTCGCCATCAGCCCGAATGGCGATGCCATCTACCTCGCCGAGACCGGGCACAACCGCATCCTGCGCTACGCGATCAGCGCCGATGGCGCGGTTGGCGCGCGCGAGAAGTTCGCGCTCCTCCCCGGCGGCGAGGGCCCGGACGGGATGGCCTTCGACCAGGCGGGGAACCTCTACGTCGCGCACTACGGCGGCGGAAAGGTCGCCATCTTCGACCCGTCGGGCCAGATGGTCGACGCGATCCGCGTCCCCGGCGCGAACGTGACGAACGTCGCCTTCGGCGGCCCGGACCGGCGCACGGTCGTCATCACCGACGTCGAAACCGCCTCCCTCTATACCGCCCGCGTCGAGGTCCCGGGGTTGCCGCTCTTCGGGGAGAGCGCCTGACCCAGACGAGGCCGAGCGCCGCCGATTGTGCCGCCGTCCCGCAATTGACAACCGGCAGGGGGCGCAATAGACTCCCGGCCAAGTTCACAACCCGATAGTCGCTGCCACTTCGTGTCGCCTGTCGAGGCGCCGAGAGCATCTGGCGCCGTCTCACCCTCATCGGCTACGGTCGCCTGCCTCCCCGCTGGCCGAAGTGCGATCGCGGGAGAACGGCGTGAATCCGGCAATCCTCGATGTGCGGGACCTCGTGGTCCACTACGAAACGTCGCGCGGGCCCGTGCAGGCGGTCAACGGCATCAGCTTCACCCTACGCGAGGGGGAGCGCCTTGGACTCGTCGGCGAGTCGGGCTCGGGTAAGTCGACCATGGCCCTGGCGCTGATGCGCCTCATCCGGCCACCGGGGCGCATCGTCTCCGGCGAGGTGCTGCTGGAGGGGGAGAACCTCGTCACCTACTCCGAGGAGGCGATGCGCCGGGTGCGGCTGGGGCGCATCGCCCTGGTGGCGCAGGGCGCGATGAACTCGCTCAACCCGGTCCTGCGGGTCAAGCAGCAGATCGCCGACGGTCTGGCCGATCATAGGGTCCGGCTCTCGAGCCGGGAGCTGGACGAGCGGGTGCGCGACCTGCTCGAGAGCGTCGGCCTGCGCCGCGACGTGGCCAACATGTACCCGCACGAGTTGAGCGGCGGCATGAAGCAGCGTGTCTGCATCGCCATCGCCATTAGCCTGCGCCCGAAGCTGATCATCGCCGACGAGCCGACGAGCGCGCTCGATGTCGTGGTGCAGCGGCAGGTGATGGATACGCTGCTGAAGGTGCAGGAGGATCTCGGCGCCTCGATCATCCTCATCGGCCACGACATGGGGCTAATGGCCCAGGTCGTCGATCGCATCGGCATCATGTACGCTGGGAATCTCGCCGAGGTATCCGGCGTCCACGACCTCTTCCGGGTGCCGCTCCACCCCTATAGCAAGCTCCTCATCGCCAGCCTGCCGTCCCTCGAGGTCAAGGGCGCGTTTCAGGGAATTCCGGGGCTCCCGCCGTCGCTCCTCAACCGGCCGGTCGGCTGCTCGTTCCGCTCGCGCTGCCCGTTCGCGATGGACCGCTGCGCCGTCGTCGAGCCGCTGCTGCGCGAGGTCGAGCCCGCTCGCCGCGTTGCGTGCCACTTGTATTAGGGAGAACCGATGCCCGCGTTGCTGGAGGCCAGGAACGTCACCAAGATTTACGGCGGCGGCCGATTCAGCCGCACGCCGGGGATGGTCGCCCTCGATGACTTTTCGTTCCGCGTCGAGGATGACCAGCCGACCATCACCGCCATCGTCGGCGAGAGCGGGAGCGGAAAGACGACGCTCGCCCGCCTGCTGCTCGGGCTGACCGAGCCGACCAGCGGCCAGATCCTCTATCGCGATCAGGACATGTCGCGCCTCACGGGCGAGTCGCGCAAGCGCTTCCTGCGCGAGGTGCAGGTGATCTTTCAGGATCCCTACGAGGTCTACAACCCCTTCTACAAGGTCGACCACGTGCTGAGCACGCCGATCGCGAAATTCAAGCTCGCCTCCTCGAAGCAGCAGGCGCGCGCGCTGATGGAGGAGACGCTCAACGCGGTCGGGCTGCGGCCGGAGGAGACGCTGGGGCGGCATCCGCATCAATTGAGCGGGGGGCAGCGCCAGCGAATCATGGTGGCGCGCGCCCTCCTGCTCCAGCCCCGGCTGATCATCGCCGACGAGCCAGTCTCGATGGTCGATGCCTCCCTGCGGGCGACGATTCTGGAGAGCCTGCGGCAGATGCACCTGAAGTACGACATCTCCATCCTCTACATCACGCACGACCTGACGACCGCCTACCAGATCAGCGACAACATCCTGGTCATGTACCGGGGACAGGTGGCCGAGGCGGGCGATGTCGACCTGGTCGTCAAGCAGCCGCAGCACCCCTACACGCAACTCCTCATCCAATCGATCCCGCAGCCTGACCCGGACCGCGCCTGGGGCCACTACGAGCTGCCGGCGGACGCGGCCCGGCCCGTCGTCACCGGCGGCGCCTTCTGTCGCTTCGTCAACCGCTGCCCGCATGCGATGGAGATCTGCCGCACCACGAACCCGCCCCTCTATCGCACCGACGAGCACCGGGCGGCCGCCTGCTTCCTCTATCGGGAGAGTCCGGCGCTCGACCGAGCCGATCTCGATCAGGTGCTCACCGACCCGGCCCGCAATCTCACGCCTACCGGGACGTAGCTCCTCCGAGATTCCCGCCCGCGCCACTGCAGCGCCGTGCCGAACTCGCCTCATCCTGAGCTTGCGAAGGATCCCGGCTCCCGCGAACTCCGTCTCCCCTGAGCTGGGATGCTTCCCGCGTCCGCATGACACGCCCATTGCACGCCGCTCTCGCGCCTACCCCGCTGGATAGTGCCTGAACTACCCGGCCGACGCGGGCGTGCCGCGCCGTACTCCCGCATCATATCCATGAGGCAATCAGGAGACGTGGCGCGGGATGGACGCCCGCCCCATGCAGCCGGAACGTCGAAGCGTGATTGGGCAGGGATTGTGCATGCGTCAGGGTAGGCTCCCAGAGTGTGGAGCTTGGTCGACGCGATGAAAGGAGGACGCGTCATGACCCGGCAAGGGACCGTTGTAATGACGCGCGAGCGGACATGGGCGCTGACAGGCGTCAGCGTGCTGCTCTTTATCGTCTTGAGCTGGCTGTTCGCCGATGGGCTGTTCGGGCCCTCCCTCTGGAACGCGGAGGATTGGGTCTCGTCGCCGCTGATCACCTACCTCATGATCGCGGTCATTTTGCTCGTTGGTTGGGCGCAGGCGCGAAGCTTGCCTGCCGGCGGCATCATCGCCCCCGTGGGCGAGGCGGTGATGACCCCGGGGCAGGTCGATGACCCGATCGGCTGGCGCCTGTTGATGGGGAACGTCTTCCTGGCGCTCTTCTGGCTGCCGGTGCGCTTCTTCGTCGGGCGTGACTGGCTCTCGGCCGGCTGGCACAAGGTCACTGATCCCGCCTGGACGAGCGGCGGCGAGGCGCTGAAGGGGTACTGGACGAACGCGGTCGCCATCCCAGAGCAGGGGCGGCCGGCGATCACCTACGACTGGTTTCGCCAGTTCCTGCAGTACATGCTCGACCACGGCTGGTACACCTGGTTCGCCAAGCTGGTCGCCTGGGGCGAGGTCCTCGTCGGGTTTGGGCTGATCGTCGGCGCGCTGGTCGGCATCGCGGCCTTCTTCGGCACGCTGATGAACTTCAGCTTCATGCTGGCCGGCTCGGCCTCGACCAACCCCGTCCTCTTCGGGCTCGGCGTCTTCCTGGTTCTGGCCTGGAAGGTGGCTGGCTACTGGGGGCTCGACCGCTGGCTGCTGCCGGCGCTGGGCACGCCCTGGCAGCGCGTGGGGGAGCTGGAGGCTCCAGTTCCTATCGAGGGGCGCATTGGGCAGGAGCTCTCGCCCGGACGCCGGTAGCGCGAATGCGTGAAGACGCGGCGATGCTCCATAAGCGTTGAGCCGACCGGGGGGATGGCCAGTCGCCATCCCCCCGGTCGAGTGTTGCCCCTACGGGCGATTGCAGCGGTTCTGACAATGGTGACGGCATTCTCGGTTTGACTGGCCGTCGCCGCAATGGTCCTTGCACTTTTGCTTGCAGTCCTGGGCGCTGGCGCTTCGAGTGAGCCCGGCGGCGCCGAGCGCGCCGAGGGCGAGTGCGCCGAGGCCGCGCACGACCCGCCGCCGGGTCGCCTGTTCGCCAATCTGTTTGGCAAATGCATCGAAACGGGTGTCCATCTCTCTGCTCCTCTGCTGCTGTGATGTAGGGAATGATGGGGAGGAGTCGCGGCTCGTTAGGCCAGGGGGCGGCCCGCGGGCGGTCATGGCAATCGCGCCTCCGTGGCGGTTTGGAGCAGCGAGGCGCCGGCGGGATCCGGCAGGATGTCCATGAGTTCGCGCCGCCGGGCCATCGCCGTCCGCTTCCCGCGTTGGGAAACGCGTTGAGCATGCACCTGAACGCCATGAAAGGCATCGGTCGGGAGACGTATTTCCGGGACGAGGCAGCGCGGGATGTCTACGTCGGAAGACGTAGCGCGCCAGGAGCGGGGGCGATCAGGCCGGAAAGAGGGACAACCCGGGGATGCGGGCGAAGTGCCGGACGTTGCGCGTCATCAGGATCAGGTCGTGCTCGACGGCCGTGGCCGCGATGAGGAGATCGCGGTCAGGAATCAACCGTCCCGCGCGGCGCAACTCGGATCGGATGCGGCCGAACGATTCCATGATCGGATCCGTGAACGGCAAGGTCTCGAATTGAGCGAGGAGCGTGTGCAACTCCGCGAGCCGAACGGGAGTATCAACATATCCGAAGACGCCCTCGAAGAGTTCGCCATGGGAGACGATGCTCACTCCGAGGCCATCAGGGCGCGCTGCGTCGAGGCGCTGCGTCGCAGAAGGGAGTCCGGCGATCACGTCAAGCAGCCAATCCGTGTCGATCGGGTACTTCACGGTCGATCGATTGGCCGGGTGCCTTCCTCTCGCCAGCGGTAAATGTCCTGCTTGAGCCGTTCCGCCTCCTCCGGGCTGAAGATGCGGCTGGCGCGCCGCATTGCTTCACGCAACGCCTCGGCGGACTCGTCGTCCCTGGTTTCGCTGCCCAGCCGGACGACCTCGTTGCGGACGCCATCGCTGAGCAGCTCGACCGGGCGGGCATCCTCCGCTCTCAGCGCGCGCCAGCTCGCTGTTCGCATCGACCTCGATCGTGAGTCGTTCCTTGACCATCGCCTGCACTCCTCGATTTGCACGGAGGATACCCAAGCGCGCCCAGGGCCCTTTCGGGCTCGAGGGGTGCGCTGCGGAAATCGTAGAGTGGGACCGGGTCATCCTGAATCCGGGTGAGGGTCAGCACGGGGCAAGACGCCGGTGATTTCCCGGATTGCGTATCAGACGCGGTTGCGCACGCGGGGGTTGGCGATCTCGTCAAGGCCGACGGCGACCAGGAAGAGGCCGATGAAGAGGACGCCGATGACGATGATCGGCGGCACCCACCACCACCACCAGCCGTTGATGATTGCGGCGTTGTAGTTGACCCAGTAGATCGTCATCCCCAAGGTCGGCGCCTCGAACGGGCCGAGCCCCAGCACCTCGAGCCCGATTGAGGCCAGGATCGCGGCCGAGACCGAGACGACGAGCGAGGCGCCAAGGTAGGGGAGCAGATTCGGCAACAGCTCCTTGACGATCACCTCCGGGTTGCTCATCCCGGAGAGGCGCGCGACTTGGACGTAGCCGCGCTGCTTGATCGTCAGCACCTGCGAGCGGATGGTGCGCGCGGGGTAGAGCCAGGCGAGCAGGCCGACGACCAGCGCCATCTGGTCGACTGTCAGACCGCCGCGCACGCGCATGCCGATGATGATCAGGATCAGGAGGCCGGGGATCGTCAGCCCGACGTCGACGATGACGCGGATGACGTTGTCGATCCAGCCGCCATAATAGCCGGCGATGAAGGCCAGCGCCGCGCCGAGTGCGACGCCGATGACGCCGGCCAGCAGGCCGATGCGCAATGTCAGCGGCGTCCCTTCGACCATGACCGCGTAGAGATTGCGTCCCTGCTTGTCGGTGCCGAAGGGGAGATCGCGGGAGGGCGGCTGCAGCGGCCGCGCCGAGAGGGGGCGGAACTCCGTGGTGTCGACCGTCAGGTGGCCGATGACGACGAAGAGGAGCAGGGCGAGGAGGAGGACGATGCCGACCCCGAGCGAGGGGTTGCGCCGGATGTAGGAGGCGACATCGCGCAACGATTCGCCGCGCCTGCTCGGCGCCGGGATCTGTTCCGACGTGACCAGAACCTGTGTCGCGCCGCTCATGCTACGCCCTCCGGTAGGTGATGCGGGGATCGAGCAGCGGGTAGATCAGATCGAGGATGAGGGTGGCGAGGCCGATGGAGACGATCACGATGAAGATGATCCCCTGCACCACGTAGAAGTCGCCGCTGCGAATCCCCTCGTAGAGGACGTTGCCGATCCCGGGATAGGAGAAGACCACCTCGACGAGCACCGCGCCGGAGACGAGTTGTCCGAGGGTCAGCGCGAGGGCCGTCGCCTGCGGCAGGAGCGCATTGCGAATCGCGTAGTGGAGGAAGATCGTCCGCCCCTTGAGTCCCTTGGCGTCGGCGTAGGTGACGAAGTCCTCCCCCTGCGTGGTGATCATCATCGCGCGCATGCCCATTGCCCAGCCGCCGAGCGAGACGAGGATGATGGAGAGCGCCGGTAGGACCGAGTGGTAGAGGGCGTCCTTGAAGAATCTCACGGACATCGAGGGGAAGGTGCCCGGGGTGTAGCCCCCGAAAAGCGGGAAGATGCGCCAGTGGAAGGCGAAGAGATAGATCAGCACCAGGCCGAGCAGGAAGAAGGGGATGGCACTGAGCGAGAGTAAGGGGGGCATCAGAAAGGCGAGCCATTTCGGCGCGCGGGGCCAGGCGAGAAAGGCGCCGAGCAGATTGCCAACCACCCAGGAGAAGAGGGTTGTCGTCAGGAGGAGCCCGATCGTCCAGGGCATCGCCCAGGCGATGATGTCGATAACCTTCTGCGGATAGTTGGAGATCGAATAGTTGAAATCGAGCCGGCTCATGTCGCCGAGATAGTTGAGATATTGCTGCCAGAGCGGAGTATTGAGCCCGAATTTCTCATTGTAGATCTTGATCATCTCTTCGAGGCCGGCCTGCACGTTGCCGCCGAGAGCCGCCTGCGAGATCAGCTTTTCGCGGATCGGATCCTGGCCGCCAAGCCGCGGCAGAAAGAAGTTGATGGTCGCCGCGAGCCAGACGATCAGAAAGAACATGCCGATGCGTTTTGCCACGTAGCTTGGCTGCACGAGGGACTCCTGCGCGTTCGGCTATCGGCTATCGGCTATCAGCTATCGGCGCTGATCCGCTAGCGAGGCGACACGACGAAAGTCGGCCGATGAATTCGCCACGATCCAGTGCTGAAAGCCGATAGCCGATAGCTGATAGCTCGTCTACGACGTCGCCGGCTTGAGCATGTGCACGACCAGCGGCCAGGTCAGGTGCCAGTGCGCCGTGTTGACGTACGGGTTCTCCTGGTCGGGCCAGTTGCTCCAGTAGGTCGTGTTCGTCGGCAGGCGGTGGAGCCCCTGCGAAATCTGAATGTCCGGGTACTCCGGCATCCAAATCTCCATGCACTTCTGCCAGATCTCCATGACCTTGTCCATCTCGGTCGGACTGATGCCATAGAGCTCGTCGACCAGCTTGTCATACTCGTCGTTGTGCCAGCGAGAGAAGTTGACGAGGTGGCCCCCGGGGATCTTCTCCGAGGCGCTCTGGTAGAGGCGCAGCGAGTAGTAGATGTCGGAGCTATAGCTGCCGCCGTGCCCGAAGAGGGCGCCGGTGTAGTCGCCGGCGGCCAGCCGGTCGAACATGTTCGGCGGCTCGCTGTAGGCGGCGTCGATCCCGGCCCGCTTGAGTTGCTCGACCACGACCGGCCCGACCGAGGTGAAGTCGAAGAAGCTGATGATCTCAAGGGAGACCGGCTTGCCCGACTCATCCTGCCACATGCCGTTGCCGTCCTTGGTCCAGCCCTTGGCCGTGAGCAGCTCGTCGCCCTTGGTCGGGTTGTGCTCCAGGTACGGGTACTTCTCGATCAGCGGCTGGACGGCGTCCATGAACGGCTTGAGCGGCGGGTAGTCGGGGACGAAGAGGGTGGAGGGGAGGCTCGCCCCCATCCAGGCGATATCGATGATCTGGTCGCGGTCGAGATAGTAGCTGAGCGCCCAGCGGACGTTCTTGTCGCTCCACGGCTCCTTCTCGTTGTTGACGTAGAGGGAGTGCGGCCACCAGTCGACGTAGCCGAAGGGCGACTCCTGCCCGGTCCAGGTCGTGACCTTCGGGTTGCCGGCGAAGACGGTGGCGAAGCTCGCTGGCTGGATGCCGGTGTCGATGTCGTACTGGTTGGCGATGATGCCGGAGACGAGCCCTTGCTCGCCCGGGTCGGGCAGGTAGACGAAGCGCTTCGCGGCCGGCAGCTCGGCGACGCCGGCGGCGACGCCCCACCAGTCGTCGGCGCGGTCGAGGACCTTCTGCTCCTGCGAAGAGTAGACGACGCGCCACGGTCCGGTCGTGACCGGCCACCCCTTGTCGATATCGAAGAAGGTGAAGGTGGCGAAGTCCTGATCCTTGAAGATGTGCTCCGGCATGATGTAGACGCCGATGTCGAACTTGTAGGCGACGAAGTCGAAGAAGCGGGGGGCGGGCACCTTGAAGTTGCAGACGACGGTGTTGTCGTCCTTCGCCTCCGCCTCGTTCAGGAACTGCTGGACATCGGCGCCCCACTTCACCGCCGGGCCGACCTTGACCAGCTCGTTGAAGGTGTAGACGACGTCATTCGCCGAGAAAGGCTTGCCGTCGCTCCAGGTCACGTTCGGCCGGGTCTTGATGGTCAGCGTCTTGTAATCGTCCGAGTACTCGTAGCTCTCGGCGAGCCACATCGTCGTCTTGTCCATGAAGGCGCTGTAGAACGCCAGCGGCTCGCTCGTCATGTGCGCGCCGAGCTGGTGGTTCGCGCTGGGGAGGAAGGGGTTCCAGAGTTGGTACTCGACGAACTTCCCCTCGGTTGGGCTGCGTGTGGCGACCAGCGTCTGCTCGCGCGGCACCTCGGCGACCTGCGCGGCAGTGCGCTCGGCGATCCGCTCCGGGGTGAACGCGGCGGAGGTCGCCGCCGCCGTACCGGCCTGGCCAGCGAGGGCGCCGCCGACCGCGCTGCTCGCGATCCCGAGCGCGACGGCGCGCTTCATGAACTCGCGGCGGCTGATCTGGCCGCTGATGAACTCACTGGTGAGCGAGGTGATCCTGTCCCGATCGACCATTCTGCTGATCCTCCTCCGTCGGAGTGCCCGCAATACTCCGTCGCGCCAGCCGCGACATGCGGAGCCCATGCAAGAGTTCGCCGGCCACGCCCTGGCCGTGACGACGCTGGTTCCGCGGCGAGCCGCTCCCTCGGACGCCGCATGCATTGATCGATGCGGACCGTATACCCGGAGTCGTACGGCTTGTCAATTCCTTCCATCGCGCGTTCGCGCTGGTGCAGTTCATGCGTGCGACGCCGGCTTGTCTGGTCGCCCGACGCTCCGAGGCGTGAACGACTCGTGAAGGTGGACCATGCGCGTCCTGCTCCCGTCGTTTGCCCGCTTCGGAGTGCATCCTGGAGGCAGATGATGATCGGAATCGATGAGGGCGCGGCCGGCGACGCATTGACGATGCCGCGCGTCGAGCCGCGGCAGAGTTCGGCATTCAGCGCCTGGGCCCGCGCGAATGGCGCGATCCTGGCCGTCTTCACGCTCTTCGCCGTAGCCGCGCTGGTCGTGCCGACGCTGACGCCCGTCGGCATCACCGACGACTGGGTCTACGCCCGCTCGGCGCAGATTCTCCTGCACGATGGCCGGCTGACCATCTTCCCGATCGCCGTCGCCTCGGCGGTCGTCCAGATCGCCTGGGGCGCCCTCTTCGGGCTCCTCTTCGGCCCGAGCCTCGGCATCTTTCGTCTCTCGACCGTCGTCATCACCGCCCTCGGCGCCCTCGCGCTGTATGCCCTCTGCCGCGACCTCGGCGTCGGCCGGAGTCGGAGCGCCCTCGGCGTGGCGGCCTATCTCTTCAACCCCCTCGTCTTCGCGCTCGCCTTCACCTTCATGACCGATCCCCATTTTGCGGCGCTGCTGATCATGACGGCCTGGTGCTTCACGCGCTGCTTGACAGAGACGGGGATCGACCGCCGCTTCCTGATCGCCGGGTCGGGGATCGCCGCGCTCGGCTTCCTCACCCGGCAGCAGGGGGTGCTCATCCCCCTGGCGTTCCTCGCCTTCCTGCTCGTTACCCGCCGGTTGCGCGTCGACCGGGCGAGCGTCGGCCTCGTCGCGCAGTCTCTCGCTCTGCCGCTGTTCGCCATGGCGGGGTACTACCTCTGGCTCCACGGCAGCGGCAACACCGGCGCGATGCAGGCGGGCTTCGCCCGCGAGGTGCTGCAGCGCGGCACGTGGGGCACCTGGTGGCTCCTCCGCTGGCTGACCGTCTTCGCGTTGGTCTACGCCGGCTTCTTCGTGCTCCCGATCGCTGCGGCCCTGCTCCCCATGGTGCGATCGGCGATCGCGGGGATTCCGCGGCTCGGATGGCTCCTAGTCGTTCTCTGGGCGGCGGTGACGATCGTTGGCGCGGGGGTGCTCGCCCTGCGCGGCGCCTTCATGCCGTACATCCCGCAATTCTTCGGGTCGAGCGGCCTCGGCCCCCCCGATCTCCTGGGCGGGCGGCCGATCCTGCTCGGCCCCGACGCGCGCGTCGCGCTGACCGTCGTCTGCCTTCTCGCCTCGCTCGCCCTGGCGCTCATCGCGGCCCGCGCGGTCGCCGCGCCTGCCTCGGTCGAGCGCGCGCGGGCCGGGCTGGTGCTGACCATCCTTCTCGGACAGTTCGCGGGCGCCTTCCCCCCCTCGTACCACTTCCTCGGCTGGAGCGCGGGGTCGGTCGATCGCTACCTCCTTCCCCTGGCTCCCCTTACCATCGCGCTGGCGCTCTGGGTCAGCCGCGGGCTGAAGCTCTCGCTCACGGCCGGCTGGGTCGTCGTCGCGGCGCTGGCGCTCTTCTCGGTCGCCGGGGTTCGCGACTACCTCGTCTTCATGGGCGGCGTCTGGGCGATGGGCGAGCAGGCGGTGGCCGAAGGCGTCCCGCTCGACCGGCTCGACGCCGGCGCGAGCTGGGATGGCTACCACCTCTATGAAGTTGGCCTGGCGAACCACATCCGCCCGCGCACACCAAAGGGGCGCCCCTGGTGGACCGACCTCTTCGCCCCGGCAACCGATTCGGC
>JADYYO010000099.1 GCA_020853615.1 Thermomicrobiales bacterium
GGGGCCGCGGCCGGCGATGGTCGCGGCCCCGCTTGACGACGGGTCTACACTGGGGAAGTTGCCGTTCCGCGCGTGTTCTGGCCGCGATGCGGCGTGCCGGAGCGGTGTGTGCGAGTTCGCTCCCTCCTCGCTGAAGCAGCGGCGGATGCGGGAGTGGCCGCGGAGTGGCCTGGATGCCCAGCTCCCGTTATCGACCTCCTCGACACCACAGCGTTCCAAGCCCCGAACCCGACGAACCCGGCATGGTCGATGAGGCGCCGCCACCAGGCGCGAACGGGCGCGAGCGGGATCGCGAGGAGCGGCAGCGGCGGCGCGCCCTGGTGCGCGCCAACGGCGCGAAGGACGCGGCGCCGACGGCCGACGAGGTGATCCCCGGCGCGGAGCGGCGCGAGCGGCGGGTGCGCCCTCCCCGACGCGAGCGAGAGCGGGTCCAACCCGATCTGGTCGGCAAGCAGGGGATGCAGGGGCGGCTGCCGGGCGACCGCTACGTCCGCGTCCACCGCGTGCAGAGTGACGACTTCCTGCGCGCCGCGCCCGGGCACCTCGTCGCCACTGAAGAGGCGCTGGCGGCGCGGGGGACAGCCGGACGCGCCTTCGGCCGGATCAAGCGAACGCTCATCGGCGCGCCGCTGAGCACGGCGGCGGCCGCGCACGAGCGGCTGACCAAGGTCAAGGCGCTCGCCGTCCTCTCCTCCGACGCGCTCTCCTCCGTCGCCTACGCGACCGAAGAGGTGCTGCAGGTTCTCCTGCTCGCCGGGGTCGGGGCATTGGCGCTCGGCCTGCCGATCGGGGCGGCGATCGTCGCTCTCCTCCTCGTCGTCGGCATCTCCTACCGGCAGACGATCAAGGCGTACCCCGCCGGCGGCGGCTCCTACATCGTGGCCAAGGACAACCTGGGGCAGCTCCCCTCGCTCGTCGCCGGGGCGGCGCTCCTCTTCGGCTACCTCGTCACGGTCGCCGTCAGCATCTCGGCCGGCGTGGCGGCACTGGCCTCGGCGGTGCCGATGTTGCGCGACTACCGGGTCGTGCTCGGCCTCGGCTTCATCCTGCTCGTCACCATCCTCAACCTGCGGGGGATACGCGAGTCGGGGAGCATCTTCGCCGTGCCGACCTATCTCTTCCTGGTTGGCATCCTGATCATGATCGCGCTTGGCCTGGCGAAGACGGCGGCGATGGGCTTCGCGGCCGTCCCGCCTCCGCCGGTCACCGCCTCCGACCTCGAGGGGCCGGCGCAGTCCCTGAGCATCCTGCTCATCCTGACCGCCTTCAGCCGCGGCTGCGCGGCCCTGACAGGGGTCGAGGCGATCTCGGACGGCGTGCCCGCCTTCCAGCCGCCCGAGTGGAAAAATGCCCGCGCAACCCTGACCTGGATGATCACCATCCTGGCGGTGACCTTCTCCGGCATCACCTTCCTGGCGCATCAGTTCGGCGTCGTCCCGCGGCAGCCGGATCATCCGGACGGCTACGAGACGGTCGTCTCACAGATCGCGCGCACCGTCTTCGGCGGGCCGAACCCGGCTTACTACTACATTCAGTTCGCCACCCTGGCCATCCTGATTCTGGCAGCGAACACCGCCTATTCCGACTTCCCCCGGCTCGCCTACTTCCTGGCGCGCGACGGCTTCCTGCCGAAGCAGTTCACCTTCCGCGGCGACCGCCTCGCCTACTCGACCGGCATCATCACCCTCGGCGTGCTCGCCTCGCTGATGCTGGCCGGCTTCGGCGGCGAGACGACGCGCATGATCCCCCTCTACGCGGTCGGCGTCTTCACCGCCTTCACCCTCTCGCAGGGGGGGATGGTGATGCGCTGGCTCCGCCTGCGAGAGCCGGGCTGGCGATCGGGCCTGGCGATCAACCTGGTCGGCGTCACCACCACCGGCCTCGTCGCCGTCGTGGTCGGCTTCACCAACTTCACGAAGGGCGCCTGGGTCGTCCTGCTGCTGATCCCCCTCCTGATCATGATGTTCCGCGCCATCCACCGCCACTACGTGCGCGCCGCCGGCGAGCTCGCCGCGCAGACGCCCCTCGACCCGGAGGAGATCGCGCACACGGTCATCGTGCCCCTCGCCTCGGTCAACCGCGTGGCGCGCCAGACACTCGCCTATGCCCGCTCGATCTCGCCGAATGTGACCGCGGTCCACATCACGGACGACGAGGCCGGGATCGAGCAGATGCGCCACGACTGGGAGGCGCTCGACTCCGACATCCCGCTCGTGATCATCGAGTCGCCCTATCGCAGCCTCGTCGGGCCGCTCCTCGCCTACCTCGACGAGATCGACCGCCAGCGTCCGAACGACACGCTGACGGTGGTGCTGCCGGAGTTCATCGCCCGCCACTGGTGGGAGCAGATCCTGCACAACCAGACCGCCTTGCGGATCAAGGCCGCGCTCCTCTTCCGCCCCGGCACCGTGGTGACGAGCGTGCCGTACCACCTGGAGCGCCGGGCGAGCAAACCGGCGCTGCGCGCGGAGGTCCCCGTGGCGGATGGGCAGTAGGGCCAGGCTGCGGTTGTTGACTGGCGGGCGGTTGGGATTCGCGCCATCGGCAGCGCCAGAGGCTTTCAGCCTCTGGCTACGTGACGAAAAGCCCCATGAATGGGGCTATCACCTCGCACCTCGTGGTCTTCAGCCCGCTTTAGCGGGCTTCCGTTCGGTAGCCAGAGGCTTTCAGCCTCTAGAACGGGAGGCGGCGCACCGTGATGAGCGCGCCGCTCGACCCCGCCATCCGCCCCATCGCCGCCGGAACTTTGCCGCTGTGTCCGGCATCAGGCCGGGTAGCTCACCCGTGGCGCCACCTCCCGCGCCAGCAGCTCGATCGTCTCCATGTCGCCCGAGTCGATCTGGATCACGAAATACTGCGCGCCGACATCGACCAGCGCCTGGTAGTAGCCA
>JADYYO010000100.1 GCA_020853615.1 Thermomicrobiales bacterium
CGGATCGTCTCCAGCATGCGGTAGCGTGGCTCGGTCCCGGTCGCATCGAGCAGGAGGAGATTCTGGTCACAGAGCGATGGGAGCCCGGCGAAGATGTCCACCTCGCCCACCGCCGCGGCGACCGCCTCCGCGCTGGAGAAGGTGCAGCCGCCGACGAAGACGCCGAGGGCGCGGAACAGGGCTTGGTCTTCGGGGCCCAGCAGATCGTAGCTCCAGGCGATGGCCTGGCGGAGGGTGCGTTGCCGGTCCGGGGCGTCGCGCGGGCCGCCAGTCAGCATCGGCAGCGACCGCTGCAGCCGGGCGAGGAGAACCGAGGGCGGAAAGTGCCGCACCCGCGCCGCGGCCAGTTCGATGGCGAGCGGCAACCCGTCGAGGCGCCGGCAGATGGCGGCGACGGCCAGGCCATTGTCCGTGGTCAGGGTAAAGGCCGGGTCGGCCGCCCGGGCCCGCTCGACGAAGAGGGCGACGGAGGGGACGGCCGCCAGATGCGCGAGTCCCGCGGGCGCCCCATCCTCCGGCACGGGGAGCGGCGCAACGCGCACCACCTGCTCCGCGCGCAGCCGCAGCGCCTCCCGGCTGGTGGCGAGGATGGCCAGCCGCGGGCAGGCGGCGAGAAGGGCGCCGACGTCGGCGGCGGCGCCCAGGACCTGCTCGAAGTTGTCGAGCACGAGCAGCAGCGCGCGGTCGGACAGGTAGAACGAGAGCGCCTCCCGCACCGGTTGGCCAGGGTTCTCGCGAACGCCGAGCGACACGGCCACCGCCGGCAGGACGTCCGCTGCCTGCCGCAACGGCGAAAGATCGACGAAAAAGACGCCGTCCGCAAAGCGTCCCAGCGCTTCGGCCGCGATCTCCTGCGCCAATCGCGTCTTGCCGCTGCCGCCGGGGCCGATCATCGTCACCAGCCGTGCTCCCGCGTCGAACCGGCGCAAAACGTCCGTGATCTCCGCCTCGCGGCCGATGATCGCCGTCGGTGGCGCCGTAAGGTTCGTCGGGTGGCCGGTCAGCGAATTCAGCGGCGGGAAGGTGTCCGGCAGTCCCGGCGCCACGACCTGGAAGACCTTTTCCGGCTCCTGCAGATCACGCAGGCGGTGGGCGCCGAGGTCGCGCAGGACGACGCCGGCGGGGAGGCTGTCTCGCGACAATTGGCGCGCCGATTCGGTGAGGAGGATTTGCCCGCCGTGACCGGCGCCGAGGAGCCGCGCCAGCCGGTTGAGCGCCGCCGCCAGGTGGTCGCCGTCGCGCGGCGTGGCCTGTCCGACGTGCAGCGCCATTCGCACCCGTAGCGGCCCGGGCGAGCCGGGCCACGGTTCCGCGAGCAGCGCGCGTTGTGCGTCCACCGCCGCGCCCAGCGCGTCAACTGCCGCGGAGAACGCTGCCTGCGTTCCGTCGCCGACGACCTTGTACAGCACCCCGCCGTGCGCGGTGACGATCGTGCCCAGGAGGTCGATCTGGCGCTGGACCGCGCCGTGCATCGCGGCGCGGTCAATCTCCCACAGGCGCGTCGAGCCTGCGACGTCGGTGAAGAGGAACGCGACGGTTCCGGAGGAGAGAACGACGCTGGCGTGCTCCATGACCGAGCTCCGGTTGCGATGGGCGATGTCGGGTCCGCTCGCGCGAGGTGGCCACGCGCACCGTACCACGGCCGCAAAATCCGTCAACGTCGCACATCGTCAGGGCCCGGATCGCCTCGAGGGGGTAGCGCCGCCCAGAAGACTCCGGAGGTGATCTGATTGCGGCGGATGGCCGCTCAATTGCGGCGGTTGGCCGCCCAACCAGGTGCGAAGCGGGTCCGACTCTGACGTTGCCATTGCCTGACTGTTCCGGCGGCGTCGCCTTGACAGCGTGCTGGTGGCCGGTAAGATCGAGCGCATCGGCCGGACATGGCAAAGGAGCGCAAGCGTTGGCTATCGCGGTCGGGACGGCGGTACAGGACCTCGACACGCCGGTCCAGGTGGTCGATCTGGACAAGCTCGAGGCGAACATCATCGGCATGCAGGCGGCGGTGATGGCGGCTGGCGCGCGGCTCCGCCCGCACATCAAGACCCACAAGATTCCCGAGATCGCGCGCATGCAGGAGGCGGCCGGCGCGCATGGCATCGCGGTGGCGAAAGTCGCCGAGGCCGAGGTCTTCGCCGATGCCGGGTTCACCGACATCGCGGTCGCTTACCCCGTGGCTGGCGCCGAGAAGTGGCGCCGGCTGGCGGCGCTGGCAAAGCGCTGCCGCGTGACGGTGAATGTCGATAGCGAGGTCGCCGCTCGCGGGCTGAACGTGGCGGCGACGGCGGTCGGGTCGACGATCCTCGTGCAGATCGACATCGACACGGGGTTCCATCGCTGCGGCGTGCAGCCGGAAGATGCCGAGGCGCTCTGCCGCGTCGTGATGGGGCTGCCGGGGCTGGAGCTCGATGGCATCACGACCCACCGCAGCGCCTTCTTCCCCGACAATCGGGGCAGGCCGAGCGACGAGCTGGGGCGCGAGGAGGGGGAGATCATGGTCACCCTGGCCGAGCGGCTGCGGGCGGCTGGCGTCCCGATCCGCGAGGTGACCTGCGGCTCGACCCCGACCGCCGTTGGCGCCGCCTCGGTGCCCGGCGTGACCGAGGTCCGCGCCGGCACCTACGTCTTCGGCGACCTGATCATGGTCGGCGTCGGCGCCATGGCGCGTGACGACCTCTCGCTATCGATCATCAGCACGGTGCAGAGCCGGCCCAACCCCAGCCGCGCCACGTTCGACGGCGGGATGAAGACCTTCATGGGCGAGGCGTTCCCGTCGCCGCCGAAGTTCCTGAAGGGGTTTGGCGAGGCGGTCGACCTGCCGATCTACCTGGAAGGGCTGACGGAGGAGCATGGCCTGGCGGCGCTGCCGCCGGACGTCCAGCCCGAGGTCGGCGAGCGGGTCGCCTTCTTCCCGAACCACGTCTGCACGACCGTCAATCTCTCGAACGAGATCATCGGGGTGCGCGATGGCCGGGTCGAGGTCGTCTGGCCGGTCGCCGCCCGCGGCGCGCGGACGTGAACCGGTCGGTCGCGACGCGGTGGGACGATGGAGTGAAGGAGGGATGTGTGCCGAAGCAGGTGATTCGCACCGGGAAGGCGGGGCCGCCGCTGGGGGCCTATTCGCAGGGGTTCCGCGTCGGCGATTTCGTCTACACGGCGGGAACCGGCCCGATCGACCCCGAGACGGGGAAGGTCGTCGGCGAGACGCTGGAGGAGCAGACGCGGCGCGTCCTCGACAGCATCAAGGCGGTGCTGGAAGAGGGCGGGGCGACGATGGACGACGTCTTCAAGGTCAACGTCTATCTCGCCAACCCGGGGATGTTCCCGCGTTTCAACGCGGTCTACGCCGAATACTTTGCCGATCCGAAGCCGGCGCGCACCACGGTCGGGGCGCACCTCGATCAGGTGCCGGGGATGCTGGTCGAGATCGAGGCGATCGCCTACGTCGGGGACAGGACGCCGGAGGAAGACGGCGCGGTGTAACGGCGCCAGGGTTTTGTTCCCCACAAAAACGAGGGCCGGAGAGTTCGACCTCCGGCCCTCGTTTTTCCGCCAGCTACTTGAACTCGACGGGGAAGCCGGCCGGGGGCGGCGGCAGCTCGACGCCGAAGTTCGCCAGGAACGCGGCCTGGTAGTACGAGAAGTCGAGGCCGACCAGGTACTGCTGGAGGGCGGTGTTGACCCAGTTCAGCCAGCGTTGGTCGCCCGGCTTCACGGCGAAGGCGTACGTCTGCGGCTGCCAGGAATCGACCGCGACCTTGTACTGGTCGGGCGCCTGCGCGGCCTTGTACTGCGCGGTGGAGAGGTCGATCGCCGTGGCGTCGACGCGGCCGGAGTCGAGTGCCAGCACCGAGTTGGCGACCGAGTCGAAGGTCGAGACCTCGGCATCGGGCACGCCGTTGTGGACCATGTCGACGGCGGTCGGGTTCTGCAGGATGGCGATCTTCGCCCCCTTGCCGGTGATGTCGGCCGTCCCCGTGTAGGGGGAATCGGCGCGGAAGAGGAGGGTCACCGCTTCCCGGTAGTAGGGAACGGTGAACTCCACCTGCTGCGCGCGCAGCGGCGTGATCGTCATGAACTGGCAGACGATGTCGATCTTGTCCGAGAGGAGGTTCGGGATGCGGGCATCCGCCTCCTCGACGACGAACTCGAGATACTTGGACCACTCGTCGCGATTGGCCAACTGCTCGTCGGTCAGCTCGAAGAGGCCCCGCGCCAGCAGCTTGGCCATCTCGATGTCGAAGCCGACCAACTGCCCGTTCTCGTCCTCGTAGTGCCACGGCGGGTTGGTCGAGCCGGTGCCGACGATCAGCTTGCCGCGATCGAGCACCGCGTTCAGCCGGCTCTGGCCAGCCTCCTGCGCCCGTGCGGCGTGGGGCGAGAGCCCGGCCGCGACGACGGCCGCTCCCGAGAGGGCGGCGCCGCCGCGTAGCAGGGCGCGCCGGTTCGTGAATGCGCGACGTGAAGATCCCACGGTCACCGTCTCCTTCTGCGCGATCGACCGCGCCACGGTCGCTCCCCGCCTTTGGGGAGGCTGGAAAGCGCGATCTCGACGGATCAGGAGCATAACGCAATCAGGCCGGCGTCGCTCACACCCCGCGCGATGATCGCTGATACGATTCCTGCCAGGATCGGAAATCTGGAGCAGGGTGCAGGAGAAGAGATGTGAGTAGTGACGCGGCGCGCGAGCCGAAGCTGTACGACACGCTGATCGTGGGCGGGGAGGTCGTCGACCCGGATGCCGGGCTTGGCGGCCCGCTCGATGTCGCTATCCGCGATGGCCGCATCGCGGAGGTGGCGCCGAATCTGGACCGGATGGCAGCGCGCGAGGTGGTCGACGCGGCCGGCGGCTACGTGACGCCGGGCCTGATCGATCTGCACACGCACATCTACTGGGGCGCGACCTACTGGGGGATCGAGGCGGACCCGGTCGCCGCGCGCACCGGCGTCACCACCTGGCTCGACGTCGGCTCCTCCGGCGCCTACTCCTGGCCGGGATTTCGCCGCTATATCGCCGCGCCAAGCCGCGTCCGCGTCTTCGCGCTCCTCAACCTCTCCTCGATCGGACTCATCGCGCCGACCTGGGAGTTCTCCAATCTCGACTATTGCGACATCGATTTGGCGCAGACGATGGTCGAAGCAAATCGCGACCTGATTCTGGGGATCAAGGCGCGCATCGACGCGAACACGACGCGCGGTGTCGGCATCCGGCCGCTGGAGCTGGCGCGGGAGCTGGCTGACCGGGTCGAGCTGCCGCTGATGGTCCACATCGGCAACGGGCCGCCGACGCTGGCCGAGGTGAGCCATCTGCTGCGTCCTGGCGACATCCTCACCCACTGCTTTACGGGTGGCAACATGCGGATCGTCGACGATGCCGGCGTGCCCGACCCGGCGATCATGGCGCTGCGCGAGCAGGGGCTCGTGTTCGACATCGGGCATGGCACCGGGTCGTTCTCCTACCAGACGGCGGAGGCGATGCTGAACGCCGGGGTGATGCCCGACGTCATCTCGTCGGACATCCACCAGATGGCGATCCAGGGGCCGATGTTCGACCTGCCGACGACCCTCTCCAAGTTCCTCAATCTCGGCCTGAGCCTCCCGGAGGTGATCGCGCGGGCGACCTCCCGCCCGGCCGCCGCCATGCGCCGCTCCGACCTCGGGTCGCTCCGCCCCGGCAGCCCCGCCGACGTGGCCCTCTTCCGCATCGAGGAGGGGGAGTACGTCTTCCGCGACGTGCACATGAACGCCCGGCGCGGCAGTCAGCGGCTGATCAACACGCTGACGATGGTCGATGGCGAGGCGCTTCCGCGCATCCCCGAGTCGCCGCTTCACCCGTGGGCCACCCTGCCCGAGTGGCAGCGGGGCGTGCGCGCCCCGGAGGAGGATCGCATCGAGGCGTAAGGCGGAGAGGGCCAGCGCGACAGGGATTTCACGCGGGGTTGCACCATAGTCGCCCGGCGACGGGCCTGTAGGGGTGACGCTTGCGTCGCCCGGGCGAATATCCATGTCGGCAACGGCGTGGCCAGGCAGGAACCGGTGGGCAGGGGAGGCGGGCGACGCAGGCGTCGCTCCTACTGACGCATGCTGCATTCCTCACGAAATTGCGCCAATTTCCAGCCGATTCCGGATTGACCGAGGGCCGCCTCTGGAGTACTATTCCCCGCAAGAATAGAACAAGTTTTCTACATCTTGGATCGCCCAGAAATGGGCAAGTGCGGACGACCGGGGGGCTGTTTCCGGCGCCCACGTGGGGATGAGAATCGATGAGCGACCGCGAAAAGGCCGTGGACCTGGCCATCGCCCAGATCGAGCGTCAGTTCGGCAAGGGCTCGATCATGAAGATGCGCCCGGGTGAAACAAACCCGATGCATATCGATGCCATCCCGACGGGGAGCATTGCGCTCGACCTGGCGCTCGGCATCGGCGGCGTTCCGCGCGGGCGGATCGTCGAGATCTACGGGCCGGAGTCGTCCGGAAAGACGACGCTGGCGCTGCACATCATCGCCGAGGCGCAGAAGATGGGCGGCATGGCGGCGATCATCGACGCCGAGCACGCCCTCGACCCGATCTACGCTGGCCGGCTCGGCGTCGACCTCGAAGAGCTGCTGATCTCCCAACCCGACACGGGCGAGCAGGCGCTCGAGATCGCCGAGACGCTCGTCCGCTCCGGGGCGCTCGACATCGTCGTGATCGACTCGGTGGCGGCGTTGGTGCCGAAGGCCGAGATCGAAGGCGACATGGGCGACTCGCACGTCGGTCTGCAGGCGCGCCTCATGAGCCAGGCGCTGCGCAAGCTGACAGGGGCCATCAGCCGCTCCAACACCTGCGTCATCTTCATCAACCAGCTTCGCATGAAGATCGGCGTCATGTTCGGCAACCCCGAGACGACGACCGGCGGCAACGCGCTGAAGTTCTACGCCTCGGTGCGGATGGACATCCGCCGCATCGAGACGATCAAGAATGGCTCCGATTCGGTCGGCTCGCGGGCGCGGGTCAAGGTCGTCAAGAACAAGGTTGCCCCGCCCTTCCGCCAGGCCGAGTTCGACATCATGTACAACGAGGGGATCTCGGTCGAGGGGAGCGTCCTCGACGTCGGGGTCGACCTCGGGATCGTGCGCAAGAGCGGCGCCTGGTTCTACTTCGGCGA
>JADYYO010000101.1 GCA_020853615.1 Thermomicrobiales bacterium
CCATGCGCCGCACCTATACATGCGCAGCCCAGGGTGGCCTCGTGGCGGAGTGGTTACGCAGCGGACTGCAAATCCGCGTACCCCGGTTCAATTCCGGGCGAGGCCTCCAAACCCACCCCTTGAATGCGGGGCGGAGCGTAGATGGCGCACGGACCCGATCGCATTTTCGGCCATGGCGGCAATCTCCGCGTCGCCAGCGACCATTTCGGCCACCCCCCGGACGGCTGGCTCGATCTTTCGACGGGGATCAACCCGCGCCCCTACCCCATCCCGGCGATTCCCGCCGAGGCGTTCACGCGCCTCCCCGGGGCGTATTGGCCGGGAAAGGATGCGTACAAATTCTCCCCGTGGGTCGTTGCCGCCCCCGGCTCGGAGCTCCTGATCCGCCTCCTGCCCCATGCGCTGCCGGAGGCGACACGGGTCGCGGTGCTCGGGCCGACCTATAGCAGCCACGCTTCTGCTTGGAGAAACGCGGGCCGGACGGTCGTCGAGATCAGCGAGCTGCGCGACCTCCCCGGCGACGCCACCGTGCTCGCGCTCGCCAACCCAAACAATCCGGATGGGCGGCAACACGATCCGCGGGCGCTCGTCGGTGTTGCGCGGACCCTTGCGGAGCGTGGCGGCGCGCTGGTGGTCGACGAGGCCTTTGTCGATGTCGCGCCCGAGGTGAGCTACGGCCCCTATATTCGGGAAGCGCCGGCCATCATCCTCCGCTCCTTTGGGAAGTTCTACGGCCTACCGGGACTTCGACTTGGCATGGCCGTCACCGGCACCGCCAACCGCGCGGTTCGCGATCGTCTCGCCGACCTCCTGGGCGCGTGGCCGGTGAGCGGCCCGGCGCTCTTCGTTGCCAAGAAGGCGCTCCAGGACACCGGCTGGGCGGAAGAGACGCGCCGCTATCTCGCCAACGCCGCCACGCGCCTGCGTGCGACCCTCGCCTCCGGAGGCCTGACGGTCGTTGGCGGCACGGACCTCTTCGCGCTCGTGCAGCACAAGGAAGCGCGGCAGGTGCACGCGGCGCTGGCGTGGCAGGGCGTCTGGACGCGGGTCTTCACCGAGCGCCCCGATTGGATCCGCTTCGGCCTCCCCTCCGAGGAGACATTTCCCCGTTTCGAGGAAGCGATCGCGAAATTGGCCCGCGACGGGCTCCCGCCCGGCCCGAAGGGCCTGCATCTGGTGCGCTAGCGGGACCGGTCCCTAGGCGGTGGCCCAGGGGACGACGACCGTGCGCTCACCCTCGCGGAACGTGTGTGCCTCGACCCCGAAGACCTGGCGCAGAAGCCCCGGCTCGAGCGCCGCCTCAGGCTCACCCGCTGCCACGACCTTCCCCTCGTCCAGGACGATCACCCGGTCCGCGTAGCGCGCAGCGAGGCCGAGATCGTGCATCACCGCGAGCACCGTCCCGCCGCGCGCCGCGAGGTCGCGGAGAAGGCCGAGCACCGTCAGCTGATGGCGCGGATCGAGCGAGGCGATCGGCTCGTCGGCGAGCACGATCTCGGCCTGCACCGCCAGCACCCGCGCCAGCGCCACGCGCGACCGCTCGCCGCCCGAGAGCGTGGTCACCGGCCGGTCGGCCAGCGCCTCGAGCTCGCAGATGCGCAGCGCGTCGGCCACCGCCGCCCGGTCGGCCTCACCGAGATCGCCAGCGCCGGCCCCGTGCGGCATCCGCCCGAGCGCGACCACGTCGGCCACCGGCAGCGGCCAGTGGAAGACGTGCCCCTGCGGCAGATAGCCGATGCGCCGCGCCCGCTCGCGCCGCGCGAGGCGCCCGATCGGCGCCCCGTCGAGATCGATCGACCCGCGCGACGGCGCCAGCCCGGCCAGCGCACGGAGGATCGTCGTCTTGCCCGCCCCGTTCGGCCCGACCATCACGGTCAGCGTGCCCGCCTCAAGGATGAAGTCCGCGCCTCGCACCACCTCGCGCCCGCCGAGGGCGACGGCGAGACCGGTGACGGTGACCTTCGGCCCGCTCATGTCGCGGCTCCCGTCATCTCGCGCCGCCGGCGGAAGATGAGCGCAATGAAGAACGGCGCGCCGATCAGCGCGGTGAGGACGCCGATCTTGAGCTCGGTCTGCGAGGGGATGAGCCGCACCGCGATGTCGGCCGTCATCAGGAGGAGCGCGCCGCAGAGGGCTGCGGGCATCAGGAGGCGCCCCGGATCGTAGCGGAGGAACGGCCGCACCAGATGCGGTGCCACCAGCCCGACGAAGGCGATCGTGCCCGACACCGCGACCGCCGCCCCGACGCCCGCCGCGACGCCGGCGACGACGCGAAGCCGCACGCGACCGAGGTCGACGCCAAGGCTCTCCGCCGCCTCCTCGCCGAGCGTAAGCGCCCGGAAAGCATTGCGGTCCCAGAGGAGCAGCATCCAGCTCGCCGCCATCAGCGGCAGCGCCATCAGGACGTGCTGGAAGCTGCGGTCCTCGACCGAGCCGAGCAGCCAGAACGTGATCTCGAGGGCCGCGAAGGCGCTCGGCGCGAGGTTGAGCGCGAGCGCCGTGCCCGCGCCGGCGAGGCTCGAGATCGCAAGCCCGGCGAGGATGAGGACGAGGAGGCTCGCCCGCGGCCCGGCGACCAGGAGCAGCAGGCCGACCGACAGCGCGGCACCGGCCATCGCGGCCACCGGCAGCGCATAGGAGAGCGCGTCGGCGAAGCCGAACCCCAGCACGATCACCGCCGCGAGCGCCGCCAGCTGCGGCGCGCCGAAGAGCGAGGGCGAGGCCAGCGGATTGCGAAGCAGCCCTTGCAGCGCCGCGCCAGAGAGGCCGAGCGTGGCGCCGATGAGGAAGCCGAGGATCGCCCGCGGCAGCCTGATCTCGCGGACGATGATCGTCTCCGCCTCGCTCCCGCTGCCCGTCAACCCGGCCCAGACGCCGGCGGGCGACAGCGTCAGCGACCCGACACCGAGCGAGGCCACGAAGGCCAGCAGCACGAGGACGGCGAGGACGATGGTGATCCTGAATGCCGGCGAGCGTGGCCGCGCGGCGCCGCGTGGCGCGGACAGAACGGAAGTGTCGGTCACGAGCGATCGCCGCCGATGGAGCAAACGGCCACCAATGGCGGAACGGCGCGCCGGGCGCGCCCAGAATCTCGGACCATGCAGACCTCGCCTGGATCGATCTGGCTAAATCGCGTCCGTCACGTCAGTGTCCCGGACCCGTCCGATGTTGTCGCACCGGCCTTGCCGGGGTAGCGGAATCGGCGCTTCGTAGCAACCGGCGTTGGCGCGGAAGGAAGTGGGCATGTCGAGATCGTGGCTGGGCGGCGCGGCGATGGCGCTGGCAACGGCGCTGGCTGGCGGCGCGTTGGCGCAGGAGGCGGCGGCCCCGCCCCCGCCGCAGCGCATCGTCTCGATCAATGTCTGCGCCGACCAGTTGCTCCTCGCGCTGGCCGATCCGGAACAGATCGCCTCCCTCTCCAACCGCGCGACCGACCCCGAGCTCTCCTATCTTGCCGGCCCGGCAGCCGAATTCCCGCACGCGGCGTTCAACGCCGAGAGCGTGGTGCGTCTCCAGCCCGACCTCATCCTCGCCGGCCGCCTGACCCGCCTCGCCACCCGCGAGATGCTCGGCCGGCTCGGCTACGAGGTCGTGCTCCTCAACTCGATCCGCAGCGTCGACGCCGGCATCGAGCAGATTCGCGAGATCGCCGCGCTCGTCGGTCATCCCGAGCGCGGCGAGGCGCTCGTCGCCGACATCGAGGCGGCGCTCGCCGAGGCCGCCGCCCTGCCGCCGCCCGGTGGCGCGACCGTCGCCGCCTATCAGCGCCGCGGCTATCTCGTCGGCACCAGCTCGCTGATCACCGACCTCCTCGCCCGCATCGGGCTGACCAACGCCGCCGACGGCTTCACCGCCGCCAGCGGCGGCTATGTCCGGCTCGAGGAGATCGTCGCCGGCGCGCCCGACTATCTTGTCGTCGCCGCGCTCGATACGACGCCCGGCGACCAGGGCATGGCGCTCCTCGCCCACCCGGCGCTCGAGCGTCTCTACCCGCTCGAGCGCCGGATCGTCCTCCCCGACCGC
>JADYYO010000102.1 GCA_020853615.1 Thermomicrobiales bacterium
CCCTGGTTGCCCTGCTGAGCACTCTGCGCCGTAACGATCGACGCGCCGCCGAAGTCACCCCCGGTGAGTCCCATAGAGCACGCGAGAGCAGCGGCCGCGAATATGGATGAAATTCGTCTCCTCCGATACCTGTCAGCTCTGGTTTTGGACACAGCACGCTCCTTGCGGGTAATGACGAATAACGAATGGCATCCTACCACGAAAAAACGTCAATTCAACAATAATTCCCTTCGAAATTCAGGAAATTAATGTTAAATATGCCGCAGATACCATCTCCACTGTATGAACAGCATCTTCTTCTTTAGTAGGGATCGAACCACGTCTCGATGATTCCGCCGGCGCGAGATTTATGACATGTACATCATCCGTCCAGCGCGGAGTTGGCGAGCGGCGTCCGTACGTCCATTGCTCAATGTCGAATCGGGCGCAGTTTGCGGCGCGTGGACATCAACCCGTCGTGCGCGCAGGGATTGTCGCGATATGGTGATTACGAGGGCATTAATTGGGAGACGCGTCGAACACCTTCGAGTCGGCATCGAACACAAGGCCGAAGTAGCTTCCGCCACACGATTGCTCGTTGCATTTCACGCCTGGGCGAAGATCACGCGGCTGCCTCAGCGCTTTGCTGCCTTAGCTGATCGTTCGCCGCGAAGTGACGACGCCGGTATTCATCCCGACCAGATTGAGGCCGCCGAAGAAGCGGGCGTGCTCGATCTTGACGCAGCGGTCCATCACCACCTCGAGCCCCGCCTCGCGCGCGATGCGCGCCGCCTCGTCGTTGATCACGCCGAGCTGCATCCAGAGCACCTTCGCCCCGATGCCGATGGCGCTCCGCGCAATCGCCGGAACCTCCTCCGGCCTGCGGAAGACATCGACGATGCCGACTGGCCGCGGAATCTCCTCGAGCGTTGCATAGACTGGCTGCCCGAGGATCGTCTGCCCGGCGTAGCGCGGGTTGACGGGGATGATGTCGTAGCCCTCGGACTGCATGTAGATCGCCGCAAAGTGGCTCGGCCGCATCGGGTCGGCGGAGAGCCCGACCATCGCGAGTGTGCGGTGCGCGGAGAGAATCCGCAGCCGCTCCCAGGCGCCGCTCGTCGCCCGGATCGTGGCCAGCGGCCGCGGCTCGCTCATGAGCGCGCTCCTGCCGTCTCCCTGCCGGTCACGATCGTCGCCCGCCGCAGCGCGCGGTCCAGGTCCCAGCAGATATCGTCGACATCTTCCAGCCCGACCGAGATGCGGACCAGGTCGGGGCTCACCCCCGCCTCGATCTGCTGCTCGTCCGTCAGTTGCTGATGAGTGGTGCTGGCCGGGTGGATGATCAGCGTCTTCGTGTCGCCGATGTTCGCCAGGTGCGAGATGAGCCGCAACTCCTCGATGAAGCGCGCGCCGGTCTCGCGCCCGCCCCTGACCCCGAAGGTGAAGACCGCGCCCGCGCCGCGTGGGAGGTAGCGGGTCGCCAGCTCCCGGTACGGGCTTTCCGGCAGCGTCGGATAGCTGACCCAACTGACGGCGGGGTGCGCGACGAGGAAGGCCGCGACCGCCTCCGCGTTCCGCGTGTGCCGTTCCATACGCACCGGGAGCGTCTCCAGCCCCTGCAGGAGGAGGAAGGCGTTGAAGGGGCTGAGGGCCGAGCCGATATCGCGCAGGCTCTCCACCCGCGCCTTCATCAGGTAGCCGTACTCGCCAAACTGCTCGTAGAAGCGGATGCCGTGATAGCCGGGCGAGGGCTCCGTCATGCCGGGGAAATTGCCGTTGTCCCACGGAAAGCGCCCCGACTCGACGATGACGCCGGCGATCGCCGTCCCATGCCCGCCGATGAACTTGGTCGCCGAGTGGACGACGATATCGGCGCCATGCTCGAGCGGGCGGCAGAGATAGGGCGTGGCGAAGGTGTTGTCGACCATCAGCGGCACGCCGGCCTCGTGCGCGATCTCGGCCACGGCCGCGATATCGAGGACATTGATGAGCGGGTTGCCGATCGTCTCCCCGTAGACGACCCGCGTGCGCGGGGTGAGGGCGCTGCGGAAGGTCTCCGGGTCGGAGGGATCGCCGAAGACGACATCGACGCCCCAGCGGCGGAGGGTGATATCGAACTGCGTATAGGTCCCCCCCTAGAGCGCGTTCGACGCCACGATCTGGTCGCCCGGCCCGAGCAGCGTCGTCAGCGCGAGATACTGCGCCGCCAGCCCGGAGGCGGTCGCCACGGCGCCGGTGCCCGATTCGAGCGCGGCGATCCGCTCCTCGAAGGCGGCGGTCGTCGGGTTCATGATGCGGGTGTAGATGTTGCCGAAGCGCTGCAGCGCGAAGAGCTCTGCCGCATGATCGGTGTCCTCGAAGACGTACGACGTCGTCTGGTAGATCGGCATCGCCCGCGAGCCGGTGACCGGGTCGGGACGCTGACCGGCATGGACCGCCAGGGTGTCGAAGCCGAAGATCCGGTCGTCATCCGAGGCCGCGGGCGGTATCCCTTCCAACGCATGGCCATTCTGGTCAGGCATGCCGGGCTGCTCCTTCCCCGACCCGCACGGCGATATCGGTCGTCAGCGTCGTCCCCCCGCGCAGGGTCGCGCCGACGACGCAGTAGCGCTCGGCCCGCTCGGCCAAGCGCTGCAGCCGCTCCGGCGGCGCGTCGGCATCGAATCGGATCGCCGTCCGAATCTGCTGGAACCCGACCGGCGTCTCGGGGTCGACCCCCATCGTGCCGCGAAAATCGAGGTCGCCCTCGATCATCACCTCGACATCCCGCAGAGGGATATGCATCGCTGCGGCGACCATGCGAAGCGTGATCTCCTGACACGCCGCCAGCGAGGCGAGGAGCAGATCGCCGGAGCAGGCGAGATCGCCCGCGCCGCCCGCCATCGGATGCGCGCCGGCCTTCCAGCTCACCGTCTGATTCCCCGCCGCGTCGACGGCGGCGATGGTGCAGCACGTCGGGTCGTCGCCGGTCGTCGCGCTACGGACGCGCATCACCAGCTTCGCGCTCTCAGGCTCCGACTCATACCGCGCTTTCAGCGGCGCCTGCCGCTCGCGGAGCGTTGTCATCTCGCTTCTCACTCTACTCATGCAACGGTCCATGCAAGGAACAGTATCCGGTCGCTCCGACCCCGGCGCAACGCGCCCATGTGTCTCGGAAAAGGACTACCATCTCACCCACGTTGTGAGGTCGTTTCAGTTCGACAGCGCCGCGCGCAACTCGTGTCATCCTAGGCCCAGTTCCTGGGAACCCAGGCTCCCGGTGACCGGAGATGCTCCTTCGTCAGCATGACACGTCCTGGGCGCGGCGCTCTTGCGGGAGGACATGGTGGGACGTTTGTCAGGCTCGACCGCGCTCGTGACGGGGAGCACCCGGGGAATCGGCCGCGTAATCGCGGAAACGCTCGCCCGGGAAGGGGCCGATCTGATCGTGAGCGGACGCAGTCCGGCCGACGTGGCGCGGACCGTGGAGGAGCTGTCGGCGCCCGGACGCATGGTGCACGGGATCGCCGCCGATCTGGGGCAGGCAGCGGGAGCCCACGAATTGGCGAAGCAGGCGCTGGCGATGGTTCCCCGGCTCGACATCCTCGTGAACAACGCCGGGATGAGCTACCACGAGCCCTTCTGGGAGGTCAGCGACGCGAGCTGGGAAGAGCAGACCAACGTCAACTACCGCTCACCCTTCATCCTCTCGCAGCACGCGGCCCGGCACATGCGGGCGAACGGCATCGAGGGGCGCATCGTCAATTTCAGCACCATCGGCGCGCGGCGCTGCCACGCCGACACCGTCGCCTACGACGCGGCCAAGGCGGCGGTTGAGACGATGACGCGCAACATGGCGTGGGAGCTCGGCCCGGACCGCATCACCGTCAACTGCGTCGCCCCCGGCCCGATCGGCGACCGCCCCGGCGCTCGCGAGCGTCCCGGGCTCTGGGAGGAAATCCGCCCATACGTCCCGGTTGGCCGGGTCGGCAGCGGCGCCGATGTCGCCGAGGCTGTCCTCTTCTTCTGCCTGCCGGAGTCGTCGTTCGTCACCGGCCATACCATGCACGTCGATGGCGGCTACGGCTCCGGGCTACCGGAGAATTACCCGCGGGGGTGAGGCGGGTTTCGGATTATCGCGGGCGGTTGGGGGTGAGGGCCGACCTCGGCGACCAAGACACAGGTTCGAGCCAACCCCGTCGGCGAAACGCCTCCCTACGCCTTCAACGCCCCTTCCTGCAGCCCCTTGATGTACCACCGTTGGGCGAGGCCGAACGCGATCAGCCCGGGCGTGATCGCCATGACATAGACCGCGGCCAACCGCGGCCAGACCCAGGCGCCCATGCCGCCCGTCGCCATCGAGAGCATGACCGGCAGCGTCTGCGCCGATTGATTCGTGTTCAGCGTCTTCGCCAGCAGATATTCGCCCCAGGCCGTCACGAAGTTGACGATGATCACCACGACGATGCCATTCTTGACCATCGGCACCATGATGCTCAGGAGGGTTCGCATCCGGCCGGAGCCGTCGATGGTGGCCGCATCGTAGATCTCGCGGGGCACTGTCTGGAACATGCCGCGCATGACGAAGACCGAAAGCGCGAGCGACAGCGTCACGTAGGGGAAGATCAGCCCGGCCGGCACGTTCAGCAGCCCGAGATCCTTCTGGATCTCGAAGATGGCGATGACCGCCGTCACCCGCGTCGGGAAGAACATCGACGCCACCAGGACCGCGAAGACGATCGTGATCCCCGGCACGTTCAGGAAGACCATGGCGTAGCCGGCGAGCACCGCGCAAACGGTCGTGATGACGACCGTCCCCAGCGTGACGATGATGCTGTTGGCGTAGTTCTGGGGCAGCGTCGGAATCCGCTGCAGCGAGTAGCCGTAGTGGCTGAAGTCGAACGTCTTCGGCCAGATATCGTTCTGGTAGGCATCCGGCAGCGACTTCACCGATAACAGCAGCACCCAGATGATCGGCAGCAGGATCACCATCGCGAAGACGGCGAGGACAACGTGCCGCAGCACCGTCCCCCACTTGATGCGTCGCGGCGGGCGATAGCTGGGCGCTCGCGCCGCCACGATTGGTTGCGTTCCCGACATCGCGGCCTGTGTCGCCACGGCAATGCACTCCCGTCCGCTAGTCCCGATTCCGGAACGCCCAGAAGAGGATGGCGACGACGATCAGCATCACGATCGTGCCGACCCAACCGATCGCCGCGGCATACCCCCGGCTCTGCACCCCCTGGAACGCGGTATCCCACATGTAGACCGTCCAGGTGTAGGTCGGACGATCGCGCAGGAACCCACCCATCAGGAGATATTCGTCGATGACGGCCATCGCCGTGCCGAAGCGGAGGACCACGAGGACGAGGGTGACCGGCAGCAGCCGCCAGAAGGTCACCGTCCAGAACATCTTCCATTCGTTCGCGCCGTCGACTCGCGAGGCATCGAAGAGATCGCGCGGGATCGTCGCCAGCCCCGCCACGTAGAACATCGTGTGATAGCCGAGCCCCCACCACCACTCCATGATGGCCAGGGAGGGGATGACGAGCTGGTTGCTCATCCACTGCGGCTGGGTCTGGATCGTAAAAAGATGGAAGACATCGACGAGGAAGAAATTGATCGGGCCGATATAGCCGTCATACATCCATTTCCAGAGGAGAAAGATCAGCGGGCCCGGGATCATCGCCGGGATCAGGAGGATCAGGCGGTAGAACGTGGCCAGCTTCGGCTGCGTGACGCGATCGATCAGCACCGCTAGGAACATCGGGATGAAGATCATCCCGGGGAGGAAGACGGCGGTGAAGACCGCCGCCCGCTTGATCCCCAGCCAGAGAAGCGGATCCGAGAACGCCTGGACGTAGTTTTCGAGCCCGATGAAGGTGACCGGCCGGCTCGCGTCGATCGGCCGGTAGTCGAGCAACGAGATCCACGCCACCCGCGCGATCGGGTAGATCGCCCACCCGATGAAGAAGATCACCGTCGGCAGGAGGTAGAGCCACGGCAATGCGAATCGCGAGAGCCAGGCGCCGAGTCTCTCGAACGTCGAGCGCGCGGCCGCGGATTGTTGTGTCTCGGCGAGAGTTAGTTGCGCCATGCCGTCTCCGCAATATCGCACTGCGCGACACTCTCGGCGCGCCCGCGCGAGCGCACCAGCGATCGATCACTCACGGCAGCGTCGGGACGGGGCAACCCTGCCCCGTCCCGAACTCGAACCGCTAGCCCTAGCCCGCCTTTTCGAATTCGGCCCGGACCGCGTCCATCGCCTTCTTCAACGCAGCCTTCGCATCGCTCTCTTCACCGCTGAGATACGCGTTGTAGAACGGCTGCGCAACATTGAACTGAGCGGCTGCCAGCTTGGTTGGCTGAATCGCCTGCGCCGCGCCGAGGCCATCCTTGATGGCGAACGCCCAGTCGGTCATCCAGTCAGGCCGGTTCTTCTCGTACTCGTCCCAGATCGTCGTGTAGACCGGGAGCTGGCCCACGGCCGGCTCCTCCGGCAGGTTCCCCTGAACCGAGTGCTGCCAGATCCGCTGGTCGTGCGTCAGCTTCTCGAGGTACTGGGCCGCCTGCTCCTTGTCCTCACCATATTTCAGCAGCACGGAACCGGTCGTCCAGAAGACCGTTCCGCCGGCGCCATCTTCCGTCTTCGGCATCGCCGCCAACCGGAGCAGGCTCGGATCCTGCCAGGTGCTGGCAAAGCGAAGGTGCGCATTCTGGTACTTGACGTAGTAGGCGACCTGCCCCGAGGCAAAGGCCTGCTCGTCCGGCGTCTGGTTGACCCCGCCGTCAGTGGCGCCCGGGTTGAGCACGTCCGGGTTGGCGAGCGGCATCATCCGCTTCATGATCTCCAGCGCCTCGACCGCCGGGTCGCTATCCCACAGGAAAAGCCCGGTCTCCGGCTCGTAGACGTCGAGGCTGATCGAATGGGTAATCGGGATCAGCGACCGCCAAGCGTGGGCGTCGAAGGTACAGCCGAACGGCACCGCGCCGCTATCGACCACCTTCTGCGCGTTGGCCAGATACTCGTCCCAGGTCTTGGGCGCCGCCTCCGGATCGAGACCAGCCTTCTGGACCGGATCGCTGTTCCACCCTTGGACGATGACATCGAGCAGGAATGGCCAAACGTAGAACTTCCCGTCGTACGTCCCCTCCTCGCGGATCGGCTTGAAGATGGTGTCGAGAAGCCCATCAGGCAGGTACTCGTCCCACGGCTCGATCACGTCGGAGTTGACGAACTGGATCATCTCCAGGAACGGCGTGACGCCGATGTACATGTCCCAGGTGCTCTTCTTGTCCGCCGCTTCCGAAAGGAAGACATCGGTGCTGAAGCCCTGGGTCGGGGCAATATCCGCTTTCGTGGGGAATGTCTCATTGAACTCCGCGTTGACTTGTTCGATTCCGGGATGGAGATCCGGAATCCAGTTGTAATAGGTGATCTCGAGCGTTCCCTCGTTCCCGGCCAGCGCGGGCCGAGCGGTCTCGTTCGCCAGCGCGGCAATAACCGGCACGCTCAATCCGAGCGCGGCGGCCCGCGCCAGCAGGGTGCGGCGGTCGATCCGCCCAGTCAACGCATCGGCAAAAAGCGCGCGAGTGGCGAGTTCCCTGGACACGAGAACCTCCTTTTTGCTCGGCGGCCTGCGCCACATCGCTCGGCCGCATCGCGGGGCCGGGTGGTCTCGGTGGCACGGTCAGCCACCGGCGCCGCTCGATCATTTCCCGCTGAGTGAGCGGATTGTATGGACGGTGGTGGAAATGTGTCAACGGGCCTGAAGCGGATGCCTGGCCTTCCGGGTATGATTTCGCGCCGCAACCTCTCGGCACTTCCCTACTTCGGCCAGTCTGTACCCCGGCATTCCATGGAAGGAGGGCTATGATGACGCAATCGCTGGCGCGCAGGCGCCCAATCCATGCTGGCGTCCTCACGGCGCTCTCGGCAGTACTGCTCCTCGTAACGACAGGGGCTCTGGCGCAGGGCGGGCCGGGCGATCACCCCCTGCTGCTCCTCGACGGCCATTGCGGCGCAACCACCGCGGCAGTCACGGCGCTGGCAGATGTCGACCCGGGCGGCTCCGATGTCGCACCGACAGGCTCTGCCGCGGCGATCCCCCTTGATATGCGCGTCGGCCACGTCGATGCCTCGCTGCAGTCGCTCCTCGCCAGCGATCACGCCCTGGTCGTGCAGTCGGACGACGGCCAACCCGGTCGATTGCTCGCCTGCGGCGACATCGGCGGCGTCGTCCGCGACGGTCGATTGGCGATGGGGCTCGCCGAGGTGGACGGCTCGGGCTACAACGGCGTCGCAATTCTCAGCCCGGATAGCGCGGGTGCCACGGTCACCCTCTATCTGATGCAGCACCTCGGACCTCAGCGCGCCCCGCTCCCCACCGTGACGGTCGACATCAAGGGCTTCGCGTACAATCCGAAGATCGTCGAGGTGCCGGCCGGCGGCAGCGTGACCTGGACGAATAACGACTCGGCGCCGCACACGGTCACCGGGCTCGACGGCGCGATCCCGCGGTCGGGCGGGATGCCCTTCGGCGCGTCGTTTACGCAGGTCTTCCCGACGCCCGGCACGTATGACTACATCTGCGCGTACCACCCGAACATGAAGGGGACGGTGGTCGTGAAGTAGCGCCCCCACTGGCCCCGCCCGAGGAGCGACCGATGCACCTGGCCGGACTGCCACTCCTGCTACTCCTGTCGCTGGCGCTGCTGCACGGCCAGGCGACCCCGGTGCCCGGCGCAGGCCCCGTTATCACCCCGGTCGTCTGGGACGTCGTCTCCCTCCCCAATGACGGCACGCCGATCCCCGTCGCCGACGGCACTCGCTACACCATCCAGTTCCTCCCTGGCGGAACGGTCGCGGTCCACGCCGACTGCAACCAGGCGACGGGGACGTATACGATCGCGAGCGATGCGATCAGCGTGGAGGTGACCGCCTCGACACTGGCGCTCTGCCCGCCTGGGTCGCGGAGCGATGCGTTGCTCCAGACGCTATCGTCGGTCACCACCTTGCGCGAAGACGCGAATGGCGACCTCCTCCTGTCCGGGCCGTCCGGGATCATCCGCCTGCGGCCGACGCTCTCCGGCGTCATCTGGGAGTGGCAGGGCCTGCAGAGCGGCGACGGCTCGGTCGTCACGCCGAACGATCCCGCCACCTACACGCTCGCCTTCCTGCCCGACGGGAAGCTCGCCATTCGCGCCGACTGCAACCGCGCCATCGGGACGTACGCGACCGACGGCCCGGCGATCGATCTGACCATCGGCGGCGTCACCCGGGCCCTCTGCCGGCCCGGCTCGCACATGCAGGAGTACCTGCGCGACCTCGACCTCGTCTCGTCGCACGTCTTCCGCGGCGGCAATCTCTTCCTCGCCCTCCCCGCCGACGCCGGCATTCTCGAGTTCCGAGCGCGAATCGAAGAGACGGGGCAGGCGACTCCAGAGGCTGGATAGGGATCGTGACCTCATGCGAGAGACGTCGGCAGGACACTTCACTCCGGCGGTAGAACCGGCGACGACGGCGATCGACACGGCCAGCGGCGAGCCGCGCGGGCGCTGCTTCGCCTTCGTCCGCTCCGAGCTCCTGGTTGTCGGCGCCCGGCCGGGAACCCCTGAAATCCCCGGCTGGAGCGCCCTGCGCCGCTGGGCGCTCTCGGCCGTGCGCGTCCAGTACCTCGGCGAGCTCGACGGGGAGCCCTGCTGGGCGGCCGAACTGCCCGAGACGATCGCCCTCCCCGACGAGGTGACCCTGGCGGGGTTGCGCGCCCTCTACGGGCAGTTGCCCGAGGCCGAGTACGCCCTCGCCGGGCGGGCGGCGCAGATCGTCGCCTGGGAGCGGGATCACCAGTTCTGCGGGCGCTGCGGCACGGCGACGGAGCGGGTGCCAGGCGAGCGCGCCCGGCGCTGTCCGGCGTGCGGGCTGATCGCCTACCCGCGCATCACTCCGGCGGTCATCGTCCTCATCGAGTGGGGCGAGCGCGTGCTGCTGGCGCGCGGCCACGCCTTCCAACCGGGCCGGTTTGGCATCATCGCCGGCTTCGTCGAGCCGGGCGAAACACTGGAAGAGGCGGTCCGCCGCGAGGTCCACGAAGAGGTCGGCATCGAGATCGATGCCGTCGACTACTTCGGCAGCCAGCCCTGGCCCTTCCCCCACGGCATCATGATCGGCTTCCGCGCCCGGCACCGCGCCGGCGAAATCGCCATTGACGAGAGCGAGATCGCCGAGGCCGGATGGTACGACCTGCAGAGCCTGCCGACCATCCCCGGCAAGATGAGCATCGCCCGCCA
>JADYYO010000103.1 GCA_020853615.1 Thermomicrobiales bacterium
CGTCGAGGGGGAGGATCGTCATCCCCTTGACGCCGGCGCCGATCCAGTTATTGATCTCGGCGATCTGCTTGTCAGCGCGGCCCTCGGCGAAGCTCTCCAGCACCTCGTAGCCGCGCGCCTGCCCTTCGAGCTTGGCGCCGGCGATGAGCGGCTTGTAGACGTCGGCGGTGCGATCCGGCTGCCCGAAGGCGATCTGCCCCTTGATGGGAACCGGGGTCGCCTCCTGCGCGGCCGCGTCGCGACTGCCGGTGAGATGCGCGCCGGCCAATCCGAGCGCCGCGCCTCCAGCCATCGACAGGAGCCGGCGACGATCGACCGTCTGCTCAGTGCCGATATCACTCCTCGTTCCCATGGAACTGCACTCCTCTCCTCGGGACGTACCGAGCCGAAGGGATTGGCCGGCGGGCGCGACATGCAGCATCTGCCGCGCGATCTATTGGCGCCAGATTCGCTGACACGGTGCCCTTCGGCAGCGTGTCAATTCTTGTGAGATATTCTCATGCTATCACGCGCGACACGTCTGTCAAGACGTGTCCCGAGTCCGATGAGCCGCGCTCTCTCTTCCGCTCGTCGACCCTCGTCAAGCCGTTCCTGATATCGGCCGAGAGCAACGGCGCGGGCGGACCCAGGTCCGAGAGTTGGGCGCCATTTTCGTATCGTCCTGCCGAGCAGCAAGGGATCTGTGGGCTTTGGAGACAGTTTCGTGCGTCCGGCCGAGATGTGCGGGTTCTGGGCGTAACATGCCTCCCACGCGCCGCCCTTCGGGAGACCGGTTGCGGAATCGCGAAGCAGTGCGTCTGTGGGGCGTTGTGCAGCAGTAGGCACGGTGATATCGTTTGTCGCGATCTATCGTCTTGTGATCTTCACGCTACGAAACGCGTTGGCAGGGTCGTCAGTGACAAGTGGGCCTTGCGCAGAAGCGTGTGCCTTCGCTCGAGGCGCGGGGCAGGAGGGGGATCAGATGCTGCGGGAGTCTGCCGAGATGCCGAGGGGAACCGTCCACCAGTGGGGACGCTGGGAGGGCGCGTTCACCGGCGAGCGGGAGCGGGAAAACTCGGTGCAGGAGGCCGATCTCTCCGTCGATCTCACCGCGCCGTCGGGGGCGCGGCATCGTGCGGCGGGCTTCTGGGATGGCGGGCGCGACTGGCGCGTGCGCTTCTGCCCCGACGAGGTTGGGGAGTGGCGCTACGAGTCGACCTCCTCGGACGCGAGCGATGCCGGCCTGCACGGCCGACGCGGCGCCTTCACGGTTCTCCCGTACGAGGGGGAGAACCCGCTCTATCGCCACGGGCAGGTCCGCGTTGCCCCATCGGGGCGGCATCTGCAGCATGCCGATGGCGCCCCCTTCTTCTTTCTCGCCGATACCTGCTGGAACGGCCCGCACCTTTCCCGGCCAGACGAGTGGGACGAGTATCTCGCCGATCGGTCCGCCAAGGGGTTCAGCGCCGTCCTCTTCACCGCGCCCCACTTTCGCGGGCTGGCCGAGAACGCCGACGGCCGCACGGCCTTCACTGGGCGCGAGCGGATCGCCATCGAACCGGCTTTCTTCCAGCGTCTGGACCGCAGCGTCGACGCGATGAATGAGCGAGGGCTGCTCGCCGTGCCGCTCCTGCTCCACGCCGGCAAGGACACAGAGCGCAACTCGGGGCACTACCTGCCGGAGGATCAGGCGGTTCTATTGGCGCGCTACATGATCGCTCGCTACGACGCCCACCACGTGCTCTGGGATCTCGTGGCAGAGGCAGAGTTCCATGGGGGCGGGGCACGTTACTGGAAGCGCGTCGCTCGCGCGATATTCAATGACAAGCGTGCACATCCCGTGACGCTCCATCCATACGGGATGGATTGGGCACTCCACGACTTTGCCGACGAGCCGTGGATGGATGTCGTCGGCTACCAGAGCGCGCACGGCGACAATGAAGCGTACCTGCGCTGGATCCCGGAGGGGCCGCCCGCCACCTCTTGGCGGCTCGCGCCGGCGCGGCCGTTCATCAATCTGGAACCGCCCTACGAGGGTCACCTCGCCACGCACTCGCGGCAACCGTTCGATGCGGCCACGGTTCGCCGCCACATTTTCTGGAGTCTCCTCGCCTCCCCTGTCGCTGGCGTCGCGTACGGCGGTCACGGCGTCTGGGGCTGGGACGACGGCACCGGCGCTCCCTTTGCGCACGCCCAGACCGGCCCCGCGCCGCACTGGCGGGAGGCGCTCGATCTACCTGGGGCCCTGTCGATGCGGCACCTCGCCGATGTGATGGCGTCGCTGCCGTGGACGACGCTCGTCCCTGCCCCAGAACTCCTCGCGGAGCAGCCCGGCCACGACGACGCCCGCCACACGGTGGTCGCCTCCCGGGGGGACGGAGGGCGGCAAGCGCTCGTCTACGTTCCGCGCGGGTCGCGCCTGCGGCTGAATCCCGACCTCATCTCCGGGCCGGCGCGCGGGGTCTGGTTCGATCCCCGCGGCGGCGCGCGGCACGATGCCGCCCTCGCCACGGACGGCGCGGCGCCAACGCTCGATGGAGAGGATTGGCTGCTCCTGCTGGACGGCCTGCCCGGCTGGCCAGGGTGAACCGCGCGTCGTGCTCACCCTGATTCGCGGGCGGCGAGCGATCAGCAGCCGTCTGTCGGCGCGATCCATGGGGTGACTGGCGGAAAGAGGATCTCCAGGATGGGCACGGCGTCGAGCGGGATCTCCTGCCCCTCCTGCAGCGTCGCCCAGGCGACGGAGCGGAAGCCGAAGACGAGGGGCATCGCCGCCCGGCCAGTAAGAGTCACGGCGCGCGCTTCGTGACGCGGAGCGGCCACGAGAGCCACCCCGGCGGGGCCGAGGTCAAGCTGGGTGGTTGCCCCGTCAATGGTCAGGGCGAGCGAGCCGCTCCAGCGTTCGGCGCTCCTCAGCCAGCGCTCGCTCCAGGTCGGGACCAGTTCGCGCATCAGGCGGTGCGGATCGACGAGCAAGGCTTCCCAGTTCGCCCAGGGCCGGCTCGTCGAGACGCGCTCGACCGGGAAATGGTCGGCGAGGAATGCCGCCGCCAGGGAGTCGGGGGGGAGGGGCCAGCGCACGCGCTCGGCCGGCTCACTGGCTCTCCCGGCCTGCCGCGCGTCGTGCTGGAGCAGCGCGAGGGTGGCCGGCCAATCGTCGGCAGCGACCTCGCTGCCGAAGGCGCGCAGCGGACCCCAGGCGGCGGTCAGGTATCCCCGTGGCCGGCCGTCGGCATCGAGCGCGACGAGGGGTGGCTCGAACGGCGATCCGTCGCGCCGGGAGTAAGCCTCCCGATCGCGCGCGGCAGCGAAGCGGACGAGGAACGCCTGCTGTTCGACGCTGCGCGCGAAGCTTCCGGGGTGCGGGCCGTAGTGCCGGTCGTAGAGCGCGAGCAGCGCGGGCGCGTCGTCGGCTGTCGCTTCACGCACGTGGTACGGGCTGGGCGGCGAGGCGAGGATCGCGGCGCGCTCGACGGCATGCTCGGTGGCGTCGAAGACGTCGGCGTACCCGAACGGCCGGTAGTAGTCGGCGAGCCCGTTCAGGATGAGGAGGACGTGGCCGCGCGCCCGCGCGTAGACGAGAGCGTCCCGCATCAGGGCCGTACCGATCCCCTGGCCACGCCGCGCGGGATCGACGACCACCATGCCGATGCACCCCGCGCGCAACCGGGCGGGGCCGATCCGCAGGTCACGCTCCTCGCTGAGGTACCCGCCGAGGTAGTCATCGCCGCGGAAGGCGCCGCGGACGCCCGAAGGAATCGCCGCCGGGCTGTCGTAGACGTACCGGCAAACGTCCTCTTGGGCGATCGCCACGGGAGAGGCGCGCATGAACTGGGCGGCCGCCAGGCGAAAGAAGGCGGCAATTTCGTCGCTCGTCACCGGAGGGCGGACCACGGTTGCCGGTGGCGGGGTCATGGGGCTATTCGACCCTGGCGCACCGCTGGTCGCTCATGACTTCCAACTTCCGCCTCCCCACTCACTTCTTGCCGCCTCCCCATCACCCCAACACCTAGCACACATCACCTATCATCCGCGCAAGCCCGTAAAGCTGATCCCCTCGATGAAGGCGCGCTGGGCGATCGCGAAAATGATCGCAATCGGGGCAAGGATGACGGCCGCGGCGGCCATCAGCCCCGGCCAGTTGACAACGTGCAGGCCGAAGAAGTTGAACAGCCCGACCTGCAGCGTGTACTTCTCGGGCGTCGAGAGGTAGATGAGGGGGTTGAAAAAGTCGTTCCAGCTATTGATGAAGGCGAAAAGGGCGACGACGACCAGCGCCGGACGCGACAGCGGCAGCATGATCTGCAGGAAGACGCGCAAGTGAGAGGCACCGTCGATGCGCGCGGCGTCGACGAGCTCCTGTGGTTGGCGCAGGAAGAACTGCCTCAGCAGGAAGATGGAGAAGGGATCGCCGAAGAACGCCGGGACGATGAGCGGCTTGTAGGTATCGAGCCATCCCATGCGGCTGAAGAGGATGTAGAGGGGAACCAGGGTGACCCAGTTGGGGATCATCAGGGTGCCGAGGATCAGGTAGAAGACGGCATCGCGCCCGCGCCAACGCAGGCGCGAGAAGGCGTAGGCGACGAACGCGGAACTGATGGTCGTCCCGAACGCGACGGGGAGGGCGATAGTGAGCGTGTTGGCGAGGTAGCGCCAGAAGGGGAACTGCTGCAGCGCATCCGGATAGTTGCCCCAGATGAGCTGGCGCGGCCACCAGACGAGCGGATCGGCGAAGACCTCGTCGAGCGACTTGAGCGAGGTAACCAACATCCAGTAGACCGGCAGCGCGAAGATGATGGCGAACACCACGACGGCCAGAAAAGGCAACGGCTGGCGAAGCGCCTCCAGCCAGCGACTCTGGCCCCGGGAGGGCGTCGCTCGTTCCCGTGGCGTCGCGGTGAAATCGATTCTCTTGCTGCTGGTCTGTGCCATGGTTGCGCCTGTCTCAGCCGCGGCGATACGCCGTCACTCGTAATGCACGAAACGCCCGGAAAGCCGCAGCGCGGCCAGGGAGAGGGTGAAGATGATGACGGTCAACACCCAGGCCATCGCCGCGGCGTAACCCATGCGGAACTGCTGGAACGCCACCGAGTAGAGCTGCACGGAGTACATCAGCGCGGCGTTGAGCGGACCGCCGATCGAGTTGGCATCCTGCTTGTTGGCGAAGAGGACGAATGGCAGGGCGAAGGTCTGCAGCGCGGCGATCAGCCCGATGACCAGATTGAAGAGGATGACGGGGGAGATCATCGGCAGGGTGACCCGGCGCACCAGCTCGATAGGCCCGGCGCCATCGAGTTGTGCCGCCTCGTAGAGGACGCGCGGCACGTCCTGGAGGCCGGCGAGGAAGATGACCACGACGGGACCGATCCCCCACAGGCTGAGCAGGATGAGCGCCGGCATGGCCCAGCCCGGGCTGGTCAGCCAGGGCAACGCCGGAAGGCCGATACGGTTGAGGATGACGTTGAGGAGCCCGCCCTGCGTGTTGAGGATCAGGATGAAGAGGATTCCGGTCGCCACACTGGGGATGATGGCCGGGAAATAGAAGATGGCCCGGAACGCGGCGCGGCCCGGGATATCCCGGTTGAGCAGCAGGGCCAGCACGAGGGCGACGGCGAGCCCGAGGGGGACGCTGACCAGCGTGAAGATGGCGGTGTTGGTCAGCGCCGTGAGGAAGAGCTCGTCGTGGAGGAAGAGATTCTGGTAGTTGGCCAGCCCCACGAAGACCGGCGGCCGCAGGATGTTGTAGGAGGTGAAGCTGTAATAGAGCGAGGCCACGATCGGATAGAGCTGAAACCAACAGAAACCGATGATCCAGGGCGAGGCGAAGGCGAGCGCGGCGAGGCCATCACTGCGCTTCAGCCGGCGCCAGAATCGTGTCAACGGGTTGCTTGATGGTGGAGTGCGTATCGTCGTATTCACGCGAGCTCCCAGGGGGTTCGGGCGGCTGTTGGCCGGTGGCGCCGAGTGCGCCACCGGTTCGCCAAGGCGGGGTTGACTAGCTGGCCCGCTTCGGGTTATTCACCCTGCCAATCAGGATTGGTCGTCTTGAACTGGGCCACCGCATCCGCCACCTTCTGCTCGACTTCCGCTATGGCATCGGCCGGTGACTTCTGCTTGTAGGTGACGTTGTCGACAGCAAGCGACATTGCCTGGTTGAAGACGACCGCCTGCGGCGAAAGGGGCGGCGCCAAGATGTTTCCGGCCTCCACCGTTTCGTTGAAGATCTTCATCCAGGGGAGTTGCTCCAACAGCGTCGGGTCGTTGGCCGCGGCTTTCGTCGGCATCATCTGTCCGATCGGCAGGCTCCAGGCGACCAGCGATTTCTGCGACACCATGTACTTGGCGAAGAAGGCGGCCTCTTCGACATGCTTGGAGTTGACTGGGATGCAGAAGACGTTGGCGGCATCGACCATGCAGGTTGCGCCTTGCGTGGTGCCTGGCACGGTCGGGGGATGGGTGATGGTGATCTTGTCTTTCAGCTCCCCCTGCCCGATCGCCCCGAGTTCGAGCGGGATAAACTCGCCCTCCATCGAGAAGGCGGTCTTGCCGTAGAGGAAGACGGTGCCATACGTTTTGGGCACCGAAGAGATCAGGGCGTCGGCCTTCTCGCGGCCGCCGATCATGTCGACGTACTTGAGGTACCAGTCGAGCCAGGCGGTGTTCTCGGGGCGGTTGATGGTCCATTTCCGGGCGTCGTTGTCGTAGAAGCGCGCTCCCCAGATGGTCCCCCACGAGCCGTAGCCACCGGGGCTGAACCCGCCCTGCGCCCAAGGGATGATCCCCGCCTGGACGAGCTGGTCACCCTCCATCTTGACGTAGTCCGCCGCCACCTTGTCGAGTTCTTCGATGGTCTTCGGCGGCTCACCGGTGGACACATTCTGGTTCGCGAAGAACTCGACCATGTCGAATTCCTGCAACAGCCCCCAGATCTGCCCCTGAAAATTGACCATTTCCCAGGCGACCGGGTAGAAGTCGTCCTGCTTCAGATCGAGCTCCTGGAAGTATTTGTCCATCGGCAGGAGGTAGCCGTTGGCCACCCAGGGGATGAATGGGTTGTAGCTGTAGGTCATGACCACGTCCGGCGAGCTGGGCGTGGTCATCGCTGTCGTGTATTTGGTGTAGTCGCCGTTCGGAGTCGGCACGGGAACGTTGTTGACCGTGATGCCGGCGTCCTTGCCGGCGGTGGCGTTGAACTCGTCGACGAGTTTCTTGATGATTGGACCGCCGAGCGGATCGTTGCCGGGATTCCAGAACTCGACGGTGACCCCCTGGGCCGAGGCGCGCCGGTTGATATTGAAGAGCTGGGGTGCGGTCAGGCCAGCGGCGCCGGCCGCGGAGGACTTCAGCAACGTTCGCCGGGTGATTCGGGAAACGGCGGTCATGGACGTTACCCCTCTGTCGTAATGAGCGACGGACACGAGTGACGACGACCCGTGGAGCATCAGGGACGACGGACCTGGAGCGCGAACACGGCGTCATCCGGATGGCGCGAGGACGATCTCGCACCGCCGGCTGCGGGCGCATTACCTCCTTTCACGCCGAATCAGCCGCAGTACGCTCGTGATGCCTTGGGAACTCGGCAACAGACACGCTTCGGGAGCACGTGATCTTCGCACTCTAGCACATGGCCGAGGCGTGTCAAGTTGGGGCCATCTTTGGCCTGCTGATGGGAAATCTCGTGGAGGGAGGTCCCGCGCGGTCTTGTGGCATCCGCCACATCATGTTAGGCTCGTGCTGTGAACATCACAAAACGAATTCTCGTTTGATTGGCTCGTCCCTGCGCGCAATGCGGGAGAATCGCGGTTCACATGCGGAATAGTGACGGGCGAGACCAGGCGCAGCGGCAGGACCAGATCGCCGAGCTGGTGCTGGCGCAGCCGTTCGTTGCTGCCCGCGAGCTCGCCGCGCGCTTCGGCGTCAGCCTGATGACGGTTCACCGCGATCTCGACGAACTGGAGCGGCA
>JADYYO010000104.1 GCA_020853615.1 Thermomicrobiales bacterium
CAGCGGGTAGTCCCAGCGATGGCCGGGATAGCCGATGTCCCACTCATCGGGCATGCCGATTGCCGCCAGCGGCATCCGGACGGATGCGGCGTAGTCGCCCGGGCCGAAGACGAGGGCCGCGATGCGCTGGCTCGCGGCGGCGATCCGCTCGCACTTCGCCAGCCCGGCCGCGCTTTCGATCTGGACGTCGAGCTGGATCGGCCGTTCGACGCCATTCGCCGCCTCGAGGGAAGCGAGGATCGTCGCGACCGTGGTCACATCCTCGGGGCGGTCGACCTTCGGTACGACGATGCGATCGACGCGCCCCTCGGCACCCTCGATGACGTCGACCAGATCGTGCAGGAACCAGCGCGTATCGAGCGCGTTGATGCGGTAGGTCCGCGGCCGGCCGCGCCAGTCGCCATCGCGCAGCGCGAAGGCGACGTCGATGCGCGCCGCCGCCTTGGCAGCCGGGGCGACGGCGTCCTCCAGGTCGATCATGACCAGGTCGGCGTCGCTCGCCAGCGCCTTGGCGATCATGCGCGGGTTCGAGCCGGGCGTCGCCAGGAGACTGCGCGCCGGGTGGAGCGCGCTCACCCGCCGATCCGCTGGGCGGCCGGATCGAAGGCCCGCAGGAGCGGGGGGATCTCCCCGGTCGCCAGCGCCTCGGCGACGAGCTCCGCGGTGGCCGGGGCTTCCTTGGCGCCGGTGCGGAAGTGCCCGGCGCTGACCCAGAGGCCGGAGAAGCCAGGGACGGGGCCGATGAGCGGGTCGTTTGTCTCCGACCCGGGGCGGAGTCCGGTCCAGGTCTCGGCGACCTCCCCCTGCAGCAGCACGGGGCAGAGGGTGCGCGTCAGCTCGAGCAGCCAGGCGACGCCGTCGCCGGTCACGCGGCGGTCGAACCCGACGTACTCCTCGGTCGCCGCCACCATCGTCGTGCCGTCGGGCCGGGGCCGGACGTAGCCGCCGTGCCCGGAGATGACGCGCGCCGGGCGGATCGGCGTATCGGCATAGGCGATGAGCTGCCCCTTGACCGGCAGCGTCGGCAGGGTGACGCCGATCCCTTCGCCGAGGAGGCGGGTCCAGGCGCCGGTCGCCAGGAGGGTGACGTCCGCGTGGAGATCGCGATCCTGCAGGCGAACCCCGGTAACACGATCCCCCTCGCGCAGCAAGCCGCCGACCGGCGTCTCTTCCAGAATGGTCGCCCCGAGCTGGCGCGCGGCGGCGGCGAGCGCCTGCGTCAGGCGGTAGACCGAGAGGGAGCCGACACCGGGGTGAAACCGCGCGGCGACGAGCGACTCGGGGAGCGCCGGCTCCAGCCGCCGCGCCTCGTCCGGTGCGACATCTTCGACGGTCAGGCCGAGGCCCCGCTGCCACGCCGCAACCGCATCCTCCTGCCGGGCGTGCTCCGCGTCGACCGCGATCGCCCACTCGCCCGGGCGTCGGTAGTCGATGCCGATCCCGGTCCGCTCCTCCAGCTCCATGACGAGCGCCGGGTAGCGCTCGAGCGAGATGCGGCCGAGCTCGACCCGCTCCGGCTTCGTCCAGGGGCGGTGGGGCAGGGAGATGATGCCGGCCGAGGCCCACGAGGCCTCGCCGCCGATGCGCCCCCGCTCGATCAGCGTCACCGGCAGGCCCCGCTTCGCCAGCTCGAAGGCGATGCCGCTGCCGATGACGCCGCCCCCGACGACAATCACACTCTCCGCTGCCGCGCTGGTCATGGCGTGATTACCTGCTTTCCGCGGTGACGACGGGCAAGGTGACGTGGGAGGGGTGCAGCGCGTCGTGCAGCACCGTCTGCCGCGCCACCACCGCGTCGGTCAGCACTTCGCTGAAGAGGGGGCCGCCGGTGTTGAGGTTGCGGTCCCACTGCGGAAAATCGCTCGAGGCGATCGTCAGCCGGAGCCGGTTGCCCGCCGCGATGCGCGCGCCGACCGGGCCGAGCGGAATCTCGTATTCGTAGACGCGGTCCGGCTCGAGCAGCGACGGGTCGGTGAGGCTGTCGCGGTAGCGGGCGCGGACGATCCCCTCCTGCAGGTTGATGGAGCGGCCGTCGGGCCAGACCTCGCAGAGGCGCGCCGCCCAGTCGGTGTCGACGGCGGAGGTCGCCGCGAAGAGGGTCACCGAGACATCGCCGATCAGCTCCATCGGCGCGGCGAGCGGCTCGCTGGTGTAGACGAGGATGCTGTTCAGCTCCTGCACGACGCGCTGGTCAACCGGCCCCATCGGGGAGATGAAGCTGAAGCAGCAGGAGTGGCCGCCGGCGCTCTGGTTCGGATAAGCGGGGTCGTAGGTGTAGATATCGGGCGGCTCGTCCCCCGGCGCTTCCAGGGAGAGTGTTCCGTCGCCAAAGCGGGAGTTGGCCCGGCCCGCGGAATGGAGGTACCAGTTGACCGGCTCAGCGCCGGGCGGCGGCCAATCGGGGTAGTCGCGCCACTCCTCGGCCCCCATGACGAAGAGGGAGACGGGGGCATCCATCACCCCGCTCTCCTCCCCCTTCAGGAACTGGTCGAACCAGCGAAGCTGCAGATCGTCGACGACGGTCGGCTCGACACCGCTCGAGTCGGCGCTGACCGGGGCCCAGGGCATGTGCAGCCAGGGGCCGATGACCAGCTTCTGGCTCCGCCGCGCCTCCTCGCTCCCGGCGCCGGCGCGCAGGCCGAGGAAGTTCTGCACCGACCCGCTGAGGAAGACGTCGTACCAGCCGGCGATGTGCAACGCCGGCGTGTCCAGGCGGCTGTAGTCGGCGTCGATACTCCAGCGCCGCCAGTAGTCGTCATAGGTCGGGTGCCCGAGCCAGTCGGCGAAGTAGCCGCCGTACGCGCCGGAGAGGGGCGGATAGTCGCGCAGCGGTAGAAACCAGTGCCAGCCCTGCACCCCGGCGAACGCCATGTCGAGCTGGCTGAGCGCGGCCGCGTCCTTCGCCCGCCGCGCATCACCCGACGCGAGCTGCGTCGCCCACGACATGGTGAAGGCGAGCGCCAGCGCGCCCTGGTTGTAGGTCCATCCCTCGTAATACTGCGAGGCGGTCATGGCGGGGCAGATGGTGACGAGACTCGGCGGGCGGAGGGTCGCCGGCAGGAGCTGCGTCGCCCCGGCGTAGGAGAAGCCGTACATGCCGACGCGCCCGTTCGCGCCCGGCAGCCGCGCCGCCCACTCGATCGTGTCGTAGCCATCTTCGGCCTCGCGCAGGAAGGGGACGAACTCTCCTTCGGAGGCGCAGCGGCCGCAATTGTCCTGGATGACAACGAGATAGCCGTGGCGCGCGTACCAGGAGGGGTCGGCGTAGGTGATGTTCTCGGCGCTCGTCTTGTCGTAGGGGAGCCGCATCAGAATGACGGGGAACGGCCCCTCCCCCTCCGGCCGGTAGACATCCGCGAAGAGGGTCACGCCATCCCGCATCCGGCAGGGCACGTCCCGCTCCAGCGTCACGCCCGGCAACCCGGGCAACGGCCGCGCATGCTCCCGCGCCATTCTGAAACACCCCCCGCGCACGATCCCCATGGTCCAGCGCCGCGACGATACCGGGGGCCGGCGCGGCCGTCAATGGGGTTCGGGGTCCGCCAGGCGCTCGGCCCAGTCGGCGTGCAATGGCCGAATCTGAAATTCGGTGATCAGCATGCGCACCACGGAGCGGAGCGTGACCAGCCCGGTCGCGAGGTGGCGTTTGTCGAGGTCGATGGTTTGGCGACTGCGCGCGTCAACCTGAGCATCGAGCGCCGCGGAGACGTGGAGATGGGGGACGTTGGGCCCGGTTGCCTGAGGGTGCCAGTGGTAGACAAGCAATTCGGTGTCATTCCGATCGAGAAGGCTGTACTGATACGCCTGAATCACGATCTGGACTCGGGATGGCGGCTCGAGGACTTCAGCGAAATCCAGCCTGATGCCGAGGCGAAACATACTCCCAGCGCCATCAGAAGACGTCAGCCGCGCGGGTGTTGGGAAGTAGAGCGCGCGGGATCGGCCGGTGGGTGAAATCGCCGGCGCAAGAGCGAGACGCTGCCGTGTCACGCACGAGGTGACGCTTCCCATCTCCCCGACGTAGAGACGAGTTGCCTCAGAAATTCGTCGGGCGGACAAAGGGAAGCAGCATGACCATGCCCATGATCTTGCGACCTTCGGGCGTGTCAGGGATCGCCTGGTACTCGCCGTTATCCCAGCGGCGGAGGAACTCGTCGCCGGAAATCCCGAGATCGTGTCGCGCGGCCTGGTCGAAGAGGACTCGCCCCTCCTCCACCGTCACGAAGTGGATCCCCTCGTAACGGTCGGGATCGAGGTCATCATCGAAGGGGGCGTCATCATCGTCGGTTGGATGACTTGGGCGTGCGACCATACCTGAGCTCCTTCACTCGCTGATACCGGCGAGCGTGAGCCAACAATAGCATCCCGCGGATCGCGCGCCCGGGCGATCCGCGTTTACCTCCCCGTGATCCGGCTCGCGATCCCGTAGAGCATCCACTGCAGCCGGTTCCGCTTCACGATCCGCGTGTTCTGGAAGGCGGTGAAGCGCCAGGTGTCGTTCCACTTCGTGGCGACGAGGGTCTGGATCGAAGGTCGCGACGGCCGCGTCTTCCCCAGCAGCAGCGTCGCGCCGGTGGCGACGACGATGGCGACGTCCGGGGCGAGGAAGCGCAACGCCTCGATCTGCCCGACCAGCCGGGATCCCCTCAGCCAGGTGGCGAAGAGCGTCTGGTGCGCCTCAGCGATGGCGCGCCCGCCGACGGTGCGCGAGCCATCGAAGGCGATGTAGTCGGCGTCGTCGGTGAAGAGCGCGCCGTAGGCGGTCCCGTCGCCGCGCTCCCAGGCATCGATCAGCAGGTCGAACAGCTCCCGGATGGCCGTCTCGTCGGCGGCGGCATGGTCCTCGATCCCGATCGGCTCGCTCGTGGCGTCGCTTTCCATCGCTGCCTCCTCTCGCTGGCGCTCTCAGTCGCTCAGCCGTCATCCACGGCACGATAGCGGCCACGCGGCGCGGTTGCCCCTATCCTTATCGCCTATGGGGCGGATTCCCCGTCGCGGCAAAGGAGGCGTGGTGGTATTCCGGGCAGGAGCCGAAGTCTTCGATGTCACGGTGCCGTTCGGGTCGACCATGCCGTCGTGGCCGACGCACCCCCCGGTCGCGGTCGAGCCGCTCCAGCGCATCGCGGAGGGGGCCGGCAGCAACGTCAGCCGACTGCAGATCACCTCGCACGCCGGCACGCATGTCGACGCCACCTGGCACTACGTCGACACTGGCGCGAAGCTCCTGGAGATCCCGCTGCAGCGCTGGAATGGTCCCTGTTATGTCGCCCGCATCCCGGACGAGGTGGACCAGATCGGAGTCGCCGACCTGGAAGCGGCGATGATCCCGGCCGGGACGACACGCCTGCTGCTCCACACCCGGAACTCGCGTAGATGGGAAAGGTGGAGTGGCGAAACGCCCCTTCCCTTCGATGAAGCATACGCGGGCGTACTGCCCGACGCCGCGCGCTGGATGGTCGATTTCGGGATCACGCTGGTCGGCACCGACGCGCCCTCGATCGGGACCTACGGGCCGCTCAATCGGGAGACGTACCGCACGCTTCTCGGCAACGACGTGCTGGTCATCGAGCTCCTCGACCTGGCGGGGATCGCGGCCGGGCCCTACGAGCTTATCTGCCTGCCGCTCAAGCTGGCGATCGGCGACGGCGCTCCGGCGCGCGTCCTCCTGGCGCGCGAGCCATGAGCAGCGAGCGCGCGCCGGAGATCGCCTGCATCGGCCTGTCGTCGTGGGATCGCCTGATCGCAGTCCCCGCCTACCCCGAGGTCGGCGGGCAGGCGGTGGTCCTGGAAGAGGTCTCCGCGCCGGGAGGCACGACGACCAACACCGCCGTCGCCCTGGCCCGGCTCGGCGCCAGCGTCCGCATCGCCACCGCGATCGGCGACGACGAGCGGGGCGCGCTGGTGCGGCAGGGGCTGGAGCGGGAAGGGGTCGATCTCGCGTGGCTGACCGTCAAGCCGGGGGAGAAGACCGATCTGGCGACGATGATCGTCAGCCAGTCGCCCCTCGAACGGACGGTCTTCTGGGAGCGAGGCGCGCAGCTCGTGCGCCGCGACCGGCTCGATATCGCCGGACTCTTCGGCGCCGACGTCCTCGTGCTCGACGTGGCTGACGCTCCGCTGCGCCGCCTCCTGCTCGACCTGCCCGCCCACACCGTGCCGACGGCGCGCATCCTCGGGCCGCTCACCTACCTCGCCGAGGAGGGCGTCTACGACGCCTTCGAGCTGGCACTCCGGCACGACGTCATCGTCGGCAACGAGCGTGAGCTGCTCCGCGTCACCGGAACCTGGACCGTCTCCGATGCGATCACCGCGCTGCAGCACCGAATGCGCGGCGAGACGCTACGGGCGGCCTTGGTCACCCGGGGCGAGGAGGGGTGCCTGGTCGTGACGGAGCAGGAGCGCGCGCGCATCCCCGCCTTCGGCGTAAACGTCCTCGACCCGACGGGCGCCGGTGACGCCTTCGTCGCAGG
>JADYYO010000105.1 GCA_020853615.1 Thermomicrobiales bacterium
ATCGCGCTCCTCGGCTTCTCGCAGGGGGCATGCCTCGCGCTCGAATACGCCGCCCGCAACGCCACCCGCTACGCCGGGGTGATCGGCTTCAGCGGCGGGCTGATCGGCCCGCCCGGCACGAGCTTCGCCTACCACGGCTCGCTCGACGGGACGCCGGTCTTCCTCGGCTGCAGCGACATCGACGCCCATATCCCGCTCTCGCGAGTCGAAGAGACGGCGGAGGCGATGACGCGACTCGGCGCCAACGTCGACCTCCGCATCTATCCCGGCATGGGGCACACGGTCAACCGGGATGAACTGGACGCGGCCCGCGCGCTCCTGCGCGATGCGTTCGCCGCGTCCCGTCCTGAATGACGCGGGGAGCGCGGGCGATCAGGCCTGGCGCACCGCCTCGACATCGATCTGAATCCTGACGTCGTCGCCGACGAGGAAGCCGCCCGTCTCGAGTGGGGCGTTCCAGGTCAGGTTGAAGTCCTTGCGGTCGACGTCGGTGTGCGCGCTCCACGAGGCGGCCTCCGTGCCAAAGGGGGTCATGCCGCTCCCGTCGAACTCGGCGTCGAGCGTCACCTGGCGGGTCACGCCGCGGATGGTCAGGTCGCCGGTGATACGGAACTGGTTCCCGCCGCGCGGGGTGACCTGCGTCGAGCGGAAGGTGATAGTGGGGTTCTCGTCGCTGCCGAAGAAGTCGTTGGTGCGCAGGTGGTTGTCGCGCTGCGCGTCATGGGTGTCGATGCTGTCGGCCTTGATGTCGACCTGCACCTGTCCGTTGGTCAGGCTGTTCCCGGTCGTCTCGATCGTGCCGGAGAAGTCGGTGAACCGGCCGCGCACCTTCGTGAACATGTGGCGAACCGTAAAGGAGATGTTGGAGTGACTCGGATCGATTTTCCAGATGGTCCTTGTGCCGGCGCCGGTGCTTGTCGCGCTCATGCTCTCGTCCTTTCCAGACTGGGCAGCCTGTACGTCGCGGCTGCTTCGGTGATGACACGACAACGATAGCGCGCTATACTTACCTTTGTCAAGAAACTTACGTTGGGTAATTTACTGACGAGATATCGGAGGTTCGGCCATGGGAGAGCGTGGGCAAGCGCGGGCGGACGGAGAGCTGAGCGCCTTCTGTCCGGCCTTTCACCGCGCGGTCGAGCTGATCGGGCGGCGGTGGACCGGGGCGATCGTGCGCGCGATGCTCTCCGGCGCCACGCGCTTCAGCGACATCGGCGCCGTCGTGCCTGGATTGAGCGATCGCCTCCTCTCGGAGCGGCTCAAGGAGCTGGAAGCCGAGGGGATCGTCATTCGCACGGTCCAGCCGTCGACGCCGGTGCGCGTCGACTACGCGCTGACCGAGAAGGGGGAGGCGCTGAGCGAGGCGATCATGGCGATCTCCGCCTGGGCCGAACGCTGGCTGACGCCAGATGATCCGTCCGAAGTACCCGAACGGATGTAGCCCAATTGCGGTGACTCGCTGTTACACTTGGGATCTACCGGGGGGGCCGGTCTGGGCACGGGAGGGCAAGCAGATGGATGTGAACAGCAGCTTCGGCATCATCTCCTGGATCATCTTTGGCGCACTCGCGGGCTGGGTGGCCAGCATGATCTCGGGGGACAACGCCCGCCAGGGGTGGCTCGGCAACATCATCGTCGGCATCGTCGGCGCCTTCATCGGCGGCCTCATCTTCTCCTTCATCGGCGGTGGCACATTCACCCTCGGCTGGAGCATCGGCAGCTTCATCGCCGCCGTCATCGGCGCCCTGGTTCTCCTCTTCATCCTGCGGATGTTCCAGGGGCGTTAGCAGCCGCCTCGGCACACGAAAACGCCCCCGGCCCGAGCCCGGCCGGGGGCGTTTCGTTGCTGTTCGCGCGGCGTGCTCCGCTCAGAACCCGCAGACCGAGAGGCCGCCGTGCAGCCCCGTCATGAAGGCGATCGCCCGGTCCGACTGTGAGCCGTGGATCGCCTCGTCGGCCGGGACCAGCCACCAGACGTCGCCGGCCGACTGCGTCAACTGCAGCGCCATTGCGCCGACCGCCGGGCTGATCCAGTCCGATTCGGTCGCGTACTGGATGAATGCGCCGGCGAAGCAGTCGGCCTGCAACTCCGCCTCCATCGGCGTCGAAACGCCGGTGTCGACCAGATTCTGCACGTGGTGGCCCCACTCGTGGCTGATCAGCGGCAGCACACCCGTGATCGAATCGGGCGAAAGGAAGCCGGTCGAGAGATAGACCGTGCGGTTCGTCGCGCAGTAGCCGGCCGGCCCCTCGAAGACATCGATGAAGCCGCAGAAGTTCGTCCCCGGCTGGTCGACGATCTCCAGGCGCGGCGAGCTGTACGAGAGGCCGCGCTCGGCGAAGTTGGCCGCCCACCAGGCGTCCAGATCGGCGGCGATCAACTCCGCATTGCTCTGCGCGCGGACGACCGTGGGCGCGAGCAGCGCGAGCGCGACGGCCACGGCGATGAGGACCCGTTTCATCCTGCCTACCCCTTTTCCCCTGTCGACGATGCGGCTCTCCCCAGGAGCCATCCGCAGTCGCAGTCTATGAGGAAATGGAGCAGAAGGCTAGAGGAGGACCGGATGGCGTACCCGGTCGCGCATCGCGGCTGTTCCGGGCGCGTCCTCAGCCGGGGAAGCCGCAGGCGGTGACGCCGCCATTCATGCCGGTCATGAAGGCGAGGGCGCGCTGCGCCTTGTTGCCGTGTGCCGGGCTGTCGGCCGGCAGGAAGAACCAGACATCGCCCGCGCTCTGGGTGAGGCTGAGCGCCATTGAGACCGCCTCCGGGCTGACCAGCCCGACGTTCTCCGCGTGCCGCATGTACGCGCCGCCGAAGCAGTCGGCCTGCTGCTCCGATGCGAAGACCGAGGTGACGCCGGTATCGACCTGCCACTGGATGTGGTGGCCCCATTCGTGGCTGAGGACGGTCCACCAGAGGATCTCCGAGCCCGGCTCGTCGGGCGCCCAGGCGGTCGAGTAGTAGACGGTGTCGTCGGCGGCGCAGTAGGCGCCCGGGCTCATGTAGGGATCGATCGGCCCGCACGAGGTGTCGGTCGTGCTGTCGATCGCGCGCAGGTTCGGCGAGGTGTAGGCGAGCCCGGCGTTGGCGAACTGCTGCGCCCAGAAGGCATCGATGTCCCCGACCGCCGATTCGACAGTCGATTGGGCAGACGCCGCGAGCGGGGCGACGATGGCCGAGAGCGCGAAGACGACGGCCAACAGGAAATGACGCATTCGGGAGTTCCTCCATCCGCGCCACGGCGGCGCGGAGTCTCAGTGCGAGCCGCGCCGATGATAGGCGAACGCCCGCGCTCACACGCGTCAGCCGGGCTACCCGTCCGTCCCCAATCTGCCCGGACGGTCCCTTTGCCAGCGATCATTCCCGAGCGATGGCGCGTCTATACTCGACACCCGTAGCGCCAGGAGCAGAGTTTCAGCGATGAGTGCAGCAGCAACCCGCGACCATTCCTATCTCGATCTCGTCCGCGAGCGCGTCGTCATTTTCGATGGCGCCATGGGCACCTCGATTCAGCAGTACAACCTCGACGCGGCCGGCTACGGCGGCATCGAGGGGTGCAACGAGTACCTCGTCTTCCACAATCCCGGCATCATCGAGGAGATCCATGCCTCGTTCCTCGAGGCGGGCGTCGACGTCCTCGAGACCGACACCTTCGGCGGCAGCGCGCTCAAGCTGGCGGAGTACGGTCTCGGCGAGCGGACCTACGAGCAGAATCATGCTGCCGCCCGGCTCGCCCGCTCCGTCGCCGACCGCTACGCCACGGCGGCGCAGCCGCGCTACGTCGCCGGGTCGATCGGGCCGACCGGGCTGCTGCCTGCCTCGGAAGATCCGATGCTCGGCAACCACCGCTTTCAGGAGGTGGTCGCCCTTTTCCGCGACCAGGTGCGCGGCCTCGCCGATGGCGGCGTCGATCTCTTCATCATCGAGACCACGCAGGACATCCTCGAGTTGAAGGCGGCCGTCCACGCCATCCTCCGCGTGCGCGAGGAGACGGGATGCGTTATCCCCATTCAGGCGCAAGTCACGCTCGACACCAGCGGGCGGATGCTCCTCGGCACCGATATCGCCGCCGCGCTGGCGGTGCTGGAGGCGCTGCCGGTCGATGTCGTTGGGCTCAACTGCTCGACCGGGCCGGAGCATATGCGCGAGCCGGCCCGTTACCTCGGTGAGCATTCCACGCGCCCGGTCGCGGTCATCCCCAACGCCGGGCTGCCGCAGAACGTCAACGGGCAGGCGGTCTACCCGCTCGAGCCGGACCGGATGGCGCGCGATCTCCGCCTGATGGTCGAGGAGTTCGGCGTCGGCATCGTCGGCGGGTGCTGCGGCACGACGCCGGAGCACCTCGCGGCGCTCGTCGGCGAGATCGGCCGCCGGCCGGTCACGGCGCGGCCGGCGCGGCCGCTGCCGATGGTGGCGTCGATGGTGCGCGCCGTCGACCTGCGCCAGGACCCGGCGCCGTTGATCGTCGGCGAGCGGGTCAACACCCTCGGCTCGCGCAGGATCAAGCGCCTGGCCCTCGCCGACGACTACGACGGCATGGTCGTGGTGGCGCGCGACCAGATGGAGAGCGGGGCGCACGCGCTCGACATCTGCGTGGCGATGACCGAGCGGACCGACGAGCGGGAGATGCTGCGCGCGCTGGTCAAGAAGCTCGCGCTCAACGTCGAGGCGCCGCTGGTCCTCGACTCGACCGAGGCGGACGTCCTGCAGGACGCACTCGAGCAGTATCCGGGGCGCGCGATCGTCAACTCGATCAACATGGAGAATGGCCGCAAGCGGATCGACGCCGTGATGCCGCTGGTCAAGGCGCACGGCGCGGCCGTGGTGGCGATGACCATCGACGAAGAGGGGATGGCCAAGAGCGCCGCGCGCAAGGTCGAGGCGGCGCGCAAGATCCACGATATCGTCGTCCACGAGTTCGGGCTCGCCCCGGAGGCGCTGATCTTCGACCCACTCACCTTCCCCCTCTCCACCGGCGACGAGGAGTTCACGACCTCGGCGCTGGAGACGCTGGAGGGGATCCGCCGCATCGAGGCCGACATGCCGGGGGTGATGACGATCCTCGGCATCTCCAACGTCTCCTTCGGCCTCAACCCGGTCGCGCGCAAGATCGTCAACGCGGTCTTCCTCTACCACGCCGTCGAGGCCGGCCTCGATCTGGCGATCGTCCACCCCTCGCACGTCGTCCCCTTCGCCGAGATTCCGGCGGAGGAGCGGGAGCTGGCCGAGGATCTGGTGCTGGCGCGGCGTCCTGACGCGCTGCAGCGGCTGATCGAGCATTTCGAGGGGCGGGAGGAGGAGAGCCAGGCGGCCGGCCCCGACCCGATGCTCGGCATGACGCCGGCCGAAAAGCTCCACTACCAGATCGTCCACCGCAAGAAGGAGGGGATCGAGGAGCAGATCGACCTCGCCGTTGCCGAGCGCGACCCGGTCGACGTCCTGAATAACGTTCTCCTCCCGGCGATGAAGGAGGTCGGCGACAAGTTCGGCGCCGGCGAGCTGATCCTCCCCTTCGTCCTGCAGTCGGCCGAGGCGATGAAGCGAGCCGTGGCGCGGCTGGAGACCTATCTGGAGCGGACGGAGGGGGTGACCAAGGGGACGGTCGTCCTCGCCACCGTCTACGGCGACGTCCACGACATCGGCAAGAACCTGGTCAACACGATCCTGACCAACAACGGCTACACGGTGCACGACCTTGGCAAGCAGGTGCCGGTCAACCGCATCATCGACAAGGCGGTCGAGGTCGACGCCACGGCGATCGGCCTCTCGGCGCTCCTCGTCTCGACGAGCAAGCAGATGCCGCTCTGCGTGCAGGAGCTGCACCGCGCCGGCTATCGCTATCCCGTGATCATCGGCGGGGCGGCGATCAACCGCGGCTACGCGCAGCGGACTCTCTTCGTCGACGAGGGGACGGCGTACGAGCCGGGCGTCTTTTACGCCAAGGACGCCTTCGAAGGGCTCTCGCTGATGGACCGCCTCATCGACCCGGGCGCGCGCGGCGATCTGCTGACCACGACCGTCGAGGAGGCGCGGCGGGCCGTCGACCGGCCCGGTAAGCAGGCCTTCAGCGTCCCTCAGGAAGCGGGCGAGATCGCCGGCTCGACGGTGCGGGAGGTCGAGCCAGTCGCGCCGCCCTTCTGGGGCGCACGCGAGATGGAGGAGATCACCCTCGACGCCGTCTGGCCGCACCTCGACCTGAAGACCCTCTTCCGCCTCCACTGGGGCGGCAAGGGGCTGAAGGACGAGGCGTGGGAGGCGATGCAGCGGGACGAGTTCCTGCCGCGCCTGGCGTGCATGCAGCAAGAGGCGATCGCGCAGGGGTGGTTGCGTCCACGCGTCCGCTATGGCTATTTCCCGGCCAATCGCGACGGCAACGACCTGGTGATCTTCAGCCCCGACGAAGAGGAGCGGGAGATCGGCCGCTTCACCTTCCCCCGCCAGCCCCGCCGCGACCGCCTCTGCCTCGCGGACTACTACCTGCCCCTCTCGTCGGGCCGGCGCGACGTCGCCGCCTTCCAGATCGTGACGATGGGCGCCGAGGCGAGCGCGCGCACCGAGCGGCTGCAGGCGGCCGGCGAGTACAGCGAGAGCTTCTTCACGCACGGCCTGAGCGTGCAGTCGGCCGAGGGGCTGGCGGACTACGCCCATGCCCGCATCCGGGCCGAGGTTGGGGCGGCATCAGAGCAGGGGAAGCGCTACTCCTGGGGCTACCCCTCCTGCCCCGACCTGACGCAGCACGCCCTCGTCGACCGCCTCCTCGACGCCAGCGCCATCGATGTCCAGGTGACTGACGGCTTCCAGTTCAACCCCGAGCAGACGACCGCCGCGCTCGTCGTCCTCCACCCCGATGCCCGCTACTTCGCCCTCGCTCGGTCGGGCGGGGAGGAGTAGGGGAGCCGTTGTAGGGGGATCTTCAGGGGCCGGAGCGGTTAGCGGCGTGAAACCCTCACCCCCAGCCGCCACCCGCACGCGGGTGGCGGCTGGGGGTGAGGGTTTCTGGCGATCGCGACGATGATTCCCGGCAATACCTCCCCTTATCGGCCCACGTACAGAGAGGGCTGGGGGTGAGAGTTTCTCCCGATCAATCCGTCGAAATCGACGACGGCGGCACCGGTCCGCCGGGAATCGACGGTGGTGTAGCCTCGTCGTTCGTCACGATCGCCCCGAGCAGCGCATCGACCAGGGGAAGCTCGGCGTCGTAGGCCGTCGTCGCGACCTGCCAGGTGATCTCGAGGACGGCGACGCCGGGCACGAGACCGCGGCACTCGACATATTCCACGCCGCGATAGATCGTGCCATCGTCGAGCCGGGCCGTCACGCCGTAGAGGGCGGCGCTCCCTCGTGCCGCGTCGTCACCCGGCATCGGATGGTCGGGGAGGGGGACGATATCGATGATCCCTTCGCGCTCGTCCATCTGCCGCCGCGCATCCTGCAGGCAGGCGTCGGCATCTCCGGCATAGCCGTCGAACGACTCGACAAAGACTGTTGACGCCGGGGTGCCGATCTGCAGGCCGTCGTAGTTCGGCTCGATCAGCTCCGCTTCGACCGACCAGACAGCGGGATCCCACGAGAGGGAGACGCCCCAGTTCGGCCCCTGCCACGAGGCGCCCGAAACGCCAGTCGATGGCGTCGCCACCGGCGTGCCCGAGGGGGGAGCGACGGGCGTCCCGGGCAGCAGCGGCTTCGGCTCCTGCGACTGCGCGCCCGCCAGGGTCCCGAGCCCGACCGCGAGCGCCAGCGCGAGGATGGCGATCGGGAGCAGGCGGTTGTTCCACGATGATTGACGCATGGTCCCTCCGGCAACGCGGCGAGTGGCACGGCCATCGTAACAGGTCGCGCCGGGAGGAACCCGCCTCCTCGGGAGATGAGACGCCGGACAATCAGGAGATGGAGCGGCGGCGTTGCACGGCGCCGCGCCGGGCGCCGCCTCAGGGCTTGCCGGCTATCCCTGCGCCTGAAGCAGCGCTTCGGTCCAGGCGAGGGAGCGCAGCCCCTCGTCGCGGGCGTGGCTGTCATTGGCGCCCGCCTCGCGCACGAGGCGTCGCACCTGCGCCGCGAAGAGCATCGGCTGCGCGAATGACCAGCGCCGAATGGCTTCGAGGCGATCGCCCCGTGACCAGCCGCGCGCCAGAATCCAGCGGTCGCCCTCGCGCTCGCCGATCAGCACGATGCCGAAGCCGTGCCACATGAAGAGCGGGGTTGCGGTGGCGGTATCGAGCGTGGTCGCGGCGGGGTTGATGGTGGAGTCGTACATGGGGCATCCGATCCGCGATAGGCAACGGCAAGCAGGATGGACACGCGGCAGCGCGTTTGGTCTGCAGACGATGCTACGGCGCGATCGGCGGCGCGTCGTTGGGCGCATCGCACCAACGACGCGCGTTATCGATTGGGCAGGTTATTGTCCCGAGCCACCCCGCGCGAGCCGCTCGATGATGTCCGGCTCGCCATCACCCGTGTTCCATGGCAGATGCGCCCGCACGACATACTCGTGCGCGAGCCGATTCCGCCGCCGCTCCTCCGGCATGCCGCTCAACGGCCCTCCCTCGGCCGTTTGCGAGCGATGCGCGAGAAATGCGGCCCGCTTCTGCTCGGCCCACGGCGAGATGTCGATCTCGTGGGTGATCTCGGACCGGGGCGTGCCGAGTTGGGCGCGCGCCGCCGCGGAGATCGACGCGAGCGGGCTGTCCGGGTGATCGAGCATGGCGAGCAGATCCTCGCGCGGCGCCGTCCCGAAATAGAGCGCTGGCGTCTGCCATGGATCGGCGCCCGACGCGTCACGGTATGTCGGGTCCCCCGCCGCTTCGACCGCCGCGATCGCGACCTCGTGAATGTGGCGGTGGTCCGGGTGTCCGTAGACGCCATCGGCGCCATACGTGAGGATGACCTCAGGCCGAATGGCGCGGATGAGCGGCACGATCTCTGCCGCTACCGATGCCACCGGGGCGCGGACGAAGGCATTGGAATGGTTCGCCTCCTCCGAGCCTTCCATCCCCGAGTCGCGGTAGCCGAGGAAGCGGACATCGCTGACGCCCAGCTCGCGCATCGCCTCCCGCAGCTCCTCCTCCCGTAGTGCGCCGAGCTGGTCCGGATCGAGACCGGGCACCGAGCTCTCGCCGGCTTCCCCGCGCGTTGCGCTGATGACTGTCACGGGAATGCCCTGCTCGGCCGCTGCCGCCATGAGGCCGCCGGCGGTGAAGGTCTCGTCGTCCGGATGGGGAAAGATCGCCAGCAGAGGACCCATCAGAGGAATGCTCCTGTCGCGAGGAGCGCCTGTTCCAGCCGCTCCTGCCGTGCGCGCCCGGCTCGATACCTGTCATGGTGTGCCGGATTGGCGTCGTAGATCGCCTCGGGGACGATGCCGGCCGATGCGGCGGCGAGATTGGGGGCGAGGCCGGCTTCGACGGCGGCCATCAACGCCGCGCCGCGCGAGGTCGATTCATCCCCGGCCGGCATCGCGGCCAGCCCGTGGCCAAGCGCATCGGCGACGATCTGCAGCCAGACGCGGGAGCCGAGGATCGCGCCGCCGCTGACGACGACCTCGTGTGTATCGTCCGCCTGCGGCCGCAGTGCATCGTAGACGCTGCCCAGCCGGTAGGCGACCGCCTCCATCCCCGCCCGGATGAGATCGCGCGGCGCGGTGGCCAGCGTGACCCCGGCGAAGACCCCGGTGGCGTCGTCGTGCCAGCCGGGGGAGCGCTCCCCCGCCAGAAAGGGGAGGATCGTCAGCCCCGTGCTGTCAGGCGCGAGCGCTCCAGCCGCTGCCGTCTCCGGATCCTCTGCCCCGGTGCCGGTCGTCTCCCAGATCCAGCGCAGCAGGTTGCCGCCATTCGAGAGCGCGCCGCCGAGCACCGCCCGCTTCCGGTCGAGGCGATAGGCCCAGAGCCCTTGAGGCACCGTCCAGTCGCTGCCCGGCGGCCGAGGGAGGATGAGCCGCATCGCCGCCGAGGTGCCGACCGTGAGGGCGATCCGCGAGGGGCCGACCGCCCCGCTGCCGACGTTGGCGCAAGCGCCATCGCCGAGCGCGGGGAACCAGGGGACGCCCGCCAGCGAGCGCCAGCGGCGGGCGAAGTCGGCCGCGAGACGCCCTGGCGGCCCGAGATCGACCAGGGGCGAGAGTTGCCCCGCGTCGATCCCGCAGATCTCCAGCAGCTCGCGGTCCCACTCCAGCGCGTGGACGTCGAGGAGCCCGGTTCCGGACGCCATGCAGATCGTCACCGCGCCGGCATCCGGGGAGCAGAGGCGTCCCAGGGCGTACTCCGCGAAGGAGCACCAGCGCCGCGTGCGCCGCATCAGGGCGGCGTCGGTTTGCCGGAGCCAGCGCAGCTTTGCCGGCCAGTAGGACGAGTGGAGGCGGCAGCCGGTCCGCTGCAGGATCGCGTCGGGGTCGAGCTCCTGTCGCAACGCCGCGGCCTCCCCGGCAGAGCGGGTGTCGGCCCAGTAGAGGACCGGGGTCGTCGGCATGCCATCGGCGTCGAGACCCATCAGGCTATGCCAGAAGGAGGTCGTGCCGACCGCGGCGACCTCTGCGGCGCGCGCCCCGAGCTTCGCGATGGCGGCGTCGACGGCGCGGACCGTCAGATCGAAGAGAAGCTCGGCGGGGCAGGTCGCGGCGCCGTCGGCCGACGTCTCCAATGCGTAGCGGAGCTGCTCCTCCGTCTCGCGCACTGCGTGGCCGTCCCGGTCGAACGCCTGCGCCCGAACCGAGGAGGTCCCCGCGTCGATCGCCAGGACGAGTGGCGCACGGGCATCGGCAAGCGAGACGGACGGCATCGAGCCTCCTTGGCATTGGGGCAATCGCGTCTTCAGAGTATATCCATGCCCGGATAGTGGCTTGACGGCGCAAGCGCTGGGTAGACTGCGCTTGCTGGGCCTCGTGGCGTGAGGAGGTGGACGTGGAGCTCGGAGACGACGCGCGATCGTTCCTGCAGGAGACGCGATTCGGCGTCCTGGCGACGGTCAACGCGAACGGCAGCCCGCAGCAGACCGTGATGTGGTACGAGTTGCGCGGCGACACGGTTGTCATGAACACCATGCGCGGGCGGCAGAAGGACCGGAATCTCCACCGGGACCCGCGCGCCTCCCTCTGCGTCGAGGAGGGATACCGCTACGTGACCCTCACCGGCACGATCTCCACGAATGACGACCAGACGGTCGCGCAGGCGGATATCGCCGCGCTCGCCCGCCGCTACCACGGTCCTGAGAAGGGGGACGAGATGGCCCGGGACGAGTTCTCGCGCCAGGAGCGGCTCACCCTCACGCTGCAGATCGAGCGGGTCGAGACCCACGGGTTTGGCGGCGAGGCGTAGCCGGTGATCGTCGCGCTGGCCGGAGGCGTCGGTGGCGCCAAGATGGCCCAGGGGCTGCAGCAGGCGCTCCCGTCGGGTGACCTGACGGTCGTCGTCAATACCGCCGACGACTTCGCGCTCTACGGCCTCCACATTTCGCCCGACCTCGATACGGTCATGTACACCCTCGCCGGCATCGCCGACCCAGTGAATGGCTGGGGCGTCGCGGGGGATACGCGGCAGACGCTCGACGCCATCGCCCGCTACGGCCGCGACCCCTGGTTCCTGCTCGGCGACCAGGACTTCGCCACCCACATCCTACGAACCGAGCGGCTGCGCGAGGGCGCGCCGCTCTCCGCGGTGACGGCCGAGCTCGCCTCCGCGCTCGGCATTCCCAGCCGCATCGTGCCGATGACCGACGACCAAGTGGCGACGAAGATCGAGACCCCAGCGGGGCGGCTCGACTTTCAGGACTACTTCGTCGGGCGGCGCCAGAGCGACGACGTTCTCGGCGTCGCGTTCGCCGGGATCGACACGGCGCGCGCGCACCCGGTGGCGCTGGCCGCGATCGCCGAGGCGGAGGCGGTCGTGATCGCGCCGTCGAACCCGATCGTCAGCATCGGGCCGATCCTGGGGACGCCCGGCGTGCGGGAAGCGCTGGCGGCGGCCGCCGCGCCCGTCGTCGCCGTCAGCCCGATCGTCGGCGGCAAGGCGCTGAAGGGGCCGGCGGCGAAGATGCTGGAGACGCTCGGCCACGAGGTCTCGGCGCTCGGCGTCGCCCGGCTCTACGAAGGGCTTGTCGACGGCCTGGTCATCGACGAGATCGACCGAAACCTCGCGCCGGAGATCGCCGCGTGCGGGCAGCGGGTGCTGGTGACCGGGACGGTGATGGGTGATGGCGAGGATCGCCGCCGCCTCGCCGACGAGGTCCTTGATTTCGCCGCGACGTTGACCCCGGAGCGAGCGGGGGCGCGGTGAGCGAGCGGATCGTCGTCGTCATCCCGATTCGCTCGTTGCGGACCGGCAAGATGCGCCTGGCGCCGGTCCTCGGCCCGGACGCGCGGGCTTCGCTCCTGCGCGCTGCAGCCGCGCGGGTGGTCGATGCCGCCGTTGCCTCGGGCCTTGCCGAGGCGATCCTGGTCGTGAGCCCCGATGCGGAGGTGCTGTCGTGGGCGGCGGCTCGCGGCGCGGGCGTCGTGCCGCTGGCGCAGCCGGCGCATTATCCCGGCCTCAACGGGGCGATCGAGGCGGGGCGGGAGTGGGCGCTGGCGCGCGGGGCGGATGCCATCCTCTCGCTCTTCGGCGATCTGCCGCTCCTCGCGGCCGGTGATCTCGCGGCGCTGGCGGCGCATCCGGAGGCGGTCGTCCTCGGCGCGGACCGGCGCGGCGAAGGGACGAACGCGCTCCTGCTGCGGCTTGCCGGGCGCGGCGGCAAATTCTGCTTCGCCTTCGGCGAAGGGAGTCTCGCCCGTCACCTGGCCGAAGCGCACCGCCTCGGCCTCGATGCCGCCGTCCACGAGGCAGCCGGCACCGGCTTCGATCTCGATACGCCCAGCGATTGGGGCGACTATCTCGACCTGGCGGATGCACCCGAGCTGGGCGCGCTGGCGGGTCGTCTGTTGGCGTACGAGGCGGGCTGGCGGTGAGCGACGGCGGCGAGATTCGCATCATCGGGGTCGAGGGCATCCCGGAGGTGCGACTGGGCGACGATCTCGCGTCGTTGATCGCGGCGGGGATCGCCGCGTCGGCGGGCGGACTCAAGCGCGGCGACGTCGTCGTCGTCACCCACAAGATCGTCTCGAAGGCCGAGGGGCAGGTCGTCGATCTGCGCGAGGTGGAGCCATCGGCGCTGGCCGAACAGGTCGGCGCGCGCTGGCAGAAGGACGCGCGCAAGGTCGAGGTCGTGCTGCGCGAGGCGCGGCGGATCGTGCGCATGCATCAGGGGCTGATCATCGCGGAGACGGCGCATGGCTTCGTCTGCGCCAACGCCGGCGTCGACGCCTCGAACGCCTCGCCCGACGCCGTCGTCCTCCTGCCGCGCGATCCGGACGCCTCGGCTTCACGCCTGCGGGAGGCGCTGGGCCATCGTTTCGGTCTGACCGGCGACGACGCGCCGGCGGTTGTTATCAGCGACTCGTTCGGTCGCCCCTGGCGGCGGGGCATCGTCAATGTCGCGGTCGGCGTCAGCGGCATGGCGCCTCTCGTCGACTATCGCGGGCAGACCGACCCCGCGGGGTACGAGCTGTCGGCGTCGGTCCTCGCCGTCGCCGACGAGTTGGCCGCTGCCGCCGAGCTGGTGATGCACAAGCTCGCCGGCCGCCCGGTCGCGATCGTCCGCGGCTACGCCTCGCCCCTCCCCGGTTTGCCGGGAACGGGGCGAGACCTGATCATGGAGCCCGAGCGGGACCTGTTCCGATAAGGGCCGCTGGCGGGGAGAGGGAGGAGAGGGGAGCGATGGGAACCGTTGGCTACGCGGCATCGATGGAGCAGTTCGCCCCAAGCGAGCTGCTGACCTTCTGCAAGCAGGCGGAGGAGCAGGGGTTCGGCGCCGTCATGGCGTCGGACCATTTCAACCCCTGGGTGCCGTCGCAGGGGCAGTCCGGCTTCGTCTGGTCGTTCATGGGCGCCCTCGGCGCGACAACCAACCTTCGCTTCGGCCCGGGCGTGACGCCGCCGGGGTATCGCTACCACCCGGCGATTATCGCGCAGGCGGCGGCGACGCTGGCGGAGATGTTCCCTGACCGCTTCTACCTCGGCCTCGGCGCGGGAGAGGCGCTGAATGAGCATATCGTCGCCGACTACTGGCCCGAGGCGCCGATCCGTCTCGAGCGGCTGATGGAGTCGATCGAGATCATCACCAAGCTCTTCACCGGCAAGCGGATCCGGCATCGCGGGACCTACTTCACGATGGAGTCAGCGCGCCTCTGGACGATGCCGGCCACCCCGCCGCCGATCTACATCGCCACCTCCGGCCCGATCATGGCCTACCGCACCGGCAAGTTCACCGACGGTCTCATCACGGTCGGCGCGGCGGACGAGAAGCTGAAGATGCTCGTCGAGCGCTTCGAGACGGGCGCACGTGACGCGGGCAAGAACCCGGCGACGATGCCGAAGATGCTGCAGGTCAAGGTCTCGTATGCACCGACGCTGGAGGCCGCGACCGAGGCGGCGGTGCGCGACTGGCCGAACGGCGGCATGGCCTTCCCCAAGGCGGACATCCGAGAGCCGGAGGACTTCGAGGCGATGGCGAAGCTGGTGCGCCCCGAGAACTACCGAAACCGCGTCCTCATCACCCCCGACCCGGACGAGCACGTCGCTTACCTGCAGCACTTCATCGACCTCGGCTTCGACGAGATCTACGTCCACAACGTCGGCCGCGAGCAGGCCCCGTTCATCGACATCTACGGCAAGCAGGTGATTCCAAAGCTGAAGTGGGGGTGATGGGTGATGGGTGATGGGGTGATAGGGTGATCGGAGAAGGTTGCCCGCCGCTCGGCCTCCCGGAGCCTTGGCTATCTTGGCGATCTTGGCCACCTTTGCCCCCGACACCCTATCACCCCATCACCCTAACCCCCTATCACCCAACCCCCATCACCCACCACCCACCCCCGCCCCGTGCTATGCTCGTACCCGCATAGCCTTCGGGGTTGAGGTGAGGCCGGTGAGTTATACCGGTCGAGTCCTGACCGGCGGTACAGCCCGCGAGCGAGCGCACGACGTGGCGCGAGCACGATCCGGTGAGATTCCGGAGCCGACGGTAAAGTCCGGATGGGAGAGGGCGAGCGTGCGGCGGTAGCCAGCGATGGCGCGGCCGCCTGCTTCGCGCGACCTGAATTGCCAGCTTCGCCCGGGGGCCTCGCCCCCGGGCGTTCTTCTGCCCGGCGGTCGTTTCTCGAGAGAGCGCCGCCCGATGCTTGCCTACCTGATCAACCGCCTCCTGCACGTCATCGCCGTGCTCTTCGGCGTAGTCAGCGTCACCTTCATCCTTCTCCACCTCTCGGGCGACCCGCTCGCCGGGCTGATGCCCCCCGGGGCCACGCCCGAGGTCGAGGCGCAGATTCGCCACGCCTACGGGCTCGACCGCCCGCTCCCCGAGCAGTACGTCGACTTCGTCTCTCGTGCCATGCGCGGCGACTTCGGCGACTCCTGGCGGCAGGGGCGGTCAGCGCTGCAGGCGGTGCTCGAGCGGCTCCCGGCCACGATCGCGCTGGCAGTGGCAGCGACCGGGCTGGCAGTCGTGCTCGGCACGCTCCTCGGCGTTCTGGCAGCGGCACGCCCCGGTGCGCTCGTCGACCTGCTGGCGCGGCTCGCCGCGCTCCTCGGGCAGGCGATCCCCGCCTTCTGGCTCGGCATCCTCCTCATCCTCGTCTTCGCGGTCGATCTGCGCTGGGCGCCGTCGTCGGGCCTCAACGGTCCCGCCGGCGTCATCCTGCCGGCCCTCTCGCTCGCCGCCTTCCCCGCCGCGACCCTGACTCGGCTGCTGCGCGCCTCGATGCTGGAGACCCTCTCGGCCGACTACATCCGCACCGCGCGCGCCAAGGGCCTGCCGCGGCGGCAGATTCTCATCGACCACGCCCTGCGCAACGCGGCGCTGCCGGCGCTCGCCTTTACGGGCGTGCAGGCCGGGTTCCTCCTGGGCGGGGCGGTCATCGTCGAGGGGGTCTTCGCCTATCCCGGCATCGGCGGCCTGGCCCTCGACGCGGTCACCACGCGCGACATCCCGCTCGTCTCGGCCTTCGTCTGGGTCGTCGCCATCCTCATCCTGATCGTGAACACCCTGGTCGGCCTGATCGCGGCCCTCCTCGATCCGCGCCTGCGGGAGACCGGGGCGCTCGCGGGAGGCGCCGCCTGATGGCCGTCGCCCCCGCCGCCGCCCGCGCCGCCGCGACTCACGCCAGGCCGATGCCGCCGCGTTTCGCCGCGCTCCCGGTCAGAAGGCCGCGCGCCTGGCTGCCCCCGAGCGCGCTGCTCGGCGTCGGCATCCTGCTTTTTCTGGCCGTCGTGGCGCTGGCCGGGCCATCGCTCTGGCGCGTCGATCCCGAGGCGCAGGATCTCGTCAATCGCCTAACGCCGCCCTGGGGCCTCGGCGGAAGTCCGGCGCACCCGCTCGGCACCGACACCCTCGGCCGCGACACGCTGGCGCGCATCATCGCTGGCGCGCGTGTCTCCCTGCCATTGAGCGTCGTCGCCACACTCGTCGCTGGCGCGCTCGGCATCACGCTGGGGCTTTTCGCGGGGTTTCGCGGCGGCTGGGCGGACCGGCTCGTCACCTGGCTCGCCGACGTGCAACTCGCCATCCCCTTCGTCGTCTTCGCCATCGTCGTCACCGTGACGCTCGGCAATTCGGTGCGTAACCTCCTCATCACGCTGACGGTGACGGGCTGGGTCGCCTACGCGCGGGTGATCCGCTTGCAGGCGCGCGGGCTGCGCTCGGCGGAATGGGTCGCGGCAGCGCGATCGATCGGAGTGAGTCCCGCGCGGCTCCTCCTGCGGCATCTGCTGCCGAACCTGGCGGCCCCCGCGCTGGTGCTGGCGACGCAGCAGGCGGGCGCGATGATCCTCTACGAGGCGTCGCTCAGCTTTCTCGGCCTCGGCATCGGCGGCAA
>JADYYO010000106.1 GCA_020853615.1 Thermomicrobiales bacterium
CGACAACGCGCACCCGCGTCCCCCGTGATGCCAGCTTGTCAAGGTGCCGCCTTCCCCAGAAGGCCCGCCGAGCCTACTCCCTCCACCCCCACCCCGTCAAGGGCAATGGCGTGGAAGGAACCCGGCCCGCGAAAAATCGGACCGCTCCAAGCGTAGGGCCGGTTACCCGACCAAACGCACTTGCGGCCCGTTTCCGCAACTCAACTAGGATACCACCGCGCATCCATGATGTCAAGTGGCTCCGCTCGAATCCCGAAATCTCGGTGAGCGGACATCGCAAGGAGAGTTGGCACCTTTGCGATGGGACCGGAAGCCTAGCACTCGCGCTCGCTAGCGTCAAGGCCGGTTTCCGGCGCCCGCTCAGGAACCACTGCCTGTTGGCTCACTGGCCCCGAGCGCCCGCGAACTATACTCCGTCCCCAGGGAGGTGTTCAACCTCGGGATGAATGGGGAGCCGCGAATGAAGCCGATTATCGGGATCACGCCATCGTCGCAAACCGACGAGATGGCGCACGGCACGTTTCACCGCCATTGCCTTTCGAGCCCGTACGCCCGAGCCGTCGAGGCGGCCGGCGGGGTCCCGATCGTGCTCCCTCCGCAGGAAGACGGGATCGACGAATTACTCGCGGTGATCGACGGGCTGCTCCTCAGCGGGGGTCCCGACATCGAGCCGGCGCGCTTCGGCGACGAAACGGTCCATCCGGCGACGTACGGAATCGATCTTCCGCGCGACCGATTCGAGATCGACCTGTTCCATGGGGCGCTGCAACGAGATATTCCCGTCTTCGGGATATGCCGTGGTATCCAGGTCATTAATGTCGCGCTCGGCGGCACGCTGATCCAGGATGTACCAACCCAGCATCCCACGAGCGCCGAGGTCGGGCACCGGCAGCACGAGCGCGGGCTCGAGAGTTCGGCGATCGGTCACCAGGTGCATGCGACCGAGGCCGCGCTCGTGCCGATCTTCGATGGCGACGAACTAGGCGTCAATTCTTTCCATCACCAGGCGATCCGCGATTTGGCCCCGGGGCTCGTGCCGGTCGCCTATTCCCCCGATGGCCTGATCGAAGCGGTCGTTCTCGACGCGCCGGGCACGATCTTTGCCGTGCAATGGCACCCGGAAATGATGTTCGAGCGCCATCCCATCCATCTGCGGCCGTTCCAGCACCTCGTGTCTGCCGCCGCGACACGCAAGCAACCCGCGATCGCAATCTGAACGTCTCTGCAATGGGAAACGGGGGGCCGGCAAAATGCCGACCCCCCGTTTCGTATCGCGCTCGAGCTGTCGCCTTTATGCGACGGCTACCACCTGCTCCCCGCTTGGGGAGGGGTTCGCATATTCAAGATCGTCTTCGATCCCCGGCCGTTGCCGGCTGAACTCCTCCGGCATCGCGGCCGTCAGCACATCGTCCATCGTCTCCGCGAGCACGAAGGTCATCTCCTCCCGTAGCTCCGGCGGCAGATCATCGAGATCCGCCTCGTTGCGCTTCGGCAGGACGAAGACGTCGACGCCCGCGCGGCGTGCGGCCAGCGCCTTCATCTTGATCCCGCCTACGGGGAGCACCTGCCCGCGCAGCGTGATCTCGCCCGTCATCGCCACGTCCTCGCGCACTGGGACGCCGGTCAGCAGCGAGACGAGGGCGGTGGTCATCGCGGTGCCTGCCGAGGGACCATCCTTCGGGATTGCCCCCGCTGGCACGTGCAGGTGGATGTCCGACTCGGCGTAGAACTCGCGATCGATGCCGAGGTCCGCCGCGCGCGCCCGGACGAACGACATGGCTGCCGTCGCCGACTCGCGCATGACGTCGCCGAGCTGCCCGGTGACGGTCAACGTCCCCTTGCCCGGCATTCGCGACGCCTCGATGAACATGATGTCCCCGCCGACACCCGAGACGCCGACGCCAATGGCGACGCCCGGCTGCTCGGTTCGCTGCGCTCGCTCCTCGTAGTAGTGGCGCGGCCGACCGAGGTACTCCCTCACCTCCTCCGGGCCAACCATCACCGTGAACTCACGCCCCTCCGCCTTGCGCGTGGCGATCTTCCGGCAGACCGTCGCGATCTCTCGTTCGAGATTGCGCACTCCAGCCTCCCGGGTGTAGTTCCGAATGAGGAAGATCAACCCCTCGTCGCTCCACTCGAGCGGTTCGTTGGCGAGCCCGTGCGCCTTCACCTGCTTCGGGATCAGGAATCGCCGGGCGATCGCCTGCTTCTCCTCATCGGTGTAGCCGCTTAGCTCCAGAATCTCCATCCGGTCGAGCAGCGCCGGGGGGATCGTGTCGAGCAGATTCGCCGTCGCGATGAACATTACCTTCGACAGGTCGAACGGCACGTCGAGATAGTGATCCCGGAATGTGTCGTTCTGCTCCGGATCGAGCACCTCCAGCAGCGCCGACGAGGGATCCCCCCGCCAGTCGTTGCCGAGCTTGTCGACCTCGTCCAGCACAAAGACGGGATCGCTGGACCCGGCTCGCCGAATCGCCTGAATGATGCGCCCGGGCATCGCGCCGACGTAGGTCCGGCGGTGGCCCCGGATCTCGGCTTCATCGCGGACACCGCCGAGCGACATCCGGGTCAATTCCCGGCCGAGGGCGTGCGCGATCGACTGGGCCAGGCTCGTCTTGCCGACCCCGGGCGGACCGACGAAGCAGAGGATCGGCTCGCGCGTCTGCGTGGCAGCATCATCGCCCTCCTCCGCAGCGGCCTCCTGCTTCAGCTTACGAACCGCGAGGTACTCCAGGATGCGATCCTTGATCTTCTCCAGATCGTAGTGCTCGTCATCGAGGACCTGGCGCGCCCTCGCGACATCGATCTCCCGCTCGGTGCTCACATTCCACGGCAGTGAAGTGAGCCAATCGAGATAGGTCTTGATCACGCCATACTCGGCGGCGGCCGGGGGCAGCTTGCTGAGGCGGTCGAGCTCGCGCCGCGCCTCCTTCGCTGCCTCCTCGGGCATCCCCGACTCGTCGATCTTCTGCCGCAGCTCGGTGACTTCGGCCTCGGTCTCCGTTCCCTCACCCAACTCGCGCTGAATCGCCTTCAGCTGCTCGCGCAGGTAGAACTCACGCTGGTTCTTGCCCAGCTCCTCCTGCACGTCGCTCTGGATCTTCTTGCCGAGCTCGAGGACATCGAGCTCCTTGGAGATGAAGGAGTTGAGCGCCGCGAGCTTGTCGCGGATCGAATCGAGCTCCAGCAGGCGCTGTCGCTCTTCCGGCTCGATCCGAATGTTCGTCGCCACCAGATAGACGAGATGGCGCGGGTCGTCCACGTTCAGCGCCGCCGTGATCAGCTCGTCGGGCATATGCGTCACCAGCGAAACGAGCCGCTGGAAGAGATCGAGCGTGTTCCGGGTCAGGGCCTCGACCTCGACCGTCTCCTCGACGATCTCCGGCGTACGCTGCACCCGGGCAACCAGGTACGGCTCTTCCTGGATGTACTCGAGCACGCGCATGCGCTCGTTTCCCTGAACGGCAAGGCGCACCGTACCGTCGGGAACCCGCATCATCTGGTGAATCGTCGAGATCGTGCCGACGTGATGGACATCGTCCGGGCCAGCGCCTTCGATCTCGGCATCCTTCTGCATGACGAGGCCAACGATCCGATCTCCCGACATCACCTCGTCGATCAGCCGGAGAGAGCGCGCCTGCGCCGCCGCCAACGGAACGACGGTCAATGGGAAGACCACCGTACCCCGCAGCGGGAGAATCGGCAGCTCGAGAATGGCGTTCTCTTCGTCCTCGGCATGCGCGCCGTCCGGGTTCGTGACCTCTTCCAATTCGGCAACCGCTTCGGACGCGGCGTTTGGTTCGATAATCGTCAGTTCGACCTCCTGCTCCTGCTCGCTCTTCAAAGGCTGTTCGAGCACGTCGTGCTCGGAATGGTCGTTCGTCATCTATTACTCCCCTGCCAGCGCGCCGCCTGCGACGTTCGCTCCCATCGGATCAACCCTTGTCGGCTCGAGCCGAGGCAGTTGAATGGACAGGATCCCGTCGACATAGTCCGCGCGCGCGAGCTCCGCGTCGACCGGAAACGGCAGCCGGACCCGGACATCGAAGGGCCCGTAGCGCACCTGCGACTCGTGGTACAAGCGAGGGCCGTCGAACCGCGGCACCGGCCGCTCGCCGCGCACGCACAGATCGTCGCCATCGATGAACGCGTCGATCTCGTCAATAGTGAGACCACCGATTTCCGTTCGCACGACGAACTGCCGCTCCGTTTCGAAGGCATCGACCGGTGGTCTCCACGGCGCCGGGCACTCCGCCCAATGGCGGTGGACGATCCGGCCATATTCGAGCGTCACATCGAAGCTAGCGCTCGATCCGAGCTGCTGGATATGACGCCCGCGCCGCAACAGCATCATTGGCATTCCCTCTCAAGAAATTCGTCCTCAACGCGTTCTCGTTCAGCCGAGAGTGGCAAGCGTGTCACATCCGCCACGCGGATTGGTTGAGGGTGCACGAGGCGAAGTATACCTTCATATCGGAAAACTTGCTACGGATCATATCAGAGGTATTTAGTGCGAGATCAGACGGGGTGCGGCGCCTACCTGGCCAGGTAGAGCAGTATCGCGCTCGCCATTCCCCAGAGCCCGACGGTCACCAGCAACCCGCGATCGTCGATGAGCATCGCCTCCGGCGCGCCGCCCTGCCCACGTCGGTAGAGCAGATAGAGATAGCGAAGGACGCCGAAGGCCACGAAGGGAACCGTCACCAGCATGCGCCGGTCGTGCGGCGCCGATTCCGCGTCGACGGTGTAGACCGTGTAGGCCGTCAGCGTCCCCGCTGCGGCCGCAACGACGCAGCCGTCGATCATCGCACGCGAGTAGCCACCGAGGCTCTCCCGGCGCAGCCCTGCTGTCGACAGCGTCATGAGTTCATGCCGGCGCTTGCCGAACGCGATCAGCAGCGCCAGGAGCATTGTGCAGATCAGCAGCCAGGGCGAGATCGTGACATCGACCGCGACGGCCCCGGCTGCTGCGCGCAGCACGAACCCTGTTGCGATGGCAATGACATCGGCAACAGCGATCTCTTTCAACCGGACGTTATAGGCGGCCATCAGCAGACTGTAGGCCATGGCAACCAGTAGAAAGCGGTAGCCCAGCAGCGCCGACGCGGCGAGCGCGGCGAAAATGGCGAGCAGTCCAATGGTCATGCCTTGCGCGGGAGCGATCTCTCCAGCCGCGATCGGGCGATGCCGCTTGATCGGGTGTTGCCGGTCGACCTCCAAATCCCGCACATCGTTGACGAGATAGAAGCCGCTGCTCAGGAGTGAGAAGCAGATGACCGCGAAGACCGCGCGCGCGATGGCGGATGGCTCGAAGAGCTTGTCGCCGAACACGAGGCCGGCGAAGAGGATGCCGTTCTTCAACCATTGTGTCGGGCGCATGGCGCGAACGAGCGCTTTCAGGAAGTGCGTCGTCCTCACCGGGTGCGCGGAAGTCTTGGCTACTGGATGGTCCCCGCCAACTGCGCCTGCCGCGATCCCATGGTCAGGGGCCATGTCCATCCGTTCCGGAGGCTCGGTCGCGGATGCGATCACCCCACGGCTCACTCCGGATTGAGGGCCGGCACCTCGAACTCGCCGGCGGCATTCCAGAGGAGCCAGCCGCTCACACCCATTGCCTCGGCAGCGTCGATCTGCTCGCGCACCTCTTTCGGCCCGTAGGGAGAGAACCCTTCCAGCGGATAGGTGAAGTCCTGCAGCCACGGCCGCATCTTCTTCATTGTATCGGGCACCCACTCTTGAGAGCGTTGCAGAGTGTAGGTGACCGTCTCGGCCGGAAAATCGTTCGGGTGCCCGTCGACGGGAATATTCCCCTCCGTGTAGTGCGAGGGGTAGATCATCAGGCAGACGTAATCGGCATACGGGGTGAGATCCTGCAGGGTCTGACCGATCCCCTGGTCGTCGCCCATCAGCGCGACGATCGGGAAGAGGTCGATGGCGAACGCCGCCCCCGCCGCCCGGATCCGTTCGCTGCCAAGCTTGACCGCACCGGTGATCGCCGCGCGCCGCTCCTCCTCCGAGTAATCATTGCCGAAATCAGCAGTGCGCAGGTCGCCATCCGATGGGAAGCGGATGTAGTCGTACTGCACTTCGTCGAAACCGAGGTGCGCCAACTCCGCGCCCAGATCGGCGTTCGCCTCCCATAACTCCTCGTTGAAGGCATTGACCCACGGGGTGTCATTCATGTCGAGCCAGAGACCGCCGGTCGTTTCATCCTTGACCGCCAGGTCGGGCCGGCCGGCCGCGACGACCGGATCCTTGAAGACGACCATCCGCGCGATGGAATAGATGCCGTGCTCCTTCATCTGCGCGAGAATCGTCGGCAGGTCGATGACTGGCGTCACCATCCCGTCGATGTCGCGGAAGAATGGCACCTGCGAGTCGTAGTAGATCGTGTCCTGCTTGACGTCGATGACGATCGCGTTGATCTCGGTGGTATCCGCGATCTCGAGGAGTTTGTTCCATCGCTCAGGATCGCCCAACACCCCCAGGTTCGCGTAGATCGCCTTGATCGCTTCCGGCTCGAGCTGCGCCGCAACGTGCCGCGAGGCGTCGACCGGCAGCGTTTGGCTGGCAAATCCGGCGGCCGATACGCGGACCTCCTGCACATCCGATCCGCCCGTCAGATCGAAGGTCCCGTCCTCCGCCGTCAGCGTTTCCGCGCTTCCGTTTACCGCGGCGATTCTGGCGCCGGCAACCGGCGCTCCGCTGCCGTCGACGACCTGGCCGGCCACGAACGAGGGCCGCATGGCAAGGCTGAATTGCGTCGTCTGGCCGACGGAGCTCTCGCTGACGCCGTAATCGGGCGATGAGACACGCAGCGTCGCGCCCTCAGGCACACCATCGAAGGCGAAGTGTCCGTCCGCTCCAGTCGCCGTCTGCTGTTCGACACCATCCGGCGCGATGAGCGAGACCGTGGCGCCCTCGATTCCCGCCTTGCTCGTCTCGTCGGTGATCGTTCCGGACAGCGTCATCGGTCGCAGCGCGACACCCCACGTTGCGGGGCCACCCTCGACGAGCGTCGTCGCAAGCGCCTCGTATCCGGGGTGGGAAATCAGGAGTGAGAGTGACGGCCGGGTGAGCTGGATTTGCGCCAAGCCGTCCGGCCCTGTCGCGAAGCTCCCGTCGTCGGTCGTGATCTGCGCCCCGGCCAGTGCTTGCCCCGAATAGCGATCGGTGACGCTGAGCCGGACCTCAGGCGTTGCCATGACGCGGGGCGCGAGAAACGTCACGAGGGCCAGGGCAAGCGGGACCAAGAAGAGCGTCAGGCTGACGGGCCACGAAAGCGCCTGCCAGGGCCGGGAAGGACCGCGCAGGGGGCGTCTCCTGGTTGTCGGCGCGATTCGCGGTGCAGCGCGTCCGAATCGTGCTGTTGATGTCTCAGTCGGCATTTGCCTGCCCTGGCGCGGCGTACAATCTGTCGCTCGGCGCCCATCTGGCCGCTATGGATGCCCTACCGCGGGATGCAGGCGAGACCGCGTGAAACCGGGACTCGCGCCGGGCGAGTGTAACATAGCGGTCAGTTCGCGACGGTTGGCGGTTGGTTCTTCCAATCGCGCGGCCTCTATACTCGCTCGGTGCTACGTTCCTTCCGGCGGTCGTGTTGCCGCCGCGCGCGTTCCGGGGTGAACCGTGGTTGATATCCGGACGGGCGGCGTCCTGGCGACAATGCGACCAGAATTGCGACGGGTGGAAGAGCGCCTGGAAGATGCGGCCCGCATCGACTATCCCGCCGTCTCCGAGCTGATTCTGGGATTGGTCAGGGCCGGCGGCAAGCGCTTGCGCCCGCTTGTCCTCCTTCTCGCTGGCCGCGCCTTCTCGTCCGATCCGGCCACCTTGGCCACGGCCGGCGCCGGCGTCGAGCTTCTGCATACCGCGTCGCTTGTCCACGACGACACGGTCGACCGCGCCGCCCTGCGCCGGGGCCGACCGACGCTGAACAGCATCCTCTCGTCGGGAGCGGTCATTCTCCTTGGCGACTTCCTCTTTGCCCAGTCCGCGATGCTGGCGGCAGCGACCAACAGTCCCCGCGTCGTCAGCATCTTCGCCTCCACCCTCGCCGACATTTGCGACGGCCAACTACGCGAGATGTTCGTCGCGCATCGGCTCGACCAGACGCGGGAAGAGTACGAGCGGCGCATCTTTGGCAAGACCGCCTCCCTCTTCGCTGGCGCCGCCGAGATGGGGGCGATCATCGGCGCCGCACCGGAAGACGACGTTCGCGCGTTGCGCGGCTATGGCTCCGACATCGGGATGGCCTTCCAGATCGTGGACGATGTCCTCGATTTCCGTGAGGCGACCGAGCAACTCGGCAAGCCGGCGGGCCACGATCTGACACAGGGCACCGTCACCCTCCCCACGATGATCTACGCGTCCGGCCTCACGGAAGGCTCCGACGCGCTGATTCGCCTGCGCGATGTCGTCAGTGGCGACAACGATGAGCCGGCGGCAGTGCAGAGGGTCGTGCAGGAGATTCGCGCTTCCGGCGCGCTCGAGACGGCGATGCGCGAGGCAGAAACCTTTGCCGCTCGCGCCAAAGAGCGGACCGCCGTCGTGCCGGACGCCGACACGCGCGAGATGCTGATCGAGGTGGCCGATATCGTCTGCGAGCGGTCCGCCTAACGGCGCGGACCGCTATATCGCGACGAGGCCCGACTCGTACATGCGCCCGAAGATGCTGTTCCAGTAGCGATGCTCGGGATCGACCGTCTCGAGCTCGGCCTGGAGCTGTCCGGGCATATCAGGCGTCATCAGGATCGTCGCCAGCTTCTGGGAATGTCGGGTCTCCAGCGTGCGGTCGAGCAACGCGGCCTCGTGCCGGTGCGCTGGCTTGCAGCCGATGACAACCAGGAGATCGGTGCTCAACATCCGTGTCCAGGTCGATGAGGTCACTCGCGCCGCAAGGTCGAATTCGGCCTGCGCACGGGGATCTCGAGAGATGTCGCCCGCGAGGCTCGGCAGCCCGACCTCGGTGACATAGGCACTCAGCGCAAAATCGCGCCATGGCATGAGAAAGTAGGAAACTGGGGGTTTGTGCTCCGAAAGACGATGCTGGATGAAGCCCGCGATCCGGCCGGAGCGCCGGCCGCTGGCGTTGAAGATGAGCCACCCCTCGCCCTGGCGCAATCGGTAGTCGACCGCGTCGAAGTAGAGACTCAACCGCTGCAGCAGATCCCGGTCCTGGATAGGCGCCTGTTCGACAAGGGTATCGCGATCGTTCATCGTCGACTCTCCGTACGCACGAACGCCGGAATGGCTCGCGCGGGGCGTTGAATCGGTTCCGTCGTGGATACCATAGCCTACGACATTTCGTAAACCTTGTCAGCCTGCAAATCCCCCGGCCGCATCGCCAGGAGGTCAGGCAGGCTTTGGCAGGGGCAGACCGACGGTTCGCCGGTAGGTCTCGACGGCCCGGTCGGCATCGACCTCGACAGCGACCTGGACGCTCCCGGGCCCAACGACGCGAGTCCTTCCAACCTCGGCTTCGCTCGTGTCGACCACGACGGTCGCATCCTCGTTTCGCACCAGGCTCGGGTCGATCGCGACCGCGACAGCGAGCGGATCGTGTAGGGCGAAGCGATCTCGGTCGAGGCGCGTAAACGCGAACTTCCCGACTTCGCGCAGCAGCGATGCGGAGGGCGGGAGATCTGCGTCGCTGTTCACGGCATCCCAGTCGGCGCGGGTGATCGCCACCCGCTCCGTGACGTCGAGCCCGATGGCCGTGAGCCGCGGAAACGGGGCCGAGAAGACCTGCTCCGCGGCCTCCGGATCGACGTAAATGTTGAACTCTGCGGTCGGCGTCACGTTTCCGGGCACATGAAACGCGCCGCCCATCAGCACCACCGCCCGCAGCCACTCGATCAGGCGCGGCTCCACGTTGAGGGCGATCGCCAGGTTGGTGAGCGGGCCTGTATTGACGAGGACGATCTCCCCGGGCCGCTGTCGCGCCAGCCGAATAATCGCGGCCGGACCCCGGTCCGCGCCGAGCTCTCGCTCCGAGGCGGGGAGGCGAGCGCCGCCGAGGCCATGCTCGTCGTGAAAATAGGTCGCGTCCCGGTGAGGGCGCACGAGGGGCCGGCTCGCTCCCCGGTGCACCGGGATCTCGCCTGCGCCCAGCCAATCGAGGACCGCGAGCGTATTGGCCGTCGCCTTCTCGACGTCGATATTGCCAGCGACCGTCGTGACCGCGATCAGATCGATCGCGGGGTGCCGCGTAGCGAACGCGATCGCCAACGCGTCGTCGGTCCCCGTGTCGACATCGAGGATGATGGATGTTCGCTCCGTCACCGCACCTCTCCACTCGCGACCCGCCGCTCGGCCTCGGCGGCCGTCCATGCGGCCACAGGCGGCGTCTCCGTGACCGGGGATTCGGTAGCGATGTCGAGGAAATAGGGTCCGCCATCCGCGAACGCGTTGGCGACCGCCCGGTCGACATCTGCCGGATCGTCGACGTGCGCCGCCCGGAACCCGAAGCCCCGCGCGATCGCCGCGTAATCGACCCGGGTGAAGTCGACCCCGAAGTAGCGATCACCGTGATAGAGATGCTGCAGCTCCTTGATCCACCCGAAGGTGTTATTCGAGCACTGGATGATGACGACCGGCAACCCGAGACGCGTGATCGTCTCCAGCTCACCGACCGACATGCCGAAGCTGCCATCGCCGGTCATGCCGACCACGCGCCGTCCCTCTCCCGCGTACCACGCGCCGACGACGCCGGGGATGGCATAGCCGAGCCCGCCATGCGCGCGGGGGATGACCGTCGTCCGGCCGGGCCGGCGCAACTCGTACTGCGCGCCGAGAAAGGGCGTCGGCGTGCCGGGGTCGGCCACGACGATCGCCTCGTCGTCGAGCGTGGTGCGCAGCGCGCGAATCACCTGCGCGGGCTTGATGGGCCGCGCGTGAACCGCGGCCTGCGCCGCAACGTCATCCCAGAACGCGGCACGCTCCGCCAGCAGCCGCTCGATCCTCGGCCGATTGCGCCCGGCGACCGCGCTCGGGCGCGGAATCGCATCGAGCATCGCGGTGAGCGTCAGCCGGGCGTCGCCCAGCAGCCCGACGGCCAGGGGGTAGTTGTTCCCGATCTCGAACGGCTCGACGTCGATCTGAATGATCGCCGGCGGTTGCGCCATCGACGGTAGAGTCCAGTGACAGGTCGTCGTCGAGTCGGTCCGCGATCCAACGTAGACAATCAGGTCGGCATCGGCCACGCAGGCATTGGCGTAAGGCCGCGCGCCATTGCCGCCGATCACCCCCATCGCCACGTCGCTCGTCTCGGCAATACTCCCTTTGCCGTTGATCGAGGTCGCGACCGGAACGTTGAGCGCTTCCGCGAGCGTCGTCAACGCATCCCACGCCTGGGAGGTGACAACGCCGCCGCCGGCCACGATCATGGGCCGCTCGGCGGCGGCGAGCTCCGCTGCCGCCCGTTCGATCAGCGCCTGGTCTGGTTGCGCCCGCAACGAGGGCGCTGCCGCCAGCTCCGGCACACCATAGACAGAGGAGTCCGGCGTCTCCCCCTCCAGCGCGTCGGTCGGCAACGAGAGATGCGTCGCCCCTGGCCGGCCAGTCGTCGCCATGCGCAAGGCGCGGCGGGCCATCTCGGCCATAGTCGCCGCCGAATTGACGCGCGCGTTCCACTTCGTCACAGGGCGGAAGAGCCCTTCCTGGTCCAACTCCGTGAGAACGCCGCGGCCGTGCTGGTTGGCCGGGGTATCGGAGGTCAGGCAGAGGAGCGGAATCGCCGATCCCTGGGCCTCCGCCACACCGGGAACACTGTAGGTCGCCCCGCCGCCGCTCGGGCCCTCGCAGATGCCGACTCTCCCGCTGACGCGGGCGTAGACGTCGGCCATGAACGACGCGGACCGCTCGTCACGGGTCATGATGTGGTCGATCGCATCGCGCCGCTCGCGCAGCGCGTCGTAGAACGCCATCCCCGTGTCACCGGGAAGCCCGAAGATATGGCGAACGCCTGACTCGGCAAGCACGTCGACCAACGCTCGCGCGCCCTGCATCGTCACTCCCTTTCCTTCTCGCTGCTCGCTCGCCCCGGCGGGATCCGCACGCCAATGTAGAGGTCGTTGACGTTAGTGCCCGTTGGCCCGGTGTCGACCGCGCCGCCCGCCGCCTCGAAGACCGCGAGGCTGTCGTTTCGCTGCAGCGCCGCCTCGGGGTCGATCCCGTGCGCTCGCGCGCGCCTCGCGGTGCCCGCGTCGGCGATCGCGCCCGCCATGCCCGTCAGCGCATCCTGCCCATCGGTCGCGAGGCTCGCCACGACCCAGTCATCGAGTCGGCGACGCTCCATTTCAAGCGCCGCCGCGAGCGCGAACTCCGTGTTCCGCCCGCCGATTCCATCGCCACGCACCGTCACGGTCGCCTCTCCGCCGCCCAGCACCACGGCCGTCGGCGCGCCGATTCCGGCCACGACATCGACAAATTCCCGGCCCAACTCCAACGCCTCGCCTTCCCTTGCCATCCACACGATCGCGGTCGCCAGCCCCGACGCCTCGGCCTCGCGCTCCGCGGCGTGCACCGCCGAGGCATTGTCGCCGATGATCATCAGCAAGTCGTCGCCTGTCTCCTCGGCCGGCCGCGATGAGACTTCTGCTTCGAGGACGCGGGTGACCGCTTCCGGAACGCTTTCCCGCACGCCGTAGCGGTCGAGAATCGCCAGCGCCCATTCGGCATTTGCCCCTCCCGCCACCGTCGGCCCGCTCGCGATGACGCGCGGATCGTTGCCCAGGACGTCGGAGAGAATGAGCGTGACCCACGGGTTCCTCGGGGCAGATGCCCGCAACCCTCCGGCTTTCACCCGGCTCAACGGTGACCGAACCGCGTTCAAGGCATCGATGGGCGCTCCGGCGCGCAGCAGCAGGTCGGTCGTGCGCGCGAAATCCTCCAGCGTCAAGCCAACCTTCGGCGCTTCGAGGAGCGCCGAACCTCCGCCGGAGATGAGCGCGAGCACCACGACATCGGGCGAGAGGCCGCCCAGGGCATCGAGCATCGCGCGGGTGGCCCGCACGCCGCGCTCGTCCGGAATGGGATGACTCGCCTCGTGGACCCGGACCTTCGACGGCAGTTCACTGTCGACGTGACCTTCCTTCGTGATGACATCGCCCGAGACGATGGCCCCGTCGAGCGCCTTCAGCGCCCCCCGGCTCATGGCAACCGCCGCTTTTCCGACGGCGACCAGATGCACGCCGGCCGGGGTTGCCCGACGCTCCCCGTCAACGACGAGATGCCCGGTATCACTCTCCGCGAGCGTCGATCGAACCGCCCGCTCGGGATCGACCGCGGCCAGGGCCGCGGCAAATAGCCGCTTCACCGTATCTCGCGCGGCCTGGGTCGCCCGATCGCCATTCCCGGCATCGCTCATGAGTCGCTCGCCTCCGCCCGCACGCCATGCAACACCGCTTCAAGGTCCTCCGGCAGCGGAGCCTCGAAATGGACCGGGCTCCCGTTCGGCAGGGCGAAGCCAAGCCGGCTGGCATGGAGGAACTGCCGTTCGACTGGCGGCAGGCCCGGCCTTGACTGCCCATAGACCGCATCACCGACGATCGGATAGCCGGCAAATGCGAGGTGGACCCGGATCTGGTGGGTGCGCCCGGTCTCGATCGTGACCTCGATCAGCGTCGTCGCGCGAAACCGCTCGAGGACCCGGAAATGCGTGATCGCCTCCCGACCCGAGCGGATGACCGCCATCCGTTGCCGGTTCTTCGGGTCGCGGCCAATCGGGGCATCGATCGTCGCCTCCTCCTCATCGATCACCCCGGCCACCAACGCGATATACGTCTTGGTGACTGCTCGTGCCCCCCACTGCGAGACGAGCGCCGTTCGCCCGCGGTCCGACTTGGCGGCGACGATCAGGCCGGAGGTCTCCTTGTCGAGGCGATGCACGATGCCGGGGCGATTCGTGCCACCGACGGCAATCTCGGGAATGCGCGCGACGAGCGCATTGGCCAATGTTCCGCGAGGGTGCCCTGGCGCCGGATGGACGACCATGCCGGCCGGCTTGTCGATGACGATAACATCGTCATCTTCGTAGACGACGTCGAGAGGGATGGGATCCGGCAGGATCTCGTCGGGCGCCGTGGGTGGCAACTCGACCGTGATCACCTGCCCTGGCGTCACGCGGAACTTGGGCTTGCGCGGCTGCTCGTCGACCCGGACGTTTCCCGCCTCGATGAGCGCCTGCACCGTCGACCGGCTCAGGTCCGGGATCTGGTCGGCAACAAAGCGATCGAGCCGCGCGCCGAGATC
>JADYYO010000107.1 GCA_020853615.1 Thermomicrobiales bacterium
AAGGACATCGCGGTCTTCGGCACCTCCATCCGCTGCAACGCCGAGGCGGCCGAGCAGATGGCGGAGACGCTGCGCTGGTTCGGCATCGAGTTGATCGTCGTGCCGATGACCGGCTGGACGATCCACCTCGACGGGCACTTCGTGATGGTCGACACCGACAAGGCGCTCGTCAACCCGGTCGGCCTGCCGCACTGGTTCCTGGCCCGGCTCGACGAACTCGGCATCGAACCGATTTATCGCCACGAGGCCGAGCGCTGGTCGATCAACTCGCTGGCGGTGCGACCGGGGCGCGTGATCATGAACGACTCTTCCCCCTACACCCGCGAGCGCCTCGAGCAACGAGGCGTGGAGGTCGTGGCGATTCCGTACGACGAGGTGCAGAAGAACGGCGGCGGCATCCACTGCTCGACGATGGAGCTCCTCCGCGACGATGCGTAGAAACGCTCTTTCGGGGCGAAGCGAAGCATCCCGGCTCCCGGGAACACGAATTCCCACGAACCGGGATGCTTCGTGCCTCAGCATGACATGGTGCAGGGAGTGCCGCTTCAGCCCCGGAACTCGAACGAAACCGGGGCCAGGACCGAGCCGTCCGGCAGCGTGGCGGGATCGAGATTGAAATTCATCCAGATCTCGGCCCCGCCCCGGCGCGAGACGCGCACGCCCTCGGGCAGCGCCATCGTCGCGATGCCGGCGTCGTGCAACACCCGCGCCAGCACGGACTGAATCAGCGCCGGGCTCCACGCGCCGATGGAGTAGGTGTTTCCGTTGCGAATCGCCGCCGCCTGCCCAGCCAGCGGGCCGTCGTCGTAGGTCATCAGCGTCTCGGCCCCGGCGGGCTCGTACGACTCCGCCCACGTCTCGACGACGTGCCCACCGGCGCGGACCGTGAGGCCGGGCCGCATGCCGTCGAAATTGAGCAGCCGGTGGCCGACCAGCCCCCGCAGCGGCCCGGGTTGGCCATCCTCGTGGACTCGCCCCGTCGGCGTTCGATACGCCGTGCGCGGCCCGAAGACCAGCCGGCTCGTCGCCGCGTAGCTCGCCAGATGCCGCGCGCGCTCCTCGCCCATCAACTGCAGCGCGGGTGCGACGATCACGTCGTACCCGCTGAGATCGCTATCGGGGTGGCGGATGTCGACGTCGACCCCGAGCGAGCGTAGCGCGCCGTAGAAGAGCATCGCCTGCCGGAGATAGCTCGCGTTCTGGCTGTGGGGCTGCGTGTCGTAGATCCACTGCGATTCGTAGTCATGCAGCAGCGCCACCCGCGCCGGCACCTCCGCGTTCGGCCGGCCAGCCAGTTCGAGCCCCGCTACCTCCTCGCCGCCGCGATCGAGCGTCTCGTCGTGCCGCAGCAGCCCGGAGTGCATCAGCTCCTGCGCGATCGCCGCCGCCCGCCACCGGAAGTAGGAGACGCAGCTCGCCCCGTGCGCGTAGGCCTGCGCCGTCCAGAGCGCGGCCGCGCCGGCGGCGGGCAGCGCGTTCGAGGGCGCCCAGTTGACCTGCCCGACTCCCTGCTCCATGACCCAGAAGGCGCGCCGCCCCTTCAGCCCCCGGTAGAGGTCGTGATTCCACGAAATGAAATCAGGATGTCCCGTGCGCGCCCAGCGCACCTTGTCTGATTCGGGAAGCATGCGCTCGACCTGACCGGCGGGGTAGGAGTCCCACGAGGCGAAGTCGAGCAGCTCGCAGTTCGCATAGTGGTCGAACTCCATGAACTGCATCATGTAGTTGTGGGTGATCCAGCGGCCGGGGGAGAGCTCGCGCAGGATGGCCACCTGCTCGGCCTGGAACTCGTTGACCATGTCGCTGGCGAAACGCGCAAAATCGAGGACGTGCGAGGGGTTCGGCTCGGTCACCGTCTGGTTGGGCGGGTCGATCTGCGCCCAGTCCGTGTACTCCTGGCTCCAGAAGACGTTGCCCCACGCCGCGTTGAGCGCCTCGAGCGAGCCGTAGCGCCGCTCGAGCCACGACCGGAACGCGGTCTTGCTGGCGCCGCCGTAGGAGCGGGTCGTGCTGTGGCACCCCCACTCGTTGTCCGTCTGCCAGCCGGCCACCGCCGGGTGGCGCCCGTATCGCTCGGCGATCGCGCGCGTGATGCGGCGGGAGTGCTCCCGGTAGATGGGGCTCGCGTGGTCGTAGTGCTTGCGCGAGCCGAAGTTGCGGACATGCCCATCCGCCCCGACCGGCAGGATCTCCGGATGCTTCCGGATCAGCCAGGCGGGCGGCGTCGCCGTCGGCGTGCACATGACGATCTGCCGATCGGCGTCGGACAGAGCCTGCACCGCGTCGTCGAGCCAGGCCCAGTCGAACTCCCCCGCGCGCGGCTCGATGCGGGACCAGGCGAACTCGGCGATACGGACATAGGTGATGCCCAGTTCCCGCTGCCGCTCCGGATAGTGCCGCCATTGCTCCCACGGAACGTGCTCCGGATAGTCGCAAACCCCGAGCGAAAACGCGGGCGGAATCGGCGGGAGAGAAACGACCACGATGCATACCTCCTGACACGACGGCGACCCGCGCAGGCCAGTCGCCGAATCTTCGCGGCAGTCCGAGTGCGCCGCCACGGCCATTGACCACTTTGCTGGCGGGGAATATCCTAGCCCGGTCTGAGGGTGCAGATAACAGTCGCCCGTGGCGTCGCGGCCAGGGGTCGATGCAACAACGAGGTGTGTATGACCGCTCGCAACACTCATTGTTCGCCCAGGCCGTCCGCGTTCGGGTTCGCGCTCGATCGGCGCGGATTGCTGAAGGGAGTGGCTGGCGCTGCGGCGCTCGGCCTCGGTCTGCCGATCGGTCTCGCCCATGCCCAGGTCGAGATCGGGAAGGCGTCGGGCGAGCTCACGGTCGGCTCGAACTACTCCGACGAAGTGCCCAAGTCGGGGTTGCACGCCGCCATCGAGGCGTTTCCGAACAAGAACGTCACGGTCAAGCTCAACGAGGTCGACCACAACACGTTCCAGGAGAACATCACCACCTACCTGCAGAACCCGGACGACGTGATCCCCTGGTTCGCGGGCTATCGGATGCAGTATTTCGCGGCGCAGGATCTCCTCTCTCCCATCGACGACGTCTGGGCGTCGGGCCTCGCCGACCACATGTCCGAGGGGTTCAAACTCGCCTCGACCGGGGAGGACGGCAAGCTCTACTTCGTGCCATGGACCTACTACTGCTGGGGCATCCACTACCGCCCCAGCGTCTTCAAGGAACATGGCTGGATGCCGCCGACGAGCTACGAAGAGCTACAGACGCTGGCGAAGAGCATGCAGGACAAGGGGATCGTCCCGTTCGCGTTCGGCAACGACGGCCGCTGGCCGGCCATGGGAACGTTCGACCAACTCGACTTCCGCATGAATGGCTACCAGTTCCACATGGACCTGATGAAGGGCAAGGAGAAGTGGACTGACGACCGCGTGAAGAACGTCTTCAAGGAGTGGACGAATCTCCTGCCGCTTCAGCAGGAGAACCCGAACGGCCGCACCTGGCAGGAGGCCGCCAGCGGCCTCGTCAGCGGCGACTGCGGGATGATGACCATCGGCAATTTCGTCGGCCAGGCCTTCCCGAACGGCGACGTCTCCGACCTCGACTTCTTCCCCTGGCCGGAGATGAACCCGGAGTTCGGCACCAAGACGATCGAGGCGCCGATCGACGGCTGGCTGCTGGCCAAGTCGCCGAAGAACCCGGACGCCGCCAGGGAGCTGCTCCTCTTCTTCGGCAGCGCCGCGGGTCAGGAGGCGTACCTGGCGAAGGACAAGAGCGTCATCGGCGCCGCGACGGATATCGACAAGTCGTTGTTCAACCCGCTGCAGCAGAAGGTCCTCGCGGCCGTCTCTGCCGCGCCGACGGTGACGCAGTTCCTCGACCGCGACACGAACCCGGAGTTCGCCGCGAACGTCGCCGGTCAGGCGTTCGCCGACTTCCTGGCCGACCCCTCGAGCATCGACTCGATCCTCGACGACATGCAGTCGCAGGCCGAGGCCATCTTCGGGGGCTAGCGCCCTTCGCGCTCGTCGGCCGATGCCGGCGGGCGCCTTTCCCTCTCGCGGTGCAGCGGGGATACTCTTGGCAACGGCAGCCGACATCGGGACGCCAACCACCCAGGCCCAGAGCCAGCTCAAGTCATTGACCGGGGCGAAGGCCGGGCGCCTCCAGCAGTTCGAGGGCCACGACCGCTGGGTCGTGCTCGCGATGCTTGGCATCCCGACCTTCCTGCACGTCGCGCTCGTCTGGATTCCAACCGTCGCCTCGATCCTCCTGTCGTTCACCGACTGGAAGGGGATCCGGATCAGCGACATCCAGTGGGTCGGCCTCAGAAACTACGAGCAGATCTTCACGGTCTTTCAGAAGAGCTTCTTCCAGGCGCTGATCAACAACTCCGTCCTCCTGGTCTTCCTCTTCATAGGGCCGACGACGCTCGGCATTCTCCTGGCGTACCTCCTCGACCGGGATATTCGGGGGACGCGCTTCTACCAGGGCATCTTCTTCACCCCGGTCGTGCTCTCGCTCGCGGTCGTGGGCTTCATCTGGAAAAGCGTCATCTACTCGACCGACAGCGGCCTGGCCACGCAACTCTTCGGCGGCGGGCACTCGATCGACTGGCTCGGCAATCAATCATTCGTCATTCCGATCGGTGACCGCTTTGGCGTCTCGGCCAACTTTCTGGCGATCCTGGTCGCCATCGCCTGGAGACACACCGGTTACATCATGGTCCTCTACCTCGCCGGGCTGAAAAGCGTCGACAGCTCGCTGCGGGAAGCGGCCATGCTCGACGGCAGCACCGAGTGGCAGACGTTCCGCCATGTCGTCTTTCCCTCGCTCAAGCCGATCAACGTGGTGATCGTGGTGATCACGGTGATCGAGGCGCTGCGGGCCTTCGACATCATTTACGTGCTGAAGACGCCGCGCAAGACCGAGGTTCTCTCGATTCTGACGACGAACAACCTGCTCGGCGAAGGCGGCGGCAACGTCGGCCGCGGGTCAGCCTACGCAACGATCCTCTTCATCCTCTGCTTCGGCTTCGTGATCTGGTACGTCACCAATCACTTCCGCAACACCCAGGAAGGAGCCGACTCGTGACCGCGCGCGCGACTGCCGGCGCACGGCGCCACCGCTTGCGGCCGGCTCGCATCCTCCTCTATGTGATGGTCACGCTGCTGGCGTTCGCCTGGCTCGTCCCCATCGTTGGAGCGATCATCGCCTCGTTTCGCCCGTACGCCGAAACCATTCGCGCCGGCGCCTTCTCCTGGCCGCACACCCTGACGCTGGACAACTACCGGAATGCCTGGTCGCAGGGCGACATCCCGCACAAGTACCTGAACACGGCGGTCATTCTCTTTCCCGCGCTCGTGTTCACGCTCTTCTTCTCGAGCATGGTGGCGTTCGTCACCAGCCGCTATTCCTGGCGGTTCAACGTCCTGCTGCTCTCGCTCTTCACGGCCGGCAACCTGCTGCCGCAGCAGATCATCATCCAGCCGCTTTTCCAGTTCTACAACCGCGTGCCGCTGCCGGAGTTCCTCTCGAACTCGGGCAAGCTCAATGGCAGCGTCTGGGGCCTGATTCTGATCCACGTCGCGTTCCAGAGCGGCTTCTGCACGTTCGTTCTCAGCAACTACATGAAGCTCTTGCCCAAGTCGCTGAACGACGCGGCGAGGATCGACGGCGCGGGCGTCTGGAAGCAGTACTGGCAGATCATTCTGCCGCTGACGCTCCCGGCGCTCGCGGCGCTGGCGACACTGGAGTTCACCTGGATCTACAACGACTTCTTCTGGGCCGTCGTCCTCGAGCAGCAGGGGGCCGACCGGCCGATCACCTCGTCGCTGGCCAACCTCGGCGGCCAATTCTTCACCGACGACAACCTGATCGCGGCCGCGTCGATGTTCGTCGCGCTGCCGACGCTGATTGTCTACCTCGCGTTGCAGCGCTACTTCATCGCCGGGCTGACCATCGGCGCCGAGAAGGGCTGATACGGAATCGGAGTAATCACCACCGCATTGCCAGGGCAGGCCCTGGCAATGCGGTGGTGATTACTCCAAGATCGGTAATCCGCACGCCGCACTAACCGTCAGTCACCCCGGCGCGAAACCGAGGCCGACAACGAGGACGACTACCTGACGACATCGTTATCCTCTATCGACTGGTCGATGTGCGAACCGGCGTTGCATTGACTGGTCCTCGACGAATAGTTGGGTCCGGAGACATCGCAGAGGATGTTCGACGCCGAGTTAGCGTTGCCGCCCGTGGTCCCCGCCTGAGAACTCCCGCCGGGCGCGACGATGTCGACGCTCGAATCGGGGAACGAGCCGGCCACGCTCACTACCACCGGCGCGGTCGCCCCACGCGCATCGACCGAGATAGCCGGGGCGATAGCGTCCCCCGTGATGATGTCGCGGACCGTGACCGAGGTCGATGCATCGGAGCCGGCACTCCCCACATCGCGAACCACCGCCTGCCCCGACTGGAGACCTTTGGCGGCGACGCCGTCCGCAACAGACGGCAGCGCCACCGGAGTGACCGAGATGGCCGTGATGCCCAACGCCAACGAGAGAACGAACCGACGAGCCGCGCGCACGGCGCCTCCTTCCTCACGTGAATCCCGGCGCCGCACAGCGACGCTCCCGCGTATCCGTTCCATCAGTCTATCGCGCACTGTACGTACGCTCAAATCGCGGCAGGCATTTTCAGCCCGCTGGACCATTGCCTGCTGTGGCGCGGGCACAGTACGCTCTCTCGCGTCCGGTTGGTGGGGAGTCGATCGGCGGGCGGTATGTCCTGGCAGAATCCTTGGGAACGTCGTGATTCTGGGGCGCGGGCGCTCGCCGTCGCCGGCGGCGTCGCCATGATCGTCACTCTGATGCTCGTCGTGGCTGTCGGGGTGATCTGGATCGTTGCCCAGGGGTCGGCCGTGGATGCGCCCTCGCAGGCGCGGGCGCGCGTCGCGCCGACGCCGACCCCGCGGGCTCTCTCCTTCACGCATCCGACCCCCAAGCCAGATGCAGCCGCCGCGCCGACCGCGACCGAGGGGATCGTGCTCACCGCGACGGAGGCCCCAGCCGAGGCGCCGAAGGCCACGATGACGCCCGAACCGCTGCAGGTGAGCGGCGACGCGGCAACGGCGAACATGGCGATCATGCGCGCGGACAGCCGCGCCGATTTCGCCGCCCTCGCGTCCGGCTCCTGGTCGACGTCGGACGACATGCTCGTCATCGCCGGCGCCAACGCCACCTCCGAGCCCTGGCTGAAGGTCGCCAGCGTCCCCTCGCCCGACTTCGCCATCGAAGCCGAGATGCGCGTGACGATGGTGCTCGATTCCGTTTGCGACCAGTCGTTTGGCGTCGTCGGGGGCAGCCCCGGGGCGAGCCAGGTCTACGGCGGAGGCATCCTCTTCCCGTGCAGTGGCGACGGCGATGAGGCGCGCCTCACCAACGTTTCCGATTGGGAGGACGGCTACAACGCCGACGTGGCGCTGAGCGAGAATCGATTCGACCCGGGCGAGGACTGGCACACCTACCGGCTCGAGCTGCGCGGCAACCGGCTGCGCCTCATCATCGACGGAGTCGGCATCGTCACCGGCAAACTCGACACGCCCATCGATCCGGGAGCGACCGATGCCGAAGCCGGGCTCTGGTCGCAGGGCGTCGGGTTGGAGGTCCGCCGCATCGCGGTCTATCCTCTTCCGGCCGGCTGATCGGCGCCCGGCAGAGCGTGGCCCGGCCGCACGGGACGCCTTGCGCCCTGCGGCGTCCGCGGCAGGTGATGATTGATACCCAACGACCCATGCGCTTCGAATCGATCCGGCGCCGCCCCGGCCGCCGAATGCGACTCGCCAACGCCAGATCAGACGCTAGGAGCGGCGCGACGCCCCTTGAGATCCTGCTCGCCCTCCTGATCGCGCTGCTCGCCTTCGCCCTCGCAAACGCCGCCTCCGCTACGACCGGATTCAACCCGGACGAAAGCCGCTGGATCTCGCGCGCGCACTACCTCGCCGACCTGCGCGATCCGTTCGGGCCGACCTGGGACGACCAGTACATGACGCGCGGCCAGCCTCCGCTCGGGTCGTATGCGATGGGCGCGGCGCTGCTCCTGCAGGGCCGCGATCTGGAGACGAACCCGCCATGGGATTTCTCGCTCCCCTGGGAGGAGAACATCGCCGTTGGCAACCGGCCGTCGCCGGACGACCTGGCGGCGGGGCGGCGGGCCAGCGCGGTCCTCGTCGCCCTGACCTCCCTCACTATCATCGGCATCGCGCGCGTCTTCGTGGCCATGCCCTGGGCGCTCCTCGCGGGCCTCCTGATCGCCGTGCACCCCTTCACGACCTACATCGGGTCGATCGCCATGGCGGACGCGATCTTCGGCCTCCTCATCGCCCTGGCCGCCCTGGCGGCCGCGTCGCTGGCACGGCGTCCCGGCTGGCCTCGAGCCGTGCTGCTCGGCGCGCTCCTTGGGCTAGGCGGGGCCACCAAACTGTCGCCGCTCGCCACCGCGCTTGGCCTCGCCCTCGCCGGCGCCGCCCTCTTCGCCGCCGCCCTCGTCCGGGGACGTCCGGATGTGAGACAGGCGCGGCGGTTCGCCACACTTGGGCTGCTCGTCCTCGTGACGGCGCTCGCGCTCTTCGTCGCCGTCTACCCCTACCTCTGGCTCGACCCGCTCGGCCGCACGAGGATCCTCTTCGAATTCCGGTCGAT
>JADYYO010000108.1 GCA_020853615.1 Thermomicrobiales bacterium
GCGCTCGCCTCGGAGCGCATGCGCGGCTTGTCGAGCATGCGCAAGAGCTGCCCCAGCGGGCCGGGCCGGCGGATCTCCCGCCCCAGAAAGATGTTCTCGGAGATGTCGAGCGCCGGGGCGAGCGCCAGGTCCTGATAGACCGTCTCGATGCCGTAGGCGCGGGCATCGTTCGGTGAGCGGAACTGGACCGGCGTGCCGTCGACCAGAATCTGCCCCTCGTCAGGGATCAGCGCCCCGGAGAGCGCCTTGATCAGCGTCGACTTCCCCGCACCGTTGTCCCCGATGACCGCCTGAATCTCGCCCGGAAAGAGCTCGAAATCGGCGCCGTCGAGCGCGGTGACGTGCCCGTAACGCTTGACGAGGCCGCGCGCCTCGAGGACAGGCCGTCGATCCGGCCGCGCCATGGTTGCCGTGCCATTGTTCTGCGATGTTGTCTGTTCGGTCATTCCTGATGCCGCCGCGCGAACTGGTCCACTACCACCGCGAGAATGACGAGGATACCCGTGACCAGGACCTGATAGACCGATTCTACGCCAATGAGCTGCAACCCATTGCGGAAGACGCCGACGATGAGGACGCCGATCAGCGTGCCCATGATGCGCCCCCGGCCGCCGAAGAGGCTCGTGCCGCCGAGGACGACGGCCGTAATGCTCGCCAGGTTGTCGTTCTGCCCCGCATTCGGATCGCCGACCCCGGTCCGGCCGACGGCCAGGAGCGCCGAGACTCCATAGAGGAGGCCGGCAACCGCGTAGACCGCGACCAGCAACTTGACCGTATGGATTCCACTCAACCGGGCCGCTTCCGGGTTATTGCCAATCGCATAGATATGCCGCCCGACCGCTGTTTGCCGCAACACATAGGCCGCAAGCAGATAGAGGACGAACATCAGGATGGTGCCGTAGGTGATCGCGGTCTGGCCGATGACAAAGGTGTTGCCAAAGTACGTCAGCTCCGGGGGAACCCCGACGACAGTCTGGTTCTGCGAATAGATATGCGTAATCGCGAACGCGATATTCAGCGTGCCAAGCGTCACGATAAAGGGCGGCAGGTCGAATCGCGTCACCAGGAGACCATTGAGCAGGCCGAAGGCGAGACCGACGAGGAGGCCGATCAGGATCGAGAGGTACGGATCGATCCCGTTGACGACCGCCAGCCGGGCCATCACGACGCTCGAGAGCGCCATCACCGCGCCGCACGAGAGGTCGATGCCCGCCGTAAGGATGATGATCGTCTGGCCGATCGACATGACGCCGACGACCATCGACTGCTGCACCACCAGCGAGAGGTTTGTCCCGGTCAGGAAGCGGTCGGTCTGCGAGGCAAAGTAGGCGCAGGCCAGCACCAGCGCGATGAGCGGCCCGAGACTCGTCAGGGGCGCGACCAACGATCGCATGGTGCGCCGGCTCCCGACCGCCGTTGGCTCAACGGAAACTGCATCACCCATCGAGATGTCCTGTAGGTGTCCTTGACGAGAGAATGCCTGGACCCGGTCAAGTACCGGGTCCAGGCCAACGCGCGAGAGAGGCTAGGGTTTAGCCCCAGCAGTTCTCGAGGCCGAACTTGGTGTCCTTGGAATCGATCCCCGGCTGCGGGTTGTTGGTGATCAGGGTGACGCCGGTGTCGTGGTAGCCGGTCGGCTTCTCACCCGTCTTCACGAAGTTGACGACCGCGTCGACGCCCTCCTGGGCCATCTTCAGCGGGTACTGCTGCGAGGTCGCCGCGAGCTCGCCCGCCTCGATCATCCGGACACCATCGCAACCGCCGTCAACGGAGACGATCAGGACATCCTTCTCCTTTCCGGCCGCCTTCAGCGCCGTGTAGACACCGCGGGCTGCCGGCTCGTTGATGGTGTAGACGACGTTGATGTCGCCGTTCGCCTGCAGGCAGTTCTCCATCGCGGTCTGGCTCTTCGCCTGATCGCCATCGGCATCCTGGCTGCAAACGACCTGGGAAGCCGGCGCGAAGGTGCTCATGTCGGCAGTCGGGGTCGCCCCGCCCTCGCCGAGTCCGTAGCCGGCGAGGAAGCCATTGTGACGGAGCACGCTGACCGAGACGCCCGTCGAGCCATCGATCGTGGCGATGACCGGGGTCTTGTCACCCATGACGGCCTTCGCGTACTCCCCGATCAGCAGGCCCGCCTTGAAGTTGTCGGTCGCGAAGAGCGCGTCCGTCGCGTCCATCGGCTCGGTCGGCGTATCCAGCGCGATCACGAGGACGCCCGCCTGGCGCGCCTTCTCGATCGCGGGCACGATCGCCTTGGTGTCGCCAGGGGTGATCAGAATCCCCTGCGCGCCCGCCGTCACCATGTTCTCGATCGCGGTCGTCTGCCCGGCGTTGTCCGCGTCGAACGCGCCGGCCGCCGTCAGGAGCTTGGCGCCATCGGCCTCGGCGGCCTTCTGCGCCCCTTCCTTCATCTTGACGAAGAAGGGGTTGGTCTCCGTCTTGGTGATGAGCCCGACGATGATCTCCTTGTCTTGAGCGGATGCCGACTGCGACACCATCGCCAGCATCGGGACGATCCCGAGCAAGAGCGCCAGGGCCAGAACGACCCTCGCGGTCCCGGCTGCGCGGAGCCAGCGGGAACCAGAGCCTCTGCGCATTGTTCCTTCCTTCGCTTTCCGACGATGCCTCCGGCCCGGCGCCGGCGCATGCTCGCTTTAACGGACGGCACGACTATAGGTGCGTGCATCGGGATGGTCAATAGCGCGCCACACCGCGCCAGTTCACGCAACGGACGGCACTCGTTGGCCGGAGCGGGAAAGGTTCACCGCTGCAGCGAGGCCGTCCAGGCGAGCGCGACGGCCAACGTCGCAAGAGCGACCAGGGGAAACGCGGCGACCGCGGCCCACCGCCGATTCAGAACGACAAGCGCCACGTTTGCGAGCATGAGCGCAACGGTGATCCCCGCCGCCAGCTGGTTCGGGCCTGCGGCAACGCCCGCCACGAGGTCACCGGCCGCCATCCACACGAGCAGCGGCGCAGAGAGTGCCGCCGCCCAGGCAAGAACGAAGACCGCGGGCGCTCCGGCACGGCTGGTGACGGTCGGCAGGGCCGCCGCGCGATCGACCGCGACATCCGGGAGCGCCTGCGCGAGGTGGATGCCGATCGTCGCCAGCCCTCCGAGCGGGTAGAGAAGGAGCAGCCGCGGCTCGGGCCTGCCCAGAGCAGTGAAGACCCAGATCGGCAGCAATGGCAGGGCGAGCAGGTACGGCAACCAGGACCAGGCGCTCCGCTTCAGCCAGAGATCGTAGGCGAGCCCGAGCCCGGTCCCGAGCGCCAGCAGGGCGAACGAGGACAGCCCGAGGGGCAAGCCGAAAACCACCGCAAGCACACCGCCCACGGCAGCCACCCCCCTCGCCCCTTTGACGGAGACGTCGCCGGCCGGCAACGGCTTCCACGGCTGACCGATGGCGTCGAACGGCAGATCGACGAGCTCGTTCACCGCCCCGATGACGAGTTGCGCGCCGAGCATCGCCAGCAGGAGTTGCGCGAGCAGCGCGGGCGGCACCCCGCGCCACGCAATGGCGGCGAAACCGGCCACCGCCAACTCGACCACGAGCACGGGGACGAGGTGCGGCAGGAGGAGATAGCCGCGGACGACGCGCCGCCGCGACCGTGGATGCGCCCCGGAGAGCCGCTCCGTGGCTCGATCACCCTCTGACCGCTTCAGCCGCCTCACGGTTTCGGTCCTCGGTTCACGGAACTGTGGCGCAGGGATTGCGAGACGCATTGCGGGGAGCCGGTGATGTTCGGGAAAATGAAGAGCGTGGAGCCGAGAGGCAACGCACGCCGGCCCCGCGACCGGCCCCTGGAGCGTCGAGTTTCACGCATAGGAGCGACCCGCCATGAGCACGACCCGTTGGGACCCCTGGGGGGATATCGTCAGCCTGCGCGAGGCAATGAACAACCTTCTCGAGGAGAGCTTCGTTCGGCCGCGCCCGGGCGCCCCCGGCCCGGGCATGGCCTCGAGCCTCGCGCTCGACGTGAAGGAGACGCCCGACGCCTTCATCGTCGTCGCCTCGGTCCCGGGCGTGCCTCCGTCCGATATCGATATTACGGTCCTCGGCGACACCCTGCGCATCCGCGGCCACCGCCGGGAAGAGAGCGACGAGGGCGGCGAGGGGACGCGCTGGCTACTGCGCGAGCGACGCTTCGGCGCGTTCGAGCGGACCGTCTCCCTCCCGGCCCAGGTCGAGGCCGACCAAGCGACCGCCGACTTTCAGGATGGAGTGCTGACCATCACGTTGCCGAAGGCCGGCAGCGCGCGCCCGAGGAGCATCCCGGTGACCGGCGGCGCCTCCCGCGGCCAGCAGCCGGGGGCATCAGCGCCGACCGAGGTCGAAGTCCACGCGAGCGGGGATCGCGCCGAATCACAACGCTGATCCCAGAGGGCCCGCGGCCGCGTCACACTCCCGGTGCGGCAGCGGGATCCTCGACAATCTGAATATCCGGGCTCAGCGCGCCGCCGGCTCGTTCGTGGCGCGCAACCGGGGCGCGGCGACTCGCAAGCATGATGCTCTCCGCGCCGAGCCGGCCGAAGAGCCCGGCGACGATCGGCGTTCTCCCCGGCGCGATGACGACGATCAGGAGCGCGCCCGGCGCGGGCGCTGCCCCGTCGACGATGTGGAGGCCCATCCGGTGCAGTTGGCCACTGGCGTCGCCCCGCGCCCCGTCGATCACGCGCGCCTGGGGGCCAAATCCGGCCCGATGCGTTGCCGCGAGGGCGGCGCTCAACTCGTTGTGAGAAAAGATGCCGATGACGTGGTCGGCCATGGCGGCTGCCGCGGGGCGGGAAGTCATGTGTTGCTCTGTCCTGATCGCTGTTAATAACAAACGGAGGCCGGAACTGATCCCGGCCCCCGGATGGTACACGGTGTGCGGCGGCGGCTCCCGCGCCTACGCGTCCGAGCCGCGCCGCCGGATCGCCTGCCGCATCAGCCGCGTCACGCCGGGCCGCGAGCCGCCTGCGTCGGCAGCACGCGCGGCCTGCTCTTTTACCGCCGGCGTATCAGCGCGAAAATCGACCTCACGCTCGCCACGCGCCACCTTGACGCTGCGCACGGTCGGCTCGTCGCCGCTCTTCGTGATGTAGTAGCGGATTGGCTGCTGCATGGACCACCGCCCTTTCCAGGAGCCGCACATCGGCTCGTTCTGGCCCCCGGTTTCACCGGGGCGGGCGGCTCGTCCTGGATGGAGGACGAACGCGCCGGACCGGCTAGTCCCGTGGGCTCTCGATTGTCGAATAGCCAGGACTGCCAGCGTCCAACGAATCTCCCTTCACGGGGTCGAGTGCGCGCGATTCGGCGAGCCGCATGTTCGCGGACTCCGCGCGCACGCCGTGGGAAGCGGCGTGGCCGTTTCCCGACTGGCAAGTATGCGGCAAAGGGCGCCTCGCGTCAAGGCGATTTCGCCTGCGATTTGACTGACAAATTGGGCAAGCCGGGACCAGCGGCGGCGTTGGTCGACCATTTATTCCGCATGGCCCCATGCTATACTCCGCGCCGCTTTCCGCGGCGACCCGTGCAAGTCCGCGCCGACCCTGGCGCGGCCGCGGCTGGGCTGTGCGCATCGCTACACGTCACGCCGGGCGGGGCCCGTTCGCGCGTGGAGGAGCACGCCGTTGTTCCGACCCCTCTCCAGGCTCTTCGGCATCTTCAGCCGCGATCTCGGCATCGACCTCGGCACGGCCAACACGCTGGTCTACGTGCGGGGGAAGGGGATCGTCATCAGTGAACCGAGCGTGGTGGCGATCGACACGCGGACGCGGCGGGCCTTCGGGGTGGGGGTGGAGGCCAAGGCGATGGTCGGCAAGACGCCGGAGTCGATCGTGGCGGTGCGCCCGCTGAAGGACGGGGTGA
>JADYYO010000109.1 GCA_020853615.1 Thermomicrobiales bacterium
CCCGCGACCAGCTCGCCGCCTTCGCGCCGGAGATCGTCAAGCCGGCGAGCAACGCGGCCCTGACCTTCGACACCTCCGGCCGCCCGGCGATCGTGCCCGACGTCACCGGCGTCCGCCTCGATTACGCAGGAACGGCCGCGAATCTCGTCAGCCGCATCACCGGCTTCGCCAGCGACCCGGTCGAGATGGTCATCGCGGACGACCCGGCGACGGTGACGGCCGCCGCGCTGGCGCCGAATCTGCCGGATGCGAGCGCGGTGGTCGACGCGCCGCTGACGCTCTCGGCGGGCGATCTCGCCTGGCACATCCCGGCGGCCGACCTGCAGCCGCTCGTTGTCGTCGACCCGACGACAACCCGGATTCACATCGACGAGCGGCCTCTGAAGACGCTGGTCGAAAATCTCGCCAGCCAGGTCGACCGCTCGGCCAGCGACGCGGCGATCACCGTCGACGACAACGGCCGCCTGGCGGTCGTCCCCGCCGTCAGCGCGGCGGAGGTCGATATCGCGACCTCGGTCTCGGCCATCAGCGCCGGACTCCTGGCCGGGAAGGACGCGGTCCCGCTCGTCGTCCGCGAGACGCCGCCGCAGATCAGCGACGCCATGGCCGCCGCCGCCGTCGACCGGGGCGAGGCGATGATGCAATCAGGCATCGCGCTCGCCTGGGATGGCGGCGAGGGGCAACTCGACCGCGGCGATCTCCTGCGCGCCCTGACGATCCACTCGCGGCCCGGCGAGCAGGAGCCATTCGTCTTCGGGCTCGACCCCGACCTCGTGCGCGAGAGCCTCGGCCGCTACGCCGCTAGCTTCGATGTTCCGATGCACGATGCCCGCTGGAAGCTCAACAACGGGAAGGTCGAGTTGGCGACGCCAGAGAGCACAGGGCGCGCCCTCGACCTCGACAAGGGCGTGGAGAGCGTCATCGCCGCCTTCGAGGCGCAAAAGCCGAAGGTCGAGCTGAGCGTCATGACGCTGAAGCCGCGCTGGACGGCGAAAGACACCGCCACCATCGCGCTCGGCAACGACGTCCTCGGCGAGGGAGGCACCTACTACGGCGATTCGAGCGATGCCCGGCGGCAGAACATCAACATCGCCTCCTCCTACCTGAGCGGCTGGCTCGTGCCGCCGGACGGCATCTTCTCCTACGCCGACAGCGTCCCCCTGATCACCGAGGAGAACGGCTTCGTCACCGGCTACGGCATCGTCGACGACGAGCACGGCGGCTTCACGACCGCGCCTGTGGTCGGCGGCGGCATCTGCCAGGTCTCGACCACCCTCTTCCAGGCCGCCTTCTGGGCGGGCCTGCCGATGATCGAGCGCCACCAGCACCCCTACTACCTGCGCACCTACGGCGAAGCGGTCACGGGCCTGCCGGGCCTCGACGCGATGGTCAACATCGAGCCCGACTGGCGGCTCGATCTCCGCTTCAAAAACACGACCGGCAACTGGATCGCCGTCGTGCTCATCCCCGACGGCGAGATGCTCTACGCGCGCATCCTCGGCACCAATCCCGGCTGGGATGTCGAGGTGCCCGACCCGGTAATCAGCAACGAGGTCCAGCCCGACCCGACGATGCGCTATACCGAGTCGCCCGAATACCCACTGGGGACCGAGATCGTCGTCGAGACGGCGCGCGAAGGCTTCGACGTTACCATCAACCGCACGGTCAAGGATGGCGACAAGGTCATCCTGCAGGACGCCTTCTTCAGCTCGTTCGCGCCCGCTCACAACACGACGATGCGGGGAACCGGAACCGGCTAGGAGACGTTTTCCCCTCACGAGGCCGGCCACTTCCGCGTTGCATCTGGCACGCGTGCCAGTACGCCGATCGCCCGGCTCTTCCATCGACGGAAAGGACTCCCATGCCTATCGCTCCTCCTGCTGATACGGGCGCGCGCCGCCGCCCCGATCCCCGCCTGCTCGCCGTGGGCGTCTTCATCGCCGCCGCTGCCGGCGCCTGGGTCGGCCAGCGCCTGCAGCGCCCCGCCCGCGATACCTCCTCCGAGCCGGCCCCCCTCATCGACTGGGCGCAGGCGCGCGATATCGCCATCGCGATGAGCCGCGACGAGGTTCTCTCGATGCCAGAGCGGCGGCGGCTCGACGCCGAGTACCGCGAGCTGGTCACCCGCTGCGTCCCGATCGTGAGCGACTACACCGGCGACCATCTCCCCGAGGCGCCGGAGCGCACCTTCGCCTTCGATCGCGTCGACTGGGTCAACGCCAACATCGACGCCTTCGAGCGGATGTTCGCGCCGCTGGAGGGGCTCAACCTCCTCGGCGACGCCGCCAACCGCACCGTCGCCGCCGAGCTGATGGGGGCGCTGAACCAGAAGATCCTCAGCGCCGAGGTCGGGCTGCTGCTCGGCTATCTGGCGCGCAAGGTCCTCGGCCAGTACGACCTCACCCTCCTCGGCCGCGAGCCGGTGGCCCCGGGCCGCCTCTACTACGTCGAGCCGAACATCCGCGCCGCCGAGAAGACGCTCGGCCTGCCGAGCAAGGACTTTCGGATGTGGCTCGCCCTGCACGAGACGACCCACGCCTTCGAGTTCGAGGCGCACCCGTGGCTGCGCGATCACTTCAACGGCATGCTGGAGCGCTATTTCGCCTTCCTGCGCGAGGATGCGGCCAACCTGCGCGCCAGCGGCCTCGGCGGGCTGCGGCTCTACATCGACCGCATCCGCGAGGGTGGCGGAGATTCGGGTAGCTGGCTCGAATCGCTGATGAACGCCGAGCAGCGGACGCTCTTCATCGAGATACAGGCGACGATGTGCATCGTCGAGGGATACTCGAACCACGTCATGAACGCGGTCGGCCGCGACCTGCTACCGAACTACACCCTCATCTCGCGGCGCTTCGCGCAGCGGCTGGAGCAGCGCTCGCAGGCGGACCGCCTGCTGGCGAAGCTGACCGGGCTCGACGTCAAGATGGAGCAGTACCGCCTCGGCGAGCAGTTCATCGACCGCATCGTCGCCGAGCGCGGGCACGACTTCGCGCGGCGCGTCTGGACCGGCCCCGACTTCCTGCCGACGATGGCCGAGATCCGCCAGCCCGAGCTCTGGCTGGCCCGCATCGACCGGCGGGATGGCCACAATCCGTCGCTCCCCTCGGTCGCCTACGCGGGGTAGGCCCCCAGGGCGTCCCGCGCTGTCTGATCCGGAATCCGGCCGCCTTGCCGACGGCCCGCCCTCACCCCCGGCCGCCACCCAGAGGGTCCCCGGCCCACCGCGGTGAGAGAGGGGAGTGTGTGACGAGATGAGATGGCACTCCTGCGACATCGTGCCAGCAAGATGCCTCGTCCCTGCCGTCACAGCATTTCGACGTCAGCACTCCCCTCTCCCACCCGGGTGCCCTCTGGGCGCGGAGAGGGGCCAGGGTGAGGGGAAGCACCTGGCATTGCGGCGGTCATTCCCCGGACTTCGTCCCACCATCACCGAACGTAGCGCCGGTTACCCACCATGGCACGCTGGTTGCATGGCAGCCAGTGGCGCCTCCCCTTGCTTGTGGGTCGAGGCCCGTCGTGGTTTCGAGGTGACTAGTGACTCAGACGATTCTGGTTGTGGATGATGATCCGCAATTACGCAAAACGATCGCCCTTACCCTTGTCGATGCTGGCTATGCCGTCCGCGAAGCGGGCGATGGTCTGAAGGCCTTGCAGGTGGTCGCGGCGGCAACGCCCGACTTGATCTTGAGCGACGTCAAGATGCCGCGGCTCGACGGGATCGAGCTGGCACGCTCGATCGCGCGGAGCCGGGCGCCGGCGCCGATCATCCTGATGAGCTCCGGCCCGATCGCGCCGCCCGGTCCCCGGGCGCCGTTCATCGGCAAGCCGTTCAATCTCGATGCGCTGCTCGATCTCATCTCGCGCGTGCTTGCCCAGGCATCGGCCCGTCATACGAACGCGTAGCCATGGAGCGCGCGTCCAGAGGATTGCCGTGTGACAATGCGTCCCGATCGGCGTTGATGACGTATAGATAAATGGCTGCCGAAAGGAGACTCCGCCCGAGCACGCCCGGTGTTTCGCTCCTCGCTCCAGCCCCCGCGTTGTCGGTCCCGGTAGCTCTGCAGATTCGCCGCGGCCCAGTGTCAGGCCGTCGGGGAGGTTCCCGTGAAACAGTTGGATGCGTCGGGGTCCCGCGCCGCCATCATGCTGGTCGGCGACGATGAAGCGTTGCGCGGCGAATTGCGCCATGCGCTCGAAGTCGTCGGGTATCGGGTCCTCGTCGGGCAGTCGTCGATCCGCCCCGAGGAGATCATCGCCGTGCGGCCCGATCTCCTGCTTCTCGATATCGTCGGCGACACGAGCGGCGACGGATGGCGGCTCGTGCAGCAGTTGAAATCGACCGCGCGCGCCGCGCACATGCCGATCGTGATCTGCTCCGCCGATGGGGCGTTCGTCGCGCAGCAGGATGTTCGCCTCCGTTCCCAGGCGGCGGCGGTGCTGACCAGGCCGCTGCACCTCGAGCATCTCCTGCCGGTGATCGAGACGGCGCTCGCTCGGCGCCCCGCGCGCGCGCTGTCGCCGCTGATCGCCGAGCCGACACGCGACGAGTTCTTCTACCTGGGCGGGATCCCGAGCTGACTCAGGCGCTGACGCACTGACGCTGTGCCGCCGCGGGCGCATCACCTTCTGCCGCGTCTTCGATCGGCGCGACCTCGCGCGGGGCCTCAGCGAGGGAGGGCGTCGTGCCCGTCGACCCCCTCGAAGCCGCGTGGCGCGGATGTCCGCCATCCGTAGCGCAGGGCACTGACGCGGATCAGGAAGACCGCGATCACCGAGATGAGCCCCGCCAGCGCCCCGCCCATCTCCAGGCCGAGGGTCAGCGCGAGATAGAGGATCGCCCCCGCCAGCGCGGCCAGCGCGACGGGCGGCCCGGGCTTGAAGATGCCCGGCTCGCGCTGGAGAAAGAGATCGCGCAGCATGCCGCCGCCGACCGCATTGACGACGCCGACGAAGGCGGCGGCCGGCGGGCCCAGGCCGGCCAGCAGGGAGAGCTGGACGCCGGTGACGGCGAATCCGCCAATCCCGAGGGCGTCGACGATGGCAATGGTGCGGTCGAAGAGGGGGATGCGCTGGATGTGGCCGCCGGCGACGTGGACCGCGCTGGCAGCGGCGACGACGAGCGCCATGTAGACCCAGGTGCGCAGGACGAGGGGCGGTGCAATCTGGAGAAAGATGCCGTCGCGCAGCAGCCCGCCGCCGGTCGCCGAGACGAAGGCCAGCACGGCGATGCCGGCGATGTCGTACTGGCGGCGCGCGGCCAGCAAAGCGCCGGTGATCGCCCAGATGAAGGTGGCGCCGTAGTCGAACCAGAGCGGTAGGTGAAACGGCCCGCCGAGATCCACGCGCCCCTCCTCACGCCACCGCACGCTCGCACGACGATCGTACTCGCGAATCAGCCGGCTCGCTCTGGTATCGTCTCCACGTCAGGCTGCAGCGGGATTCAGGAGGAGCGAGATCGTGGTCGAAGCGACGAGACTGCGCGAAGAGATCGACGAGATCATGCCGGGCGTGATCGCTGACCGGCGCGACTTTCACGAGCACCCGGAGCTGGCGTTTCAGGAAGTGCGCACCGCCGGCATCGTGGCCGACCGGCTCCGCTCGCTCGGCATCGAGGACGTGCGCACCGGCATCGCCGAGACGGGCGTCACCGGCCTGATCCGCGGGCAGAAGCTGGGCCCGGGGCGAACAGTCCTGCTGCGGGCGGACATGGACGCCCTGCCGATCCACGAGGAGAACGAGGTCGACTACAAGTCGCGCAACGCGGGCGTGATGCACGCCTGCGGGCACGACGCGCACACCGCCATGCTCCTCGCCGCAGCGCGGCTGCTCAACGACCGGCGCGACCAGTTCTCGGGGACGGTGAAGCTCCTCTTCCAGCCGGCCGAAGAGCTGCCGCCGGGCGGCGCCAAACCGATGATCGAGGCGGGCGTGCTGGAGGATCCGAAGGTCGACGCGGCGTTCGGCCTCCACATTGACCAGGACAGCCCCGTTGGGCAGATCTCGGTGCGTCCCGGGCCGGCGATGGCGGCCGCCGACCGCTTCCATATGGTGATTCATGGCAAGGGGGGCCACGGCGCCAAGCCGCACGACACGATCGACCCGATCGTCATCGGCGCGCAGATCGTGACCGCCCTGCAGACCCTCGTCGCCCGGGCCGTCGACCCGACCGAAGAGGCGGTGGTGTCGGTTTGCGTCTTCAAGGGGGGCGACGCCTTCAACGTGATTCCCGATTCCGCCGAGCTCGGCGGCACGGTGCGCACCTTCAACGCGCGGAACCGCGACTTCCTCGAGCGCCGGATCGAAGAGCTGACGACCGGCATCGCGAAGGCGATGGGGGCCGAGCTGGAGTTCAGCTACACCCGGGGCTACCCGGCGACGGTCAACGACCCGGAGATGACCGAGCTGGTGCGCCAGGAGCTGGGCCGGATCGTCGGCGAGGAAGGTGTCGTCCATCCCTCGCTGATGATGGGCGCCGAAGACTTCTCCTATTTCCTGGAGGCGGTGCCGGGCGCCTACTGGTTCGTCGGCAGCCAGAACCCGGAGCGTGGTCTCGTCTGGGGGCACCATCACCCTCGCTTCGACCTCGACGAGGCGGCGATGGCGTACGGCATCGAGTCGCTGGTCAACGTGGCGCTCCGCTATCTCAATGAAGAAGCGTAGCCGCTGAGGGGGCGTCGCCAGGCATCGCGTTTTCGGCCACGATGCCTGGCCGCGCCGCATTGCATCGCTTCGCATTGCGCACACGACCGTGTGCGATCCTCGTCGCCGCGTCAGAGGATATCAGCGTGGAGAGCGAGCAAACGGTGACTGAAAGCAAGCTGCGCCGCGTCCACGTGCTGATGCCCAAGGAGCTTGTCTCCGCCATCGATGCGCTTGTTGGATCACGCCGCCGCAGCCGGTTTATCGTCGAGGCCGTCGATGGGGAGCTTCGGCGGCGGCGGCAACGCGCCGCGATCGCCGAAATGGATGGCGCGCTGGCGGATGTCGATATTCCCGGCTGGGAAACGCCCGAGGCGGCCGCCGCGTGGGTTCGTGCCTTGCGGGACGAGACCGAGGCCGTGGAGCATGCGGACCCCGCCGCGTGAGCGCAGAGGCGCGGTATCTCCTCGACACGACGGTCCTCATCGATTATCACCGGGCTCCGGGAGCAGGTCGATGCCCTCTCCCTCGCCGGAGCGGGATTGGGCATCTGCGCCGTCAATGTCGCCGCGTTTGCTTCCGGCATCCCCGGCGACTACAGCGGCGTGCACAAGACGTGTCATGCTGAGGCACGAAGCATCTCGGCCCAGGGGAGACGGGGTTGCCGGGAGTCGAGATCCTGCGCTGCGCTCAGGATGACACCATTTCCGCACGGCGCTGTA
>JADYYO010000110.1 GCA_020853615.1 Thermomicrobiales bacterium
CGCAACCCCGCCGCGCCGGCCTCGACCATCGGTTGGTCCCATCCCTCGCCGAACGAGACGCTGATGTAGTGGGTGGCCGCGGCGATGAAGGCGGGCATCGCGGCGTCGCTGAAGAGGCGATCGACGACGACGATCGGGGCCACGCTGGCGGGGGTCGTCTCCGGCCCGGCGCCGATTTCGCTGAGCATCGCGTTCAGCCGCTGCCGAGCTCCCGGCTGGTAGAGCCCCGGCTTCAGGATGAGCACCGCGTCGTCATCCGGCCGGGTCGCCTCCCGCCAGGCGCGCAGCAGCGCCGGCAGATTCTTGCGGCCGTTGACCTCCGCGATGCTGAGGACGCGAGTTCGTCGCTGCCAGATCTCCCCTCCGCCGGGAAGCTCACCCGGCAGCTCCCCGGGCGTCACCCTCGCGAACGCCCGGGCGTCGATGCCGAGGGGCGCGATGGCGAGCCGCTCCGGCGCGACGCGCGCCGCCTGCCACATGCGCACCGACGAGGCGGTCGGGACCACGACGCGCTCGACGCGCGCGCGCGCCTCTGCCCAATCGGGCGGGATCGGCGTCGCCTCGAACATCGTGTAGTTGACGTTGGCCCGGCGCGGGTCGGGCCGCACCCGCGGAGGCAGGCAGCAGTGCAGGACGACCTGAGCGCCGACATCGCGGTCGAGGGTGTCGTACCAGGGGTCGCGCAGCGGCGTGGGCAGGCGGGCAGGGCCCCATTCCGGCAGGTCAACGAGGCGCACCGCCACCCCGAGCTCATGCAGCGCCCGGGCGAAGCCGCGCACGTGCCGGTCATAGCCGGTCGGGCCGTGAAAGGGGCCGCGAATCTCGATCGCGTCGATCATGGCGCTGTCAGCATTCGAGGCGTCCCGGGCAGAATGCAGCTATAACGTCTGACGCGCTGAGCATCGAGAGGGTTACGGTACAATTCCGCAAAGGAGTGGGTGGCGAGGCCATCCGAAGTCGCGTGTCTCACACGCATCATGATCGTTTCAGCAGGCGACCACGGGCGAATTCCGCCGGAGGCGCGAGAGGCGAGCGCATGTCGACCACGAAGGGCCAGAGCCGGAGCAGAAAGGCGTCGTCGCAAGACGACGGGCCCGTAGCCGAGCGGTCGCGGACGGCGCGGGAGGCGGCTGCCGCGTCGAACAACGGGGCCGAGACGATGCCCCTCGACACCGAGAAGATCCTCGAGCTCTACAAGAAGATGAACGTCATCCGCCTCTTCGAGGATGCCGCCCAGCGCGGCTTCCGCACGGGAAAGGTCGGTGGCTATCTTCACCTCTACAGCGGCCAGGAGGCGGTCGCCACCGGACTCCTGGAGTACTTCCAGGATACGGACAAGGTGATCACCGCCTACCGGGACCACGCCCACGCCCTCCTGCTCGGCAGCCACCCGACCGAGGTGATGGCCGAAATCTACGGCAAGGGGACGGGCCTCGTGAAGGGCAAGGGCGGCTCCATGCACCTGTTCGACGTCGAGAACGGGTTGTGGGGCGGCTACGGGATCGTCGGCGGGCATATCCCGCTGGGGGTCGGCATGGCCTACGCCCTCCGCTACCAGGGGACGGACGGCATCGTCCAGCTCTACTTCGGCGACGGCGCGATCCACAACGGCGCCTTCCATGAGGCGGCGAACCTGGCCGGGCTCTGGGGCCGGGACGGCATGAACCCGACCCTCTTCATCCTCGAGAACAACAACTACGGGATGGGCACCAGCGTCGAGCGGGCGACGGCGATGACCGACCTCTCGGCGAAGTTCGACTCCTACGGCATCGAGCACGAGGACGTCGACGGCATGGATCTCTTCGCCGTCCTCGATGTCGCCAAACGGGCCGTCCAGCGCGTGCGCGAGACGGGGAAGCCGTACGCGATCGAGGCGATGACCTACCGCATCGCGCCCCACGGCGCCGCCGACTTCCTGGAGCGCTATCGCACGAAGGAAGAGATCGCGGAGTGGCGCAAGCGCGACCCGATCGGGCTGGTCGAGGCGCGGCTCCTCGAGAGTGGTGTCTCGGACGAGACGCTCGACGGCATCAAGGCCGACGCGAAGGCGATCGTCGACGAGGCGGTCCGCTTCGCCGAGGAGAGCCCGGACCCGCCGCTCGACGAGCTCTACACCGACGTGTACGCCGATACCGTAGACACGGAGTGAGTCGAGGAGTCGAGATGGCGAGGAGTCGAGAAGAAGCCTCGCTTCGAGGCGCGATGTCCCTGGTGAACTCGCGCCCCCGTCATCTCCTCCTCGACTTCTCGACTCCTCGACTCCTCGACTTTCGTTTGTCACCGCCGGAGGACGCATGACCGTCATGACCTATCGCGAGGCGCTGCGCTCCGCGATGACCGAGGAGATGGAGCGCGACGAGTCGGTCGTCGTGATGGGCGAGGACATCGGCGTCTACGGGGGCACGCACCTCGTCACCGATGGCATGCTGGAGCGGTTCGGGCCGAAGCGCGTGATCGACACCCCGATCGCCGAGGGGGGATTCACCGGCGCGGCGATCGGCATGGCGATGATGGGCATGCGCCCGATCGTCGAGATGATGACCTGGAACTTCTCCTTCCAGGCGGTCGACCAGATCATCCAGAACGCGGCCAAGCTCCGCTACTTCTCCGGCGGGCAGGTGAGCGTGCCCCTCGTCATCCGCGGCCCGAACGGCGGCGGCGTGCAGCTCTCTGCCCAGCACACGCACAGCCTCGAGGGGTTCTATGGCCACTTCCCTGGGTTGAAGGTCGTCTCGCCGGTGACCCCGCACGACGTGAAGGGGATGATGCTGACGGCGATCCGCGATCCGAACCCCGTCATCTTCCTTGAGGCCGGCGCGCTCTACGGCACCAAGGGCGAGGTGCCCGAAGGGGAGGAGCTCGTCCCCTTCGGCGAGGCGCGCATCGCCCGTGAGGGGACCGACGTGACGCTGATCGGCTACGGCCGGCAGGTCAACATGCTGCTGCGCGTGGCCGACAAGCTGGAGCGGGAGGCGGAGAGCATCTCGGCCGAGGTGGTCGACCTGCGCTCGATCCGGCCGTTCGACGAGCGGACGATCGTCGAGTCGGTGCGCAAGACCAACCGTGCGGTCGTCGTGCAGGAGCAGTGGCGCTGGTACAGCGTCGCCTCCGAGGTCGCTGCCATCCTGCAGGAGCAGGCCTTCGACGACCTCGACGCCCCGGTCGAGCGTGTCAGCGGCGCGGAGGTTCCGGCGCCCTACGCGCGCAACCTGGAGATCGAGGCGTTCCCGAGCGAGCAGCAGATCGTCGACGCCGTCCACCGCGTCCTGTACCGGAAGGGGTAGAGTCATGCCGACGGTGATCATGCCCAAGATGGGCGACGCCATGGAAGAGGGGACCCTCCTCCGTTGGCTGAAGGAGGTCGGCGACGAGGTCAACGTCGGGGATCCCCTGGCGGAGATCGAAACCGACAAGGTCTCGCTCGAGATCGAGGCGGCGGACGCGGGCGTCCTGACGAAGACGTACGTCGAGGAGGGGGCGACCGTCCCCATCGGCGCGCCAATCGCGGCGATCGGCGAGGAGGACGCGGAAGTCGCGGCGGAGGCGCCGAGTCCGGCTCCTGAACCGGCTGCAGCGCCAGCGGCGCCCGCGACCGCAATGCCGTCGGCAGTGCCAGCCCCTGCCATCAGCCCGACAAATGGGCGCGGCGCCGCCCGGCCAGCCAGCGCGCCGGTCCCAGTCCCAGCGGCTGCGGCTACGACCGCCTCCGGTGAGCGGCTGCGTGCCTCGCCGCTCGTGAAGCGTCTCGCGGCCGAGCACGGCATCGACCTCTCGACCATCGCCGGCACCGGGCCCGGCGGGCGGATCGTACGCGACGATATCGCGGCGCTCCTGACCGGCGCCCCGAGTGCGGCTCCGGCTCCAGCGGCCCCATCTCCGGCGCCCGCCGCGCCAACTCCGGCTCCGGCTCCAGCCGCTGCCCCTGCCGCGGTGGTGTCGGCGCCGTCGGGCCGGCCGCCAGGAGTGGCGCGCGAATTCAGCACAATCCGGCGCACGACGGGCCGCCGCATGGCGGAGTCTAAGGCGGCCGCGCCGCACTTTTACGTGACCGTCGAGGTCGACATGGCGCAGGCGGCGGCGCTGCGCGAGCAGATCAACGCCCAGGCGCCGGACGAGGCGAAGGTCTCCTTCAACGACCTGATCGTGAAGGCGACGGCGCTCGCCCTGCGCGACTTCCCGAACCTCAACGCCTCGATCGAGAACGATCAACTGGTCGAGCACCCGAACATCGACATCAACGTCGCGGTCGCCATCGAGGACGGGCTGATCGCCCCCTTCATCCCCGACGCGGACGAGAAGGGGCTGGGCACGATCGCGCGCATGACCAAGGATCTGATCGGCCGCGCGCGGAAGGGCGGGCTGACCCCGAACGAGTACCAGGGGGGCACCTTCACCATCTCGAACCTCGGCATGTTCGACGTCGAGGAGTTCATCGCCATCATCAACCCGCCGCAGGCGGCGATCCTGGCGGTCGGCTCGATCAAGGACGTCCCGGTCGTCGCGAACGGCGAGATCGTGCCGGGCAAGCGGATGAACATCACCCTCTCTGCCGACCACCGGATCACCGACGGCGCGGAGGTCGCCCGCTTCCTGCAGGTGATCAAGCGCTACCTGGAGAACCCGCTGACGATCGCGTTCGGGTAGAGCCAGCCGGCCAGAATGACAAGAGGGCCGCCGCACTCTGCGGCGGCCTTTCTCATCTCCGTGACGCGGTCGGGCGGGGTGAGCCGGGATCGGGTAGTCTGCGGGGCATGATGAGGATCGCCTGCCGTTGAAGCGCTGGCCCCTGCTGCCGCCGGAGACGACCGCCGACGCTCGCGTCCTGCTTCTCGCGCGGGGGACCCGGGCGCTCGGCGATGGCTTCGTTAGCATCCTGCTGCCAGTCCATCTCGGTCAACTCGGCATGAGCAACGTGCAGATCGGCGCGGTGGCGACGGCGACGCTGGCCGGCTCGGCGGCGCTGACGCTGCTCGTCGGCTTTGTGGCGAATCGGATCAGACGACGCACTCTCCTGGTGCGCGCGGCGCTCCTGATGATGGCGACAGGGATCGGCTTCGCACTGCTGCGCGATTTCTGGCCGCTCATGCTCGTCGCCTTCGTGGGCACCCTCAACCCCTCCTCCGGCGATGTCAGCGTCTTTCTGCCGACCGAGCTGGCGCTGCTGCCGCAGACGACGAGCGACCAGCAGCGGACGGCGCTCTTCGCCCGCTTCGGCATGACCGGCTCGCTCGTGGGGGCAGTCGGCGCTCTCTGCGCGGGGATCCCGGCATTCGTCTCGACGCGCGCGGGACTGCCGCTGCCGCTCGCCATCAACGCCATGTTTCTGCTCTACGCTGCCCTCGGTCTGATCGTCTTCGCGCTCTATCAGCGGCTCTCGCCGGCGATCGAGCCGCACCCGTCGGAGCGGGCGGCGCCCCTCGGGAAATCGAAGCGGACGGTCTTCGGCCTCGCCGCCCTCTTCACCATCGATTCGTTCGGCAGCGGCCTGGTCGTGCAGTCGCTGCTCGCGCTCTGGCTCTTCCAGCGCTTCGGGCTCTCGGTCGGCACGACGGCGACGATCTTCTTCTGGACGGGAATCCTCGCCGCCTTCTCGATGCTCCTGGCGGTGAGAATCGCGCGCCGGATCGGGCTGCTCAATACGGCGGTCTTTACCCACTTGCCAGCCAACCTCTTCCTGATCCTGACCCCCTTCATGCCGAGCGTCGAGCTGGCGGTCCTCCTCCTCCTGCTGCGCAGCGCCCTGTCGCAGATGGATGTGCCGGTGCGGAACTCCTATGTGATGGCGGTCGTCTCGCCGCCCGAGCGCCCAGCCGCGGCGAGCGTGACGTCGGTGCCAAAGAGCATCGCCTCGGCGCTCGGCCCGTTGATCTCGGGCTGGATGTTCGGACTCTCGGTCTTCGGGTGGCCGCTGGTGGTGGCCGGGACGCTGAAAGGGGCGTACGACCTGCTGCTGCTCTGGCGGTTCCGCGCACTGCGACCGCCTGAGGAGCAGAAAGGGTGAGCGATGCGCTGAGGCCATCGGTTGGCGCGGGGCGAAGCGGGTGCTGAACCGGGATCCTGAACGGGAGGCGTCACGACCGTCACGGCAGAGCCGCTTTGGCTCGGCGACGGAGCCTTCCCTCCAGGGCGAGGGGTTGGCGCGATTCCGTCGCGCGTACCGGTGGCTCAACCTGACCCTGATCCACCAAGGCATCTGGCCGCTGTTGGTCGTCGTCTTTGGCGCGCCGGTCACAAGCATCGGCCTTACGCCCTTTCCATGGTACTGGGCGCGCGTCGCGGCTCCCGCGCTGGCCGCTCTCCTCGCGCTCGCGTACCTTCGACAGCAGCCAGGTCCGGCGCCGGAGAAGCAGGATGCTCGCAACGCCTCGGCATTCCCGACGGCCCGGCAGCAAGCGGCGCTGCTTATCGTCGGAGTGACAATCCTCGTGGCGCTCCTTCGCCTCGTCCAGGGGCCACTCGTTCCCGTGGGGAAGCTCGAGCTCTTCGGGGTGGCGGATGTCGCGGCCTACCAGGCGATCAACTTTGGCGTCGCGGCGCGGGGATTGTCGGGCGGCGCGACGCTCTTGCCGGTCGCGCTCTTCGCCCTCTCGTGGGGCGCGCACGATCTGGCGCTCGCGGGGGCAAGCGGTGGCGGTACGGATCTCCTCCTGGCGTTCGCCGTCGGGGCGCTCTTTGGGCTCGCGATCGGCGTCACCTCATGGGCGTTGCGCCGGTGGCCCGGCGGGTTCCTACCGGCGTCGGCATTCCACGTGCTCGTCGTTTACCTGGTGCTGGGATATCTTCGTTGAAGCAGATGGCGCTTGAGCAGCGCGCCTTGAGTTCGGGCGCGCGTTGCCGACACTGATGAGCGGCGCCAAGCGCGGAGGCAGGACGCGGAACGTGCAGGCACAGCAGTGGATTCTGACGGCGGCGGTGATTCTGGTGCCACTGGTGATCGCGGTGGTGGTGACGCTCTGGTCGCTGGAGCAGGCGCGCTATCGACCGAAAAAGCGGCGGCCGCCGGGTATCCGCCTGGACGACGTCGCGGCGAGCGCACCAGAGCCGGGTGAAGGACCGGCGGACCGGCATCGCGAGGCCGGCGGCTGATCGGTTCGCGCGCGGCGGGGAGCGTGTGCTAGCGTCCCTGCGGCGAAGGCGCGGCGTGTGCAGCGACTCGGGGTTTCGAGAGCGATTCGGGGGAGGAACGCAAGCGTGGCGGTCGAGAGGACCTTGGTCATCATCAAGCCGGACGGGGTGCAGCGGGGGCTGGTCGGCGAGGTGATCGGCCGGCTCGAACAGCGCGGACTGAAGATCGTCGGGCTCGATTTCCGGACGATCGACAGGGGCGTGGCATCGCGGCACTATGGCGAGCACGAGGGGAAGCCGTTCTACGAGGGGTTGATCGATTACATCACGTCGGGCCCGAGCGTGCTGATGGTCCTCGAAGGGCCGAACGCGATTTCGGCGGTCCGTTCGACGATGGGGAAGACCAACCCGGTCGAGGCGTCGCCGGGAACGATTCGCGGTGACCTCGGCCTGATGACGGGACGCAACCTGGTCCACGGCTCGGACGGCGCCGAGAGCGCCGAGCGGGAGGTCGCCCTCTTTTTCGGGGATCGGGATCTCGCCTCGTGGCCTCGGAGCACGGACGACTGGATCCTGGAGTAGCCGCGCGGCGGTTTCACGTGAAACAGCGAGACGATGAAGGGGTCCCTCCGGACCCCTTCATCGCGTCCATCACCGCTTCGTTACGAATCGGAGATGTGCACCAGCCCCGGCTGGTAGTTGTGCCGCATCATGAGCTCCGCGATCAGGTTGCGAAGCTGGATATCGGTGATCGACGCCGAGAGGGGCCGCCGGTCGTAGATCGGGCGACCGGAGAACTTCTCGCGCATCGCGGAGGAGCGGACATCGTTCCGCGAGGAGCGGTAGTAGACGTCCGTAAAGAGCTCCTGGCCGTCGGTCGAGAAATAGAGGGCATAGCTCGGATCGATCTCGAGCCCGACCACCCCATCCTGCACGGAATCGACGACGATCGGGTAGCCCTCGGCAACGCGCGGGCGATACTCCTCGGCGACCAGGCGCAGCATCGGCATCACGCGATCGCGCACCTGCTGCAGCATTTCAATCGACACCTTTGCCTCCGCAATCCGGCGTAAGACCTTCGCGGCTGCAAGTATCAATCAGCCGCCGATCGACGTGCATCCTCACCACC
>JADYYO010000111.1 GCA_020853615.1 Thermomicrobiales bacterium
ATGGTCGAGCAGACGACCCACATTTTCGATCTGGCCCGCTGCCTCGTCAGCGAGGTCGACGCGGTCACCGCCGCGGGGTGCCGGGTCGACCGGGAGGCCTTCCCGGAGGCCGACGTCCTCTCCGCCACGGCCGCCCTGCTCCACTTCGCCAGCGGCGCGGTCGGATCGATCGCTTCGACGTCCCTGTTGAACTGGCCGCACCGCATCGGGCTGCACCTCTTCGCCGAGGGGCTGGCTATCGAGCTTTCGGAGTTCGAGCTGATGATCGACGTCGGGAAAGGGCGCCCGGTGACGAAGGCGCAGGGCGACCCGTTTGCCCGGGAAGACCGCGATTTCATCGATGCCGTGCAGGGGAAGGCGAACCGCGTGCGCGCTCCCTACAAGGAGGCGCTGCGCACGCACCGGCTCACCATGGCGGCGACCCAATCCGCCCGCGAAAACCGGACGATCGGGGTGGGGCAATGACCGAGCGGAGCGGTTTCGGCTGGATCGCGCAGCCCGCCCTCTTCGAGACGCCGCCGGAAACCGACCCGGGCGCGGCCAGCATCGCGCGCGATCTGGTCGCCGTCGACGACCGCCACATCGCGCTCGCGCGAGAGTCGGGGTTCGACACCATCTGGGTCGAGGATCACATGGGCTGGGGCGACAAGGCCCACCTCGAGTGTTTCAGCACGATGTCGTGGCTGGCAGGCCGCCATCCCGGGCTCCGCTACGGCACGATGGTCTGCGGGCAGGCGTTTCGCAACCCGGCCTACCTCGCCAAGCTGGCGGTCACGATGCAGCTCCTGACCGATGGGCAGTTCATCCTCGGCATCGGCGCCGGCAACAACCCGACGGAGCACCGCCAGTTCGGCTACGCCTTCCCTCCCCCGCGCGAGCGCCTGGCGCAGACGGAAGAGGCGATCGCGATCATCCAGGCACTCTGGGCCGGCCCCCACGCCACAGTCAAAGGGCAGCACTACGCGATCGAGGACGCCACCGTCGCACCGCGACCAGACCGACCCATCCCCCTGATGATCGGTGGTGGCGGGGAGCGCGTCACGCTCCGGCTCGTCGCCCGCTACGCTGACTGGTGGTGCGCCGACGTCGGGACAGTCGAGGCGTTCGCGCGGAAGTCGCGAATCCTGGACGAGCATTGCCGCAAGGTCGGGCGCGACCCGGCCGAGATCACGCGCTCGCAGGCGACCTGGGTGAGCGTCGAGGAAGATTCGGACCGTGCCATCCGCTGGCCCGATCTCCATATCGTCGCCGGGACGCCGGACGAGGTGACGCGAGAGTTGCTCGCCTTCCTGGATGCTGGCGTGCAGCACTTCCAGCTCCGGTTCATGGACTTCCCGGACACGGCCGGCATGGAGCGCTTCGTCTCGCGAGTCCTGCCGCATCTTCGCGACCATGCCTGACCATCGCGAGACGCACACGGCGCGCGCGGCGACCGGCGCGAACGACCGCCACCCGGTGGACCGGCCACGGCGCGTGCTCTTCGTCTTCTGGTGGCTGGTCATCGGCGGCGAAGAGACGGAGGTGCGGCATCTCGCCCGGCATCTGGATCCGGCCCGCTACCGCCTCGAGGTGATCGCCTGCCTGCGCATGCCGGGGATGCCGGAGCAGACGCACGCGCAACTGGAAGCCCTCGGCGTGCCAGTCGACCGCGCGCCGTACCGCCTCTCCTTCGCGGATACCATCGACTACCTCGCGCAGAAGCTCCCGGCCTTCGATCTCGTCGTCGGCTGCCAGGCGGTGGCCGATCTCTACCCCGCGCTCGAACGGCTACCCGCGCCGCCGCCGCTGATCGAACATGGCGGCCTGGTCGCAGAGGCGGCAGCGACGCCGAAGCACCTGACAGCGCGCTACGTCGGCGTCTGCTCCGCCATCCGGGACGCCGCCGCTGCGATGATGCCCGATCGGCCTCAGCACGCGCTCGTGATCCCGTCGATGGTCGACCTCTCGGAGTTCGACCGGGGAGCGCGCAACGCCGTCCGCGCCGGGTGGGGCATCGACGACGAGACACCGGTCATTGGCTGGGTGGGGCGCCTCGACCGCAAGAAGCGGGTCGAGGATTTCCTGCAGGCGGCGGCGATCCTCCACGCGCGCCGGCCGGAGGCGCGATTCGTCGTGATCGGCGGGGAGGACGCGTTCATGCCGGCCTACGCCGCCGGGCTGCAGGCTCTGGCGCGCGGCCTCGGTCTCGACGGGGCGCTCGCCTTTCTCGGTGACCGCCCGGACGTGCCCCGGCTCCTCGCCGGGCTCGACGCCTTCGCCTGGCTGGCGCGAGGAGAGGGGCTGCCACACGTCATCCTGGAAGCGGGTGCCGCCGGCCTCCCCATCGTCGCGACGCCCGACGCCGGCACGCGGAAGCTGCTGGAGGATGGCGAAACGGCCATCTTCGTCCCGCACGAGGATCCAGAGGCCGTCGCCGGGGCGCTCGACCGGCTGCTGGCGGATCGAGATCTCGCCCACTCGCTCGGGGGGAATCTGCGCCACCTGGTCGAGCGGGCGTTCGCGGTCGAGGCGGTCGTCCCGCGCTGGACGGCGCTGTTCGATGAGGTCCTGGCCGAATCGCGGGGCGAGTGCCCGACCGCCGAGGGCGTCCGGGCAACGGTAGATCAGGACGCCATGGCCCGAGCACGGCCCATCCCCTGCAGGGCGAGACACCCCACGGCCACGACGCTGAGGCCAACAGCCGCTCGCGCCAGCGCAGGGAGCAGTTCGATGCGGAGAGTCAGCGGCGCGAGGAACGGGCGGAGTTGATAGCCAACCCAGATGGCGCTCCCCGACCCAGGGGCAGCCAGCTCCAGATCGATGTAGCTCTGGGGCAGCCCCCGGCGGATCCCTTTCCAACCATCGGTCAACGTCGGCAAGAGGTGCGCGACATGGTCGATTCCGCCGTTCACGACGCCACGGCCGCCCTGCCATAACAAGGCGTCGATCGCCGCGTTCAGGTTTGACGCGTGCGTCGACATGGTGGAGTCAGCCGCCCGGCCGTCCGCGTCGATCAGGTAGGTAGGATCGGCGAGGCCGCCGTAGACCTGATGGACCGTCCCCTCCAGATCGTCGACGAGCACCCGCCAATCGATGGCGGATTCACGGCGATAGCGCTCGGCGTCAGCCACCTTCTCGTCGAAGCGACGATATAGCCCAGCGCCGGGCCCCGGATGCGCCTGGCGAATCAGCACATCGCCAAACTGCACCCGGTCGCCTCAGCGCGCGTGCAGCTTCTCGAGCGGCTCGACCGAGCCGGTTGTCACCGGTCAGGTAAATGGCCCGAAGCGGAGCAGCACGGGGCGACCGCACAAGGCGCTCAGCCGCAGTGTGCCGCTGTCGACGCGAGCCATTGCGCAGTCCGGGGCGGTTTCACCCGCCATGATGCCACGGTCGGTCAACGTGCGTTTGGCGTCCCTGATGAGATGCTCGGTGCGAAAGTGCCCGTAGTTGTAGTCAGCCAGCGGCGCCTTCTCGTCGAGCGTGACGAACCGCTGCTCCGCATTGGGAGCGTCCATTGCCCAACCTCCTGTTCATCTCACGGGCAGGCCAGGCGTCGATGGGCGCGACCGCCTCCTTAATCGGCAGCACAAAGCACGCCAGAATAGGGACCCGAGCCGATGTCTGGTTACCGGGAACGCCATCGAGCAGACAAACTCCTCTCCCGATCGACGCTGAGATCCCGGAAGGTCTTCCGGGACACGATACAGCGAAGCAGGAGGAACAGGTCGCAAGAAATAGGCAGCTCATTCGACCTCAGGGCGGTTTCGCCGCAGCAGCGCCAGAAAGGCTACGGGGGCGACGATATCCACATCGAACACGGCGCCCAGCGCGAGCAAATCCTGATCTCGCGTGACCAGATGGCTGGCGCCGTGGAGAATCGCCGCGGCCACCAGAAAATCGTCGTCGGGGTCGCGGCAAACCCGTGGGGGCGCCTCCTCAGCCACGGGAAGCACGTTCGCGAACGTCGTAACCCGGCGGAGCAACTCCTCGATCAGTCGCTGGGGGATACGATGCGCCAAGCGCGGCCGCAACATCGCCACGGTGTTCAACTCGATCATGACTTCGATCGGCATGAGGAGTACAAACCGGCCCTCGGCCGCCGCTTCGAACAGGGCATCGACCGCCGAACCCGCGGGAGCCGGCGAAAGGAGATACGACAGGAAGAGGTTGGTATCGAAGACCGCTCGCGGCGCGCTCACCTAGCCGGTTCGCCTGGTCGCGTCTGTCCGCAGACGAGCCGAGAGGCGGGCTCGAAGCTCAGCACCGATCTCTTCGATGAGCGCATCCGCGGCCGCTTCGTCCAAATCCTGATTCCGGGCGCGCACCTGCTCCCGCAGCGCGCGCAGCGCCGCGAGGGCCTCCTGCCGGCGCTGCTTCTCTCGCGCGTCGAGGAGCTCCTGGTACGTGTCGTACGAGATCAACACCGCGCGCGGCCGGCCGTGGTTCTCGATGATCACGTCGCCCTCGCCGCCGGCGACATCGCCGATCAGCGCGCCGAGCCGGTTCTTCGCTTCGGTGGCCGAGACGGTCTTCATGCGCTTACCCTCGTGCAGCAGCCAACATGTTGTCCAATATTCTAGCTAATTTCTGAATCGTTCGCCCTGATCTTCCCCGGAACCGGGGCGAGCGCCGGAACGCCACGATTCCGGCGGATGCGGGTAGAATACGCAATTGTGCCGGCGGCGCGGCCGTGCCTCGGCACGAAACGGATTCGACGATACCGGGTGAGGGCAGGGCTCTGATATGGAGCAGCCGATCTGGCTGACATTCATCGTGGCGTTCATCTTCATGAACGTCCTCCTCGTCGGCATGGCGTACATGACGTGGTACGAGCGCAAGGTGCTCGCGGCCATGCAGGACCGGATCGGTCCCAACCGCACCGGCTGGAAAGGGTTGCTGCAGCCGCTCGCCGACGGCATCAAACTCCTCGGCAAGGAAGACCTTATCCCCGCCCACGCCGACAAGGTCGTCTTCTACTTCGCGCCCCTCGTCGTCTTCGTCGTCGCCATCACCCGGGTCGCGGTCATCCCCTTCGGCGACATCTCGATCAATATCTTCGGGCAGTCGATCAATCTCTGGATCACCGACCTCAACGTCGGAGCCCTCTTCCTCCTCGCCTTCGGCTCGCTGGGGGTCTACGGCATCATCCTGGGCGGGTATGCGTCGGCCAACCGCTACTCGCTGCTGGGGGGCCTCCGCTCGGCGGCGCAGGTGATCTCCTACGAGATCATCCTCGGCCTCTCGCTGATGGGCGTCTTCCTCCTCTCCTCCTCCCTCAGCATCCGCACCATCATGCAGGACCAGATGCGCGAGCTCACCTTCTCCATCGGCCCGCTCCATCTGGTGCTCCCCAACTGGTACATCCTGTCGCAGCCGCTCGCCTTCGTCATCTTTTTCATCGCCGCCGTCGCCGAGACGAACCGCGCCCCCTTCGACCTGCCTGAGGCGGAAACCGAGCTCGTCTCCGGCTTCCACACCGAGTACTCCGCCTTCCGCTTCTCGTTCTACTTCCTCGGCGAATACATCAACATGATCGTCGTCTCGATGTTCGCGGCGACGATGTTCCTCGGCGGCATCGATGGGCCGGGCGCGGACCGCTTCTGGGGAATCGGCATCCTCTGGCTGCTGCTGAAGGTCGTTCTCTTCCTCTTCTTCTACATCTGGCTGCGAGCGACGCTGCCACGCTTCCGCTATGACCAGTTGATGGGCATCGCCTGGAAGATCCTCATCCCGCTCGTGCTCATCAATGTGCTGATTACGGCGTTGATCCGGCTCGCCGGCCAAGGTCAACTGAGCTTCTAGGCCCGGAAAGGGAGGAGCCGCTCGATGCCCTGGAACGCGATCTTCTTCTACCTGCTGGCCGCCATCTCGGTGCTGTCGGCGGTAGGGGTCGTCGTCGCCAAGAACCCCGTTCACTGCGCGATCTTCCTCGTCTTCGCGCTCTTCAACACCGCCGGCATCTTCGTCATGCTCGGCGCCGAGTTCCTCGCCGCCGCGCAGGTGATCGTCTACGCCGGCGCCGTCCTCGTGCTGATGCTCTTCCTGCTCATGCTCGTCGACCCCCGGCAGCTCCCAGAGCGAGGCGGCGGGCATCCGGTGCAGCGGATCGTCGGTCCGCTGCTCGGCATCATCCTCTTCCTCGAGGTGGCTGCGGCGATCGCCAACCGCGCGATGGTCGGCAGCGCCCAGATCAACGGCTTCGGCACGCCCGCGACGCCGGCGATCATCAGCGCCTACGGCAACACACAGGCGGTCGGCAACCTCCTCTTCTCGCAATTCCTCCTCCCCTTCGAGCTCGTCTCGCTCGTCCTCCTGGTCGGCGTCATCGGCGCCATCGTGCTGGCCCTGCCGGAGCGGCTCGGTGAGCGCCTCGGCACGATCTCGCTCGGCCACCCGCGCGGGACCGACATGGCGCTGCCGGAGGGACCATCGACCGCCGCGCCGATCACCGCCGCCGATCGCCAGGCGACCGAGGCGCTGGAGGCAACGCGCGAGATCATCCTCGTGCAGGATCCCGATCTCTATACCGGGGGCGGCACGGCGCGCCGCAAAGACGTGACGATCACGCGCCGCTGAGGGCAGGGGAGAACTCCACGGGCATGGCCGAACTGACGACGAATCACTTTCTGTTCTTGAGCGCGGCGCTCTTCGTGATCGGGCTGATGGGCGTCCTCATCCGGCGCAACCTGATCATCATGTTCATGTGCGTCGAGCTGATGATGAACGCCGTCAACCTCAGCCTCGTCGCCTTCGCCCGGGAGACGGGCACCATGTTCGGCGAGGGGTTCGCTCTCTTCACGATCGCCGTCGCCGCCGCCGAGGCCGCCGTTGGCCTGGCAATCATCCTCGCTCTCAGCCGGCGCGCCCACACGGTCGACGCCGACGAGTTCAGCATCCTGCGCGACTGACCCGAGTCACACCCCTGACGTTGCGTACTCGCGGCCACTGCCCCTTCAGGCAGTGGCCGCGATGCTTCGCCGCGAGAAACCGGCCGCCCGATCGCGACGTATCACCGGGCAGATCGGTGCCATCCGGGAACATCTGGTCCCTCCAGGGAGGGGGGCGTATAGTGGTGACGCCCCGAACGCAACGCATGCCCCACTCGCAGCGGGCGTTCGTCGCTTGCCCCGCGAGCATCCCCCCGCGGGAGTGATGTCGATGACCAAGAAGTTCGACCGGTCCGTTCCTGTCTACCGCGGCCGCATCGATCGCCGTCGCCTGCTGGCGTTGGCCGCCGGCGCGGCAAGCGCCCTGTCCCCATTCGCCTCCGCCCGGCGCACGACTATGGCGCAAGAGATCGCCCCGGGCGCGGCGCCCGTCGATTCGCCCGCGATCGTGCCGACCACGCCGGGCGCAGGCACCCTCTATTTCGCCGAGACAGGGCACAACCTGGCCGAGCCGTTCCGCTCCCGCTGGGAGCAGGGGGGCGGGCTCGCCACCTTTGGCATGCCGCTTTCAGAAGAGCGCTACGCCACTGGCGCCGGCGGCGTGCTGCAGTCGTTCGAGAACGTCGTGCTGCTGTACGACCCGACCCAGGCGGCGCCGTTCGATGTGCGCTGCCAGCCGCTGGGCAAGTCGCTCTGGGCGAACCTGAGCACGCCGACGGCGTCGGCGCCGGCCGTTTCGTGCCAGAGCCCTGATTGCCAGTTCTTTCCGGAGACGAATCACACGGTCAACGAGCCGTTCGCCTCCTTCTGGAGCATGTTCGGCGGCATGCCCTTCTTCGGCCCGCCCGTCTCCGAGGCGTTCGTCGATCCGAACGCGCCGGGCGTCCTGCTGCAGGTCTTTGAGGGCGCGGTGCTGGAAGCGCGAGATGGCGTCGTTGCGCCGCGGGCGATGGGACGCTTTCTGGCCGAACGGGACGGGCTGCTCGACAGCGATCCCGCCTTCCTGCCGGCGCCGCCGACCGGCGGCAACACCTACCTCGTAACGGCGTCGGATGGTCTGCGCCTGCGCGGCGGGCCTTATGGCGATGCCTCGATGGTGGCGCTCCTCCCGGGCAATACCGAGTTCATCGCCGCCGCGGGATCGAATGGCGATTGGGTTCCCGGCTATGCCAACGGGCGCTCCGGCTGGGTCTCGGCCGGATTCCTGGCCGAGCGGCCGCCGCTGCCGCAGTTGCAACCCGCCGATTGGGATCTCTCCGTCTGGCAGGGGGCAGCGCTCGAAGAGACGAACGTGCGCCGCGAGCCGACGACGAAGGCTGCCATCGCCGAGACGCTGCAATTCGGCGACTCGGTGACGGTCACCGAGTGGCTGGAAGGGGAAGAGGTCTTCGAGGGCGCCGACCTCTGGGCCAAGATCGGCGAGGGGCGCTTCGTCTATGGCCGCAACGTCGGCCGCAACGCGCCCGTGCTACCGACCGCGATTCCAGCCGACGCGCCGACGTGGGGGAGGTGGATCGACATCAACCTCATCCAGCAGCTCCTGACCGCCTACGATGGCACAACGCCGGTGCGCACGATCGAGGTGACGACCGGCATGGCCGGATGGGAGACGCCGCCAGGCTTTTTCACCATCCTGAGCCGGGTGGCGAACGAGACGATGACCTCCGGCGCGATCGGGGCAGAGAATCACTACCGGCTCGATGACGTCCTCTTCACCCAGTACTTCACCGACCGCGGGCACGCTCTCCACTTCGCCTGGTGGCGGACCAAGGAGACGATCGGTCGCCCGGGCAGCCATGGCTGTATCAATCTGCTCCTGGACGACGCCCGGTTTCTCTGGGACTGGGCCGACCTAGGAACGCCGATCGTCATCCACTACTAGCGCGACTCTGCCTCTCGGCGGCTCGCGATCGCGGGTCGCCGCCGTCGCTGCCGGTCGGTCGCGCTTCCACGTCCCTGCGCCTACCATTAGCCGATTCGGAAAGCGGCGGCAAGGGTGGTTGGGGAGCGAGTGGAGCATCGTAAACGGTATCCGGCGCAGACCTGGTTCGGGCTTCTCGTCTTCTGCCTCGCCGCCGCGGTCAACCTGCTGCAGTCGGCATCGCTCAGCCCGTTGCTGCCGCGCATCGGCGCCGAATTCGGCACGCCTGACGCCGTGACCGGGCAACTCGCCACCATCGGCTCGCTCGTCGGCTTCGGCTTCTCCGTCGCTGCCGCGCCCTGGATGGACCGCTGGAGCCGCGCCACCTGGTTCCGCATCGAGGGCAGCCTCGTCATCGGCGGGTTGCTTCTGGCGGTGCTCTCCCCCTCCTTCGCCTGGCTCGCGGCCGGGCGCGTACTCACCGCCTCCGGCGCCGCGCTGATCATGGCCAACTGCATGACGGGGGCGCGCGAGCTCTTTCCCGATCCGGTCTGGCGCAACCGGGCCATCGGCTTCATCACCTCGGCGACGACGCTGGTCCTCATCGCGGGCCTGCCGATCGTCACGCAGATCGACGCCCGCTTCGGCTGGCGGGTGGCGATGGGGGCGATCGTCATCCCCGCGCTCCTCCTCATCGCCGGCACGTTTTTTCTCCCGACGACGCCCCGGCAATCGATCGTCGCCGCGCGTCCCAGCCCGCTCGCCGCCTTTCGCGACGTCTTCGGCGACCGCCGCGTGCGCTCGCTGCTCGTCGTCCTCAGTCTCTGCAGCGCGCTCTACACCGGCTGGTTCGTCTATTTCGGGGCCTACACGACGGGGGTCTTCGCGGTCTCGGCGGGGGTGCTCAGCCTTCTCTTCTTCCTCGCGGGAGGCGTGCAGCTCGTCGCCAACAACCTCGCGCCCATCCTGGTGCGCCGCTTCGATCCGGTGCAGATCCTGAACGGGACGATGAGCGCGGTCGCCCTGGCCCTACTGCTCACGGGCATCGTCGTGGTGACGGTTCCGGGCGCCTTTGTGGCGGCGGTCACGGTCCTGATCGGCACCGGCATGGCCTACATCGCCACCAACGTCCTCCTCCTCGACAGCGACGTTCCCCATCCGGGCGCGATCATGGCGCTGGCGGCGGCGATGGGCGCGCTCGGCGCGGCGTTCGGCCCGCTGATCAGCGGGATCGCGCTGGCGAACTCGGGCAGCTTCGAGGTCGCCTACCGAACCCTCGGCATCCTCGCCCCGGTCGCCATCCTGACCGTCTGGCTCGGAACCCGATCGGGCGCGAGAGCTACGATCGTGAAGCGCGCCTCATAGGCAACGGTCGCCGCGCATGGCGACAGCATTGCTCCGTTCGCCGTCCAGCTCGCCGCGTTCGCTCGGCAGCGCCCGGCGCGGCAGCGGCACGAAATCATCGGCCGTGCCCGTGCAATCCATCAGCACGACGTCGTAGCGCGTGCCGGCGAGGAGCCGCGCGCCGCGCCGTCGGCCGATCTCGCGGAACCCCGCCTTCTCGCAGGCACGGATGGCCGCGGCGTTGTAGGCCGGGGTGTCGAGCCAGAGGTTGTAGACGCCGAGCGCGGAGAAGGCGTAATCGAGCAGGAGCCGCACCGCCTCCGTGCCATACCCCTTGCCCCGGTCCGCCGCATCGCCGATCGTGATCCCGAACTCGGCAGTCCCGTGCGGGTTGGTGAAATCGCGAATGTTGGCGACGCCGATCGGCCGCACGTCCGGGAGCGCGTAGATCGCGAACCCGAGCCAGTCCTCCCGTTCGCCCCGCAGGAGCGGCTCCCACGTCGCCGCGATCATCTCGGCGGTGCGCGGCCGGGGGTCGCCGCCGCCCAGATCGACCGTGCGGAAATCGTTCTCCCAGCGCTCGAGGAGGGGCAGGAGTCCCCGATGCAGCGGGCCGAGCGCCACTCGCTCGCCGCGGATATCGATCACGGGTATCTCCATGGCGTTTGGCTCGTGCGCCAATTCGTCCGCCACAATCCCCTCCTCCTCCGTCCGACCGCGCCGGGCAAACCACCCGCGTGACAGCGCGAGAAATGGGGCATGCTACCATCGCCTCACGCCCGGGGCAGCGCCGGTCTTTGCTCCAGACCCTCGACGAACGGAGAATATTGCATGGCCACGAGTGCCACCATGACAACCGATATCCACGCGAATGTGATCGAGGCGCTCGGAAACACGCCGCTGGTGCAGCTCAACAGCCTGACGAAGGGGATCCGCACGCCCGTCGTCGCCAAGCTGGAGATGCTCAACCCGGGTGGCTCGGTCAAGGACCGCATCGGCATCCGCATGATCGAAGAGGCGGAGCGCAAGGGCTGGCTGAAGCCGGGCGGCACGATCGTCGAGCCGACCAGTGGCAACACCGGCGTCGGACTCGCCATGGCGGCGGCGGTGAGAGGCTACTCCTGCATATTCGTCATGCCGGACAAGGTCGCGCCGGAGAAAGTCGCGCTGCTACGCGCCTACGGGGCGCAGGTCGTCACCACCCCCACGGCCGTTGAGCGCGATTCGCCGGAGAGCTACTACTCGGTCGCCGACCGCCTGACGCGCGAGGTGCCGCACGCCTTCCAGCCGAACCAGTACTTCAACCCGATGAACCCGCGCACGCACTACGAGACGACCGGCCCGGAGATCTGGGCGCAGACCGGCGGGAAGATCACCCACTTCGTGGCCGGCGTCGGCACCGGCGGCACGATCTCCGGAGTCGCGAAATACCTGAAGGGGCAGAACCCGGGCATCAAGGTGATCGGCGCCGACCCCGAGGGGAGCATCTACACCCAGCCCGACGATATGCACACCTACAAGGTGGAGGGGGTCGGCGAGGATTTCTGGCCGGGCACCTTCGACCCGACGCTCGTCGACGAGTGGGTGAAGGTCTCCGACAAGGATTCGTTCACGGCAGCCCGGCGCATGACCCGCGAGGAGGGGATCCTCATCGGCGGCTCGGGCGGGTTGGCTGTCCACGCCGCGATCGAAACGGCGCGGCGGATCGATGACCCGGACGCGCTGTTGGTCGTCCTCCTCCCCGACAGCGGCCGCGGCTACCTCTCGAAGATCTACAACGACGACTGGATGCGCGAGAACGGCTTCCTCTCCCGCTTCCGGCAGCAGGCGCGCGTGGGAACCGTCATCGCCGCCCGCTCGGCCGAGACGCCGAACGTGGTCGCGGTCAGTTGCGATCAGACGGTCGCCGACGCCATCGAGCTGCTGCGACAGCACGACATCTCCCAGCTCCCCGTCGTGCGCAACGGTGCCGCCGGAGCGAACGGCGTGCCGGGCAGGATCGAGGTGCAGTCGGTCGCCGGCTCGGTGCAGGAGCGGGGACTGCTCGATCATCTCTTCCAGAGCCCCGAGGCGCTGAACGCCAGGATCAGCACGGTCATGGACGGCCCCTTTCCGCTGGTCGACGCCAACGAAGAGGTGGAGCGGGTGGTGCCGATGCTCGCCTCCGGCGCGCCGGCCGTCCTCGTCCAGCGCGACGGGGCGATCATCGGCGTCCTCACGCGCGCCGACGTGCTGGAGTACGTGGCGAGCCACCGGGGAAGCTGAGAGCCGATTTCGTCAGGAGAGCGACGATGTCCACGCTATCACGCGCCCTCATCTACGCCGACCTCGAACGGGCGCGGGAGAGTCATGACGAGCGGCTTGAGCTGATCGAGGGGGAGTTGTTCGTGACGCCGTCGCCGGCGCCGATGCATCAGCCCATCATTCTGCGATTGAGCCGCGTTCTGGACGAAACCATCGTCGAATCAGGGCTCGGGGTGGCGCTGCCCGCGCCGATCGATGTCGTCTTCAGCCAGCAAACGGTCCTTCAACCCGACTTCCTGGTCCTGGTCGGTGAGCGCGCGGAACTCTTCCGGAACGGGACGATCGAGGGGCCGCCGAGCCTGGTGATCGAGGTTCTCTCGCCCTCCACGCGCAAATACGACCGCGAAACCAAGCGACAGCTCTACGCGCGGTACGGTGTCCCCGAATACTGGATGTTCGATCCGGACACGCGGTCCGTCACGATCGCGTGCGATCTCGTGGATGGTCGATATCAACACGAATCAACCCATCATGACGTGGCCAACTCGCGCACAATTCCGGCGCTGTCGATCGAGCTGCCACCACTCTTTGCGATGCCACGCCGTTTCCAGGATGAAGAATGATGGGAAACCGACGACTCGTTGGCGTCTTTTGCCCTTCCCAGAATTCCCACAACACCGCGCTCGTCCTGTGAAGCGTCAGGACCGTTGAGGAGTGCCAGAATGTCCACTCGATTCCACCCCCTCACCTACGCTGACCTCGAACGGGCGCGGGAGACGAGTCAAGAGCGCATCGAACTGATCGAGGGGGAGCTGTACGTGACGGCGTCGCCATCACTCAAGCATCAGGATGTATCAGCGCTCTTCAATGCCGCGTTCAGGGAAGCGGTGGCCCGGCCGGGGTTGGGGCGCGTCTATTACGCCCCGGTCGATGTACGCCTGGCGGAGCACACCATCGTCCAGCCCGATCTCGTCGTCGTGCTCTCCGACCGTAGCCACATCCTGACCCCGGCGCGGATCGAGGGTGCTCCCAGTCTCGTTGTCGAGATCCTCTCCCCGTCGACCAGCGCCTACGATCGGGAAACCAAGCGGCAGACCTACGCCCGTCATGACGTCCCGGAGTACTGGATGGTCGATGCGAAGAGAGCGACGGTCACGGTCTGCAGCGACCCGCGGGACGGCTGCTACCAGCGCGACGTCACGTTCAATGACGTGGCCGTCTCCGCTACCATTCCACGATTGTCGGTCGATCTGGAAGAGCTTTTCGCTTCGGTTCCCGACTTCTGATGCCGGAACATCAATCGAGCGTGACATTGGGGAAAGGACGACACATGACCGCCGACTGGCACGAGACCGCTTTCGAGACGCGCGCCATCCACGCCGGGCAGGATCCCGACCCGACGACCGGCGCGATCATCACGCCGATCTACCAGACGAGCACCTTCGTGCAGGAGGCGGTCGGCCAGCATCGCGGCTTCGAGTACGGCCGCACTGACAACCCGACTCGCTCGGCGTTGCAGGAGGTCCTCGCCTCGCTGGAGGGGGGCGCCTGGGCGCTCGCCTACGCCAGCGGCCTGGCGGCGACGCAGAACGTCTTCTACCTCCTCAACCCCGGCGACCACGTCCTCCTCTCGGACGACGCCTACGGCGGCACGCACCGCTTCATCGCCAAGGTGATGCACCGCTACGGCATCGACTACAGCCTGGTCGATATGACCGACCTCGAGGCCGTGCGCGGCGCGATCCGCCCCGAGACGAAGCTCGTCTGGACCGAGACGCCGAGCAACCCCTATCTGAAGATTGTCGACATCCGGGGCGTCGCCGACCTGCTGCGCGGCCACCCCGCCCTCCTGCTGGTCGACAACACCTTCGCCTCGCCCTACCTGCAGAACCCGCTGCGGCTCGGCGCCGATCTCGTCCTCCACTCGACCACGAAGTACATCGGCGGGCACTCCGATGTCGTCGGCGGGGCGGTCATCGGCAACGACCAGGGGATCTACGACACGCTCAAGTTCCACCAGAACGCCGCCGGCGCCATCCCGGGGCCGCTCGACGTCTGGCTCGCCCTGCGCGGCATCAAGACGCTGGCCGTGCGCATGGAGCGGCATAGCCAGAACGCGCGTGCCGTCGCCGCCTACCTGCAAGAGCATCCGGCCGTGCGCCAGGTCTTCTATCCGGGGCTGGCCGATCACCCCGGCCACGAGATCGCCGCGCGCCAGATGCGCGACTTCTCCGGTATGGTCTCCTTCACGGTGCGGGGCGACGTCGATGCGGCGACGGAGGTGGCGCGCAGCACCCGCATCTTCCAGCTCGCCGAAAGCCTCGGCGGGGTCGAGTCGCTGATCGAGCACCCCGGCCAGATGACGCACGCCAGCGTCGCCGGCACCGGCGCCGAAGTCGAGGAGACGCTGCTGCGCCTCTCGGTCGGCATCGAGAATGAGGCCGACCTGATCGCCGATCTGAAGCAGGCGCTGGAAGTCGTCGTTCCGGCCACGGCCGCGCGCTAGCGTCGCGTGGACCAACCGCCAATTGGCCCCTATCCGAATCCGAAACCGCCCGCCGCGCTCCGGCCCTGGAACCCTCAGGCGCCAGAGGCGGCGGCGCGCCTGATCGCGTTGATCGACGGTCGGCTGCCAGGCACCTTGGTCGAGCACATCGGCAGCAGCGCCGTTCCCGGCTGCGCCGGAAAGGGCTACCTCGACCTGCTGATCCCCTATCGCGATGACGAGCATCTCGCCGTCATCAACGCGGCACTCTTTGCACTCGGGTTCGGCCGGCAGCGAGGACCGGAGCCCTTCCCTGAATCACGCCCGATGCGCCACGGCACGTTTACCATCGCGGGAGAGACGTTCCTGGTGCACGTCCACGTGGTGCCGGCGACATCTCCCGAGGTGGCCGAACTGCGCGACTTCCGGGATCGGCTGCGCGCCGACCTGACGTTGCTGAATGCCTACGTCGAGGCAAAGCGCGCCATTCTCGAGGCCAGCGTGACCAAGGGAACCGACTACGCGAAGACCAAGGGACGCTTCATCGCGAGCCTCGGGTATCGGGGCGCAGCCGAGGAGCCGCACGGGGCCTCCCCCTGATCACCGCGTGAGCCGCCGCCACGCTATGGAGATCAGTCGCTGGCCGCCGTCACCGCTCGATCGTGTCCCCAGGCGAATCTCGCCGTCGCCCAGGATATCGGCCCGTAGTCCGCCCTGATGGACCAGACCGGCGATCACGCCCGGCCGGGTCAGGCGTTGCAGGTGGATGCACGGCTCGCAGAGGCGCTGGCCGAACGCGGCCGGCTCGTGACCTACGCGACCTCGCTCGGGCTGACCCGGACGGTCGTCCTGTACTGCGACACGGCCGATCTGCAGCGGACCACCTACCGCTTCGACGAGACCTATCTGGCGCGCTACCGCTCGTGGGCCAACGAGGGGGTGTTCCGCCTGTCGCCCGGTCTGGAGGACCCGGACGATCTCATTGCCGAGTTGGACGAGGTGCTTCGCCTGGCGGCTACTCTGACGTAGTCGACGGGGGCCGCTGCGCGCCCTGCACCGATCCTCCGCCGCGCCATCCGACAGGCGGCGTGGCGACGACCATCAGCAACCGCAAGGGGCGCCGCGCCTCATTGGCCTAGCGGTGATCGCGTCGGCGCCGAAGACCACGGCGTCGCCCGTTTCGGCCTGACATCGCTCCCCGTCGACCTCGAGCGTCAGCCGGCCCGCAATGACGTACAGCATCTCCCGCGTGCCGGGAGGATGCGCTTCGGCGTCATGCGCCTCCCCCGGTTCGAACGTCCACGTCCACGTTTCCAGGTGGTCGAGGCGATCCGACCCCACCAGCAGGCGGCCGAACCCGCCATGCTCGCCGTGCCACAGGTCGACCGCATCGGCGGCGCGGACCAGGCGGACCGATGCGCCCGCGCCCAGATCGACCAGCGCGGAGACGGAGACATCCAGGGCATCGGCAATGCGGACCAGCATGGCCAGGCTGGGGTTGACGCGCTGCCCCTCGATCTGGAGCAGCATCCCTCGGCTGACCCCTGCCAGCCCCGCCAACACGTCGAGACTCAGATGACGAGCCCGGCGCAGCTCGCGCAAGTTGCGCGCGAGGGCGGCGGCGGTCTCTTCCGGTTGCGGCACGCGCTCCCCTACGCCGACGACACGCTGGGGCCGATTCTACGCCTGCGGTCCCGCTTCTGGCCGCGCGATGGCGTGGACAATCCGCAATCTGCCAATGCCCGCTCGCACCATGGCGCTCTCCGGAGCGCGCTGGCGAATGGAGCGCGACTGAGGCTGAATCTTCTACCGCGCAACTCGCCGGAAGATAGTCGAGGCGTTCTGGCCGCCGAAGCCGAAGCCGTTGATCATCGCGGCGTCGACGGTCAACTCGCGGGCGACGTTCGGCACGTAGTCGAGGTCGCAGTCGGGGTCGGGAGTCTCCAGGTTGATTGTCGGCGGCACGACGCCGTCGCGGATGGCCAGCACGCAGGCGATGGCGGAGATCGCCCCGGCGGCCCCAAGCATGTGCCCGACCATCGACTTGTTGGCCGAGATCGCGACCTTGCGCGCGTGCTCGCCGAGCGCGCCCTTGATCGCCAGCGTCTCCGCCGTGTCGCCGACCTGCGTCGAGGTGGCATGGGCGGCGATGTAGTCGATCTCGTGCGGCTCCATCCCGGCGTTCTTCAACGCGTTCGTCATCGCCATCCGCGCCCCGCGGCCGGAGGGCTCCGGCGCGGTGAGGTGGAAGGCGTCCGAGGTCAGCGCGCCGCCGAGGGCCTCGGCATAGACGCTCGCGCCCCGGCGCGCGGCATGCTCCTCAGTCTCCAGGATCAGGACGCCCGCGCCCTCGCCGAAGACAAAGCCGTCCCGGTCGAGGTCGAAGGGGCGCGAGGCCCGCTCCGGCTCGTCGTTGCGGCGGGAGAGCGCCTGCATATGCGCCAGGCTGGTCAGCGCCACGGGCGTGATGCCCGCCTCGGTACCGCCGGTGATGACAACATCCGCCTCACCCGCTCGCAGCAGGCGGACGGCATCGACGTACGCCTGCACGCCCGAGGCGCAGGCGGCCGCCGAGGTAATCGTCGGTCCCTGGACGCCGAAGGCGATCGAGACCTGGCTGCTCGCCATGTTCGGCGCGAACATCGGGATGACGAGCGGCCCGACACGCGACGGCCCCTTGACCGCCATCGCCGTGACGTTCGATTCGATCGTGGGGATGCCGCCGCCGCCCGTGTTCATGACAATGGCGACGCGCTCGCGGTTCTCGTCGGTGATGTCCAGGTTCGCGTCGGCGAGCGCCTCGCGCGTCGCGGCGATGGCGAAGTGCGCGAAGCGGTCCATGCGCCGCACCGACTTCGGATCCATGAACGCCTTCGGGTCGAAATCGGGGACTTCAGCGGCGATCTTGACGGCCAGGTTTTCGGTATCGAAGTGCTGCACCCGACGCACACCGGAGCGCCCCGCGCGCAACCCCTCCCACAACGCTGGCACCCCGATGCCGAGGGGCGAGACAGCCCCCAGCCCGGTCACCACGACCCTTCCCACGATATCGTCCTCTCCGCGTGAATCGCCGCCCGGCTAGGAGCGGCGCTGTTCGCCCGGCAACCCGAGGTCGGTCAGGCTGAGCGTCGTCACATCCCGATTGATGCGGCGGATCAGCCCCGACAGCACCTGGCCGGGCCCGACTTCGATAAAGGTCGTCGCGCCGCCGTTGACCATCTCCGCCACCGAGCGCGTCCAGTTCACGGGCCGCTCGACGTGATGGGCAAGCTCCTGCCGCACGTCGTCGACGCTGAGCATCGCAGTGGCAGTCACGTTGGCGACGACGGGGATGCGCGGCGCGCTGAGGGGGAGCCGGCCCAGGATGTCGCCCAACCCCGACGAGGCCCGCGCCATCAGCGGCGAGTGGGAGGCGATGCTGATGCCGAGCCGGGCCACCCGCTTGGCGCCGCGCGCCTTGGCGATCTCCATGGCCCGCAGCAGCGCCGCGATCTCGCCGGATATCACCGTCTGGCCGGGGCAGTTGTCGTTGGCGACCGTGATGATGCTGCCATCGGCCGCATCGTCGCAGACGGCGGCCAGCGTCTCGGCGTCGAGGCCGATCACCGCGGCCATGCCGCCCGGGCTCGCCTCACCCGCCTCCTTCATCAGCCGGCCACGCTCGCGAACGAGCTGCAGCCCCGAGGGGAAGTCGATGACGTCGGCGGCGACGAGCGCGCTGAACTGGCCGAGCGAGTGCCCGGCGACCACGGTCGGATCGATCTTGTGGCCCGCCTCGGCGAGCCGCTCCTTCAGCGCCTCCAGCGCGGCGATGCTCACGGTGAGGATGGCCGGTTGGGCGTTGATCGTGTCTTCGAGCTCGTCTTCCGGCCCGTGAAAGCAGAGGCTGGAGAGGGAAAAGCCGAGGACCTCGTCCGCCTGGTCGAAGACGCGGCGCGCGGCGGCCGACGCCTCGTAGAGCGCCTGCCCCATGCCAACGAACTGGCTCCCCTGCCCCGGGAACACCAATGCAATCTTGCCTGTCAGCGAGTCCACCGGCTCTATCGTCCTTTGCTCGAAAAATGGCGTCATCGCGTCATAACTGGCTGATGATAGCACGGGCTGGCACGATTGATGCGCGGCTCACGAACCCGCGATGCTACTGGCGGACGAATCCGCCCTCGGAGGCGATGACTTGCCCCGTCACCCATGCCGCATCGGGGCTGGCGAGCCAGGCGATCAAGCGGGCCGCGTCTTCCGGCGTGCCGAGGCGCCCCATGGGGAATTTCGGCAGCAGCGCGTCGCGCAACTCCGGCGAGATCCAGCCGGTATCGGTCGGCCCGGGGTTGACCGCGTTGACCGTGATGCCGAGCGGCGCGACGGCCGGGGCGAGACTGCGCGTGAAGGCCTCGACCGCCCCTTTCGTCGCGGCGTACGCGAGCTCGTCGGGCATCGGGCCGAGCGCCTGCCCCGTCGTCAGGTTGACGATCCGGCCGCCGCTTCCGAATGAAAACCGGCGCGCGAGCTCCACGGAGAGGAGCATCGTCGCCCGCGTGTTGACCGCGTAGTGCGCGTCGATCGCCGCCGCGTCGAGCCGCTCGTACCCGTCATTGGTGGAATGGGCCGCGTTGTTGACGAGAATCGAGACCGGGCCGAGAAGAGCCTCCACCTCGTCGAGCAGCCGCTCCGGCGCATCCGCGACCGAGAGGTCGCTGGCGATCGCGGCGGCGCGCGCCCCGAGCTGTCGCAGCTCTGCCTCCAGATCGTCCGGCTCGGTCGCCTCGCCAGCCCAGGGGAAGGCGGCATCGTAGGGCCGCCAGTGGCTGAACGCCACGTCCGCCCCGCGAGCGGCGAGCGCCCGCGCGACCGCCGCGCCGATTCCCCGCCGCCGCGACGCCCCCGTCACCAGCGCGATACGCCCGGACAGCTCGCGCCCGCTCGCTGGACTCTCGACCATCGTTTCGACTCACCCCTTGCGCCACGCGCCGTCTCACGGCATCGTACGTCACGCATGGGCAGCTTGACCCGCGGGCCGCGCGCGTGCGACGGTTCCCCCACGTCCGACCGGGACACGAGTGAACAGGAGTATTCGATGCGACGACCCGGACGCGCGACGCCAGGGATTCTGCTCCTCGGCCTCCTTCTCGCGAGTCTCATCGTGCCCGTCCCCGTGGCAGCACTGCAGGAGGCGAGCCCGGCAGCAGCGACGCCGGCGGCGCAACCCCAGCCGGCCAGGACACCCGTTTCAGCGGCGCCCGCGGCGGCTACCCCGGCCCCGGCGGCGACGACCCCCTCGGCGCCCGCCGTCCAGACCGACGTGGTGACGCTCGCCCTCTGGTACGCCAACGCGGCCAACGCCGACATCATCGAGCTCTACCCGCTCGCCACCGATGCCGGGTTCGTCGCCTCGCCGGCCGCCGGCGCCGCGCCAGTCGGCACGGTCGACTTCCCGGACGAGGGCGTGCCGACCATCGTCCTCGGCGACACCACCTTCGAGAGCTACCCCCGGGGGGACGGCACGGTTGAGCGCTGGTCCTGGTTCGACGATGTCGAGGGAGCGCGCCCGGCGACACTCGTCATGCAGATCGCGGGACTCGATGGCACGTACGCGAACTACTACGGCACCGGCACCTTCCTCTCCCGCGCCGAAGGGGGCGCGGGCGGCGTGCTGATCATTGCGCTTCGTCCGCCGAACCCGGAAGCCTCCGCGGCGGCCGAAGAAGCGGCGGCAGCCGCCGTCGCTGCCGAGGAGCAGGGAACCGATCAGGGCGTTATCGAGGAGGAGCCGGCCACTGACATCGCCCCCGATGCCTCACAGGACGTGATCGAGGTAGCGCCGGACGAAATCCCGGCGGAGGACCAGAACGCGGTCGAACCGGCCGGGTAAGGCGTTCGCGGCAGTTATAGACCATGAAGCGGCCGGCCCGAAATGGGCCAGCCGCTTCGCATTCGTACGAGCTTTCCCCGCGCTACGCCTTGCGCGAGAGGGTCCAGAAGTCGAAGGTGCCCAGGTTGATCGGGTTGAAGGCGAACCCCTCGATGTTCGACTGCAGGACGGTCGGCCACTTCGGCTGGGCGATGCTGACTGTGGGCACGTCCTCCTTCGTGATGATCGTCTGCGCCTGATCGAGGATGCCGGCGTAGGAATCGAGCGTCGAGGCGTCCTTCGCCTCGGCCAAGAGCTTGTCGAACTCCTCGTTGCAGAAGAAGCCGCCATTCGCCCCGTTCGATCCCCACTGGTCGCAGGCCATGCACGGATAGAGCACGCTCCAGGCGTCGTTGTAATCGGGCCACCAGCTCCACCCCATGAGGGCCGGGCGCTCCTCCGCTGGAGTATCACCGTAGAACATGCTGGTGAAGGCGACCTGGTCGACGACCTGGATGGTGAGCGTCATGCCGATCTGCGCCAGATTCGCCTGGTAGAGCTCGGCGGTCGCCTTCTCGCTGCCCGGCCCCATGAACAGGACGAACTCCGATCCCTCAGGGACCCCGGCCTGGGCGAAGAGCGCCTTCGCCTTGTCGAGATCGGTCTCGAAGAAGAAGCCATCCTTCTGATAGCCGAAGACCGCCGGCGCGACGAGGCTGTTGGCACGCGTGGCGTAGCCCCGGTAGATGCCGTCGATGACCTCCTTGTACGGGAAGGCGTAGCAAAGCGCCTGCCGCGCCTCGGGCGAGGCGAGCAGCCCGGCCTCGGTCATCGTGTAGTAGGG
>JADYYO010000112.1 GCA_020853615.1 Thermomicrobiales bacterium
CGGTGCCAACCAGCCGCTCCGGGCTGAGCGAGATCGTCATGACGAGGAGGGCGATGATCAGGCTGCCGCTGCCGATCGAGGTCATGCCGACCAGAAAGCCGCCGAGCGCGCCGATGGCGATCAGCTTCGTGAAGCCGCGCCCGGTGAGCCGCGAGCCGAGTGGTTCCCCTGCGCTGCTGCCGCCCCGCAGCAGCTTGTGCACCAGCATGCCGGAGGCGACGACCAGCATCACCCCGATGAACCGCTCGAGCGTCCGGTCGACTTCGAGGCCATCGATCGAGTGCAGCGCGAAGAGCGTCGCCACGGCGACAAGCGTCGCGGGCACGCTCCCGATCGCCAGGGCGCGCACGACCTGCACATCGACGGTCCCCTGGCGCCAGTGCTGCCATGCGCCAGCCAGCTTGGTAAGCGAGGAGTAGGCGAGATCCGTGCCGACCGCTGCCGTCGCGGGCATGCCCAGCCCGAGCACGAGCAATGGCGTCATCAACACGCCGCCGCCCATCCCGGTCAAGCCGACGAGCGTCCCCACGATCAACCCGTAGAGCGGCAGGAACCAATCCGACCCCATGGCCTTCCCCCATCCCGCGCGCCCAGGCCATCCGGGCGCTCATCTCGGCAATCGACATTCCCCACTAATTCGATTGCCTTTCGTAGAGTGCCACACGAAGGCCGAGAAATCAATGTCTATCGCTTTGGGGGAGAATGGGTCGAACCGACGATGCAATCTCGCCCAGCAGGCTCAGGCGCCGCGCAGCAGAGCGACCGTCGCGCCGTCGCCGCCCTGGTTCGGGGGAGCCACCTCGTGGCTGGCGACGGCCGGATGCATGGCGAGCATATCGCGGACGACCTTCCGCAATGCCCCGGTCCCCTTGCCGTGGATGATGCGGACGAAGGGCATCCCGGCGCGGTAGGCCGCCTCGAGGTACTCGTCGAGCATCGCCTCGACCTCGGCGGCGCGGTAGCCGCGCAGGTCGAGTTCGATATTGACTGGGGCGGCCGGAGGCGGCAGGACCGTGGCCCGACTCTCCTTCTCCTGCTGTACTCGTCCCAGCCGCTCGAGCGCCGTTACCGGCTGCCGCGTCTTCAGCGAGCCGAGCAGGATGTCGGCGACGTCGCCCGACGTGGAAAGCACCTCCCCTTCCTGGTCGAGCGGGATGACCCGGACGCGATCCCCGGCCGTGATCGGCTTCCGGTTTGTCATCTGCGGGGCGGCGATGCGCTTGCGCCGAAAGGTCCGGACGCGATCAGCCGCCTGGTCGACCTCGCGCCGCCGCTCCTCCAGTTGCTCGCGGGCCAGATGGAGCGACCCGCGATCCCGCTGCAGCCGCTTCAGCGTCTCCCGCGCCTCCTCGAGGCTCGCTTCCGCCTCCGCCAGCGCCTCGCCGCGCGCCTGCTGGCGAATGCGCTCGGCCTCCACCAGCTCCCGCTCGGCGGCGTTGCGCAGCGCGATCGTCTGCTGCTCTTCGGCCCGCGCCCGCGCCACGATCGTGTCCGCCTCGTCGCGCCGTCGCCGGATATCCTGCAGCAGGCTGTCGACGCGCAGCTCGTCCGGATCGAGCATGCCGGAGGCGGCGGCGAGGATCTCCGCCGGCATCCCGAGCCGGCCAGCGATGGCGAGGGCATTCGATCGCCCGGGCACGCCGATCATCAGCCGGTAGGTCGGCGCCAGCGTCTCCACGTCGAACTCGACGCTCGCGTTCTCAACTCCCTCAGTGGCGAAGGCATAGGCCTTGACCTCGGGATAGTGCGTGGTGGCGACGACGAGCGGGACGAGCGCCAGCAGCCGGCTGACGATGGCGCGCGCCAGCGCCGAGCCTTCCTGCGGGTCGGTCCCCGCCCCCAGCTCGTCGAGCAGGACGAGATCGTCTGCCGTGACCTCGCGCAGCATGGCGATGACCGTGCGGATGTGTCCGGAGAAGGTGGAGAGACTCTGCGCGATGCTCTGCTCGTCGCCGATGTCGATGAAGACGGCGGGGAAGACCGAGACGATCGACGAGGCGTCGGCGGGGATGAAGAGCCCGGTCTGCGCCATCAGCGTCAGCAGCCCGATCGTCTTCAGGGCGACGGTCTTGCCGCCGGTGTTCGGCCCGGTGATCAGGAGGACGCGAAAATCGGCGCCGAGCTCGACGTCGATCGGCACGACTGTCGCCGGGTCGAGCAGCGGGTGCCGCGCCCGAATCAGTCGCAACCGGTGGCCCGGATGCCCGTTCGGCGACGACGCCTCGCCCTCCCACAGCTCGGGACGGTGCGCGCGCATTGTAATCGCCAGCCGCGCCTTGGCCATCGCCAGATCGACCGCCGCCGCCGCGTCGACCTCCGTCGCGAGGGCTCTCGCCTTCTCCCCGATCCTGGCACTCAGGCCGTCGAGGATCCGGTCGATCTCGTGCTGCTCTTCGATCTGGCGCTCCCGCCAGCGGTTATTCAGCTCGACGACCTCGAGCGGCTCGACGAAGAGCGTCTGCCCGCTGGCCGACGTGTCGTGGACCACGCCAGGGAGTTGCGCCCGGGCGTCGGCCCGGACCGGCACCACGTAGCGGCCGTCGCGGCTGGTGATGATCGAGTCCTGCAGGACGGAGGCGTACTTGCCGCCATTGACGAGAGCGTTCAGCCGCTCCATCAGCCGGCTGTGCGCTACCCGCACCTCGCGGCGAATCCGCCCCAGCTCCGGACTTGCGGTATCGAGGATGTCGCCGCGCGGGCCGATCGAGCGGTTGATATCCGCCTCGAGCGACGGCAGCTCCTCGATCTGATCGACGAACTCCAGCAGGTGCGGAAACCGCGTGTCGACATCGGGGAGTCGCAGGAACCCGCGGCGCAGCCCCCGCGCGGCCACAATCATGTCGAGCACCTGCAGGATCTCGCTCGGCTGCAGCCGCGCGCCCTTCGCGGCCCGCTCGACAAGCGAGCGGATATCTCGCGCGCCACCGATGGTGATGTCCGGAAATGTGGTCAGCAGATCGACCGCCTCGGCGGTGACCTCCAGCAGGTAGGCGACCGTCGCCCGGTCGCCGCTCGGGCCCAGTTCGCGGGCGCGCTCGGCCGCGACGCTGAAGCGGCATTGCGCCGCCAGGCGGTCGAGAATGGCCGGGAACTCGAGTTTGGCCAGTACGTACTCGTGCACGATGGATGCTTCCTCAGATGAAATCAACGACGTCAGGCGCAGTGTACCGCCCAATTCTCCCTCATGATGCGGAGGAAACCCGTTGACACGAACATGTGTTCGCTCCTATCCTAGTGGCATATCCGGCTCGTTCCCTCGGGGCGAGTGTGCGTGAGCCGGTCGTCCCGCGTTCGACCGCCGTGACCCAGGAGCGGACCATGAAAGACCTGTCCCGCAGGCAGCAATCGATCCTCGAATTCATCGAGCGCTTTCTCGATGAGAACGACTACCCCCCAACCATTCGCGACATCCAGACTGACCTCGGGATCTCCTCCACCAGCGTCGTCGATTACAACCTCAAGGCGCTCGAGGCACGCGGCTGCATTCGCCGCAACAGCAAGATCTCGCGCGGCATCGAGCTGGTGAACCGTGGCCCGAGCCGCCGCAACGTCGTCGCCATCCCGGTCATCGGGCAGATCGCGGCCGGTCTTCCCATCCCCGTTCCCGGCGATCTCGAGGGCTCCGATGTCACAGAGACGGTCGAGCTTGGCTCCGACCTCGTTCGCGGCACCGGTCAGGACCTCTTCGCGCTGCGCGTCAAGGGGCTCTCAATGATCGACGCCTTCATCAACGATGGCGACGTCGTCGTGCTGCGCAAGCAGGAGACCTGCGAGAACGGCGAGACCGTTGCCGTCTGGCTGCGCGATCAGCGCGAGACGACCCTCAAGAAGTTCTACTTGGAAGGCGACCGCGTCCGGCTGCAGCCCGCCAACACGACGATGGACCCGATCTACACGCCGGCCGAGAACGTCGAGGTGCAGGGCCGGCTCGTCACCGTGGTCCGCTCGTTCGACTAGGGCGTCTCCTCCCCGGGGCCAAGGCTCGGCAGACGCGCGTGATGGCGGTCAGGCGGCCGCCGGCCCGTGAAGAGCGTTCTCCTCCGGGCCGGCGGTCGTCAATGCTAAACTTCGCCGTCCGCCCGGCGTGGCCCGGCGGTCTTCACACGTCTCACGCGCGGCAGGGGCTTTTCGGTGGAAACGGCGATCCTTACCGGCATCGGGCTGGCCGCGCCCTCGGGACTGAATGCCTACATCCCCCTGCTCGTCCTCGCGCTCGCCGACCGGGCGACGACCCAGGTCACGCTGCAGGCGCCGTACGACGCTCTCTCATCAAACGTCGGCATCGCGATCCTGATCGTCCTCCTCACCATCGAGGTCGCGGTCGACAAGGTGCCGGGGGTCGATCACCTCAACGACGTCGTCCAGTCGTTCGTGCGCCCCGCCGCCGGCGCCATTGTCGCCGTCGCCGCGACCAGCGGGGTCGTGAGCATCAGCCCGGCGATCATGGTCATCCTCGGCGTCATCCTCGCCGGGTCCGTCAACGCGGTGAAGGTTACGACTCGCCCCGCGGTCACGGTCGGCACCGCGGGCGTCTTCAATCCTTTCGTCAGCATGGCGGAAGATTTCGTGGCCACGATGGCGTCGCTCATCGCCGTTTTCGTACCCGCTCTGGTGATCCTTGTCGTCGCCATCTTTGCCATATCCTCTATCCTACTGGTACGCCGCTTCCGCCGTGGGCGCGAGGCGAGGATGTAGAGACGCGCTGCGGTTTTCAGGTCGTCAGCGAGACATTCCGGTATTTTCGCCGGGGGACAGGCATGTCCAGCGTTCAGATCAAGGACTATTACGAAACACTCGGGGTCCCGCGCAACGCGGATGAGAAGGCGATTCGCACGGCATACCGGAAACTGGCGCGGCAGTACCACCCCGACCTCAACCCTGGCGACAAGTCGGCCGAAGAGCGCTTCAAGGAGATCAACGAAGCGCACGAGGTGTTGACCGATCCCGACAAACGCAAGCTCTACGATCGCTTCGGCCAGGACTGGCAGCGCTACCGCGAGGCCGGCTTCACCGGCGACGAGGAGTTCACGAGGCCAGGGCCGGGCGGCGCCCGCGCTGGCCGCGGCGCGACCTTCAACCCGAACGACTTCAGCCAGTGGTTCTCGAGCCAGGGCGAAGGCGGCGAATACACCTTCTACTCGACCAACGAGTCGGACACCACCCATTCCGACTTCTTCGAAACCCTCTTCGGCTCCCGCGGTTCATCCCCGTTCGACCGCTTTGGCGGCGGCTTCACGTCGACCCGGACACGCACGCCCCGGCCGCAACGTGGCGAGGATGCGGAGGTGCCGATCGAGATCTCGTTCGACGAGGCGTTTCGCGGCACGACCCGCCAGATCCAGATGCAGGTCTCCGAGCCCTGCCCGACCTGCGGCGGCACGGGCGAGGTGCGGGGGCAGATCTGCCCGACCTGTGACGGCACCGGCTTCGTGCGGCGCACGAAGACGCTGGAGGTGAACATTCCGGCCGGCATCGCCACCGGCAGGCGGGTGCGTATGGCCGGGCAGGGTGGTCCGGGGCTCAACGGCGGCCCCGCCGGCGACGTCAACCTCCTCATCACGGTCCGGCCCGATCCCCGTTTCGAGCGCGAAGGCGACAACCTGCGCACCGAGGCGGACGTGCCGGTCACGACGGCGGTCCTCGGGGGCGAGGTCGAGGTGCCGACGCCGACCGGCCGCGTGGCGCTGAAGATTCCGCCGGAAACGCAGGCCGGCCGCGTCTTCCGCCTGCGCGGTCAGGGGATGCCGAAGCTACGGGGCAAGGGCGAGCGGGGCGACCTGACCGCGCGGGTGCGCATCGTCACGCCGACCAACATCACGCCCCGCGAGCGCGAGTTGTACGAAGAGTTGCGCACGCTGCGCGGCGAGAGAACATCCTCATGAACCGGGCACATGACGGCGGCATGATCCGCGTTTCAGTCACCGATTGGCTCATCGAAGATGTTGCGAACGATGAGCCAAAACATGGCATCTCCGAGGTCGCGGCGCGCTCTGGCGTCCGGGTCAGCACGCTGCGCCGCTACGAGGAGTGGGGGCTGGTCGAGCCCGCGCGTGCGGGCGGGCGGCGGCTCTACTCCGAAGCGGATATCGACCGCATCCTGCGCGTGCGGCGGCTCGTCGAAGATCTCGGCATCAATCTCGCCGGGGCGGCCGCGGTGCTGCACCTCCGGCAGCAGGTCATTGCGCTCCAGCGCGAGGTGGAGTCGTTGCGCGGCCAGCGCGGCCGGTAAACTCCGAACAGCATTCGTGTCGAACACTCTTGCAGCAGAAAGGACGGGGCATGCCCGCCACGATTGTCATGGGCGGACAGTGGGGTGACGAGGGGAAGGGCAAGCTGACCGACAGCCTCGCCATCTCGGCCGATATCGTCGTCCGCGCGAACGGCGGCGCCAACGCCGGTCACACGGTCAAGACCGATCAGGGCGTCTTCAAGCTCCACCTGATCCCCTCCGGGATCCTCAATTCGGACACCACCTGCCTCGTCGGTGCCGGGGTCGTCATCGATCCGCGCGTCGTCCTCGACGAGATGGAGGCGCTGGAGGCGCGCGGTATCTCGCTCGCGCGGCTGCGCATCTCCGAGCGCGCCCACGTCGTCCTTCCCTACCACCCGATCCTCGACCGGCTCGAGGAGAGCGATCGCCTGGAGGGCTCGATCGGAACGACGCTGCGCGGCAACGGCCCCGCCTACAGCGACAAGGTGGCGCGCCGCGGCATCCGGATGGTCGATCTGGTCGACAAGACGACGCTCCGCTATCGCCTGAGCCGCGAGTTGCCGCGCTGGAACCGCATCCTCACCCACGTCTACGGTGTCGACGCGCTGATCCTCGACGAGCTGGTCAACGAGCTGCGGGAATACGGCGACCGGCTGCGCCCCTATGTCGGGTCGATCGAGCCGGTGATCGCCGACGCGCTGGCCGAGGGCAAGTCGCTCATCGTCGAATGCGCGCAGGGGGCGATGCTCGATATCGATTACGGCACCTACCCGTTCGTCACCTCCTCCTCCACCACGGCGGCGGGGGCCTGCCAGGGAGCCGGCATTCCGCCGACGAGCGTCGAGCGGGTTCTCGGCGTCTACAAGGCCTATTCGACTCGCGTCGGCGCCGGGCCGCTCCCGACCGAGCTCGAGGACGACACGGGGCAGTTGATCCGCGAGCGGGGCAACGAGTACGGCACCACCACCGGTAGGCCCCGGCGCACCGGCTGGTTTGACGCCGTCGCCGCCCGCTACGTGGCCCGGCTCAACGGCATCACCGACATCGCCCTCACCCTTCTCGACGTCTTCGACGTCTTCGAGTCGATCGAGGTCTGCGTCGGCTATGAGATCGACGGCGAGCGGGTCGAGACGGTCCCGGCGAGCGCCGAGGCGCTGGCGCGGGCGATCCCGGTCTACGAGCGGCTCGAGGGGTGGCGGCAGTCGACGGTCGATGCGCGCCGCCCGGAAGATCTGCCGGCGGAAGCTCGCGCCTATCTGGCCTTCCTCGAGCGCCATATCGGCGTGCCGATCAGCCTCGTTGGCGTTGGGCCAGCGCGCGAGCAGCTCATCCCGTACGCGGGCGCATCCGAAGCGCTCGCCTCGCCCGCGAGAGCGTAGCGCCGCGCGGCCGGTGCACGCCGGCCCGCTCACTGATGGGAGCGTTCATGTCCGACCGCGAGCCGGAACGAATCATCGAGGCAGAGGAGATCCAGCACATCCTGCCGCACCGCTACCCCTTCCTCCTCATCGATCGCGTCATCGAGATCGCGCCGCCCCGCCGCGCGGTCGGCATCAAGCAGGTGACGGTCAACGAGCCCTTCTTCCAGGGCCACTTTCCTGGCTACCCGGTCATGCCGGGCGTCCTGATCGTCGAGGCGATGGCCCAGGTCGGCGGCGTCGCCGTCCTCTCCGCCGACGACTATCGGGAGAAACTGGCGCTCTTCGCCGGCATCGACAACGTCCGCTTCAAGCGGCAGGTGAAGCCCGGCGACACGCTGCGCATCGAGGTCGAACTGCAGCAGATTCGCCGGGGCATCGGCATGGGCGCCGGCCTCGCAACCGTCGACGGCGACCTGGCGTGCCGTGGGGACATCATCTTCGCCCTGGTCGACAAGCCCGCCGCGCTCGGCTCGGCGTAGGCGTTGGCGCCGGAAGTGCAACACCTCGCGTAGACTAGGGCCGTCAGATCGGGGCCAAGCAAAGGGGGATCTTCGCGCGATGCCCTCCTCTGGACGACTGATCGGAATCATCCTGATCGCCGCCGGCGTGCTGGTTGGCGCCATCGCTGGCGTCTGGCTGATGTCCGGAATCAACGAGGGGACGCTGCGCGGCTCCGGCGCGACATTTGGCCTCCTCTTCATCTTCCTCATCCTGGTCGCTCCTCTGGTCGGCGGCGGCATCTACTTTCTGGTTCGCGGCGGCGCCGAGGAGAAGGCGACCGCCCACGCTCGCGCCCTGCGCCGCCTCCTCGACATGGTCACGACGCGCGGCCAGGTCACCATCCTCGACATCGCCGCCGAGCTCGGCATGACGCGCGACCAGATCGAGGGGGACCTCTACGATCTCGTCGGCATGGGCCTCTTCACCGGTTACGTCGACTGGAGCAAGGGGGTCCTCCACTCGGTCGAGGCCGCGCAACTGCAGGGGATGCAACACTGCCCCAACTGCGGCGGGCCGCTCGAACTGGCCGGCAAGGGCCTCATCAAATGCCCCTATTGCGGTGCCGAGATCTTCCTCGGCCCCGGCGGTCCGGTCGAGGTGGCCCCGCCGCCCGCCCAGGCCATCTCCGCGCGAGGAGGCGTGCAATGACGGATCGTCCTGAGGTCGTCTGGGAGCAGAAGGCGCGCGAGCTGCTCGAGCGCATCCCGGGCTATCGCGGCTATCGGCTCAAGGAGGATCGGCGCGACGCCGACCGCCGTGTCCGCGACGCCGTCGCCGACGCCTACGAGGCCGAATTGAGGCGCGTCGAGCGGATCGCCCGCGAGCTCGCCGCCGCGCGCCGCCTCGATGACATCGGGGCGATCGAGCGCGCCAGCCAGGCGATCCGGCACTTCATCGACCGCGTCCGTACGGTGACCCCCGGATACGGGGGCCTCTTCGGGGACCGCGACGTCGACGGCGTCGCCCTCGACCAGATCCGCCTCTTCGACGAGAGCCTGATCCTCGGGGCGGACGAGCTGAAGCCGAAGATCGACC
>JADYYO010000113.1 GCA_020853615.1 Thermomicrobiales bacterium
ACAGCGCCGTGCGGAAATGGTGTCATCCTGAGCGCAGCGAAGGATCTCGGCTCCCGGCAACCCCGTTTCCCCCGTGCCGAGATGCTTCGTGCCTCAGCATGACACGTCTTGCGCACGCCGCTGTAGGCGAGGAGGAGCAGCCCGACATAGCCGAGCAGGCTCGAGATCTCGGTCAGCGCCGAGCGATGCGGCAATTCCTGCTCCCGCAAGCTGGCGGCGGCGCGCACGAGGAGCGGGGCCACCACGATGAGGTTGGCCAGAACGGGCACGAGCCGCGGGAAACGCTCCCTGAGACGGCCAAGCCACTGCCCTGACCGCCGCGAGGGCGCGGCGACGACCCGATACAGGAGCGTGATGAGCAGCAGCGTGAAGGGGTAGTCAAACAGACCCCAGAGGGCATGGACCGACTGCAGGGCAACGTACGGGGGTGGCAGGTCGAGCGAGGTCGCCTCGATCGCCAACCGGCCGTAGTAGGCGTCGACATAGACAGAGCCAACGAGATACAAGCCAGCCGAGGAGATCACGGCGATGATGACCGACTCGGCGATGCGCCGCACGGTCTCCAGGGATGGCGTCGTCGGTGAGGATGCTCGATCCACGAAAAGCGACCTCTTCGCGATGGTGCCGCTGGCGACTGGTTCGTCCCGGCATCACCGGGGTGGCGTGGGCATGGCCCTGGAGCGGCCCTCATCGTCATCGGCCATGCGGCGAGGCGTCGCGTCCGGCATTCGCCAGGCGACGACGGCCAGCCAGATCATCCACGCCACGCTCAGAACCCAGGCCAGCACGATGGCGATCGACACCGTTTGCGAGAAGCCCTCGACGCCGACCAGCCAGCCCTGCGCCAGGTAGACGAGGCCGGAGAGCCCCATCAACAGTGCGATCGGCCGGGGCAGCCAGGTCGGCCGCGTGGCCGCGACCGCGAACAGGAGCAGAGAGATGCCCAGCGCAAAGGCGTGGTAGCTCCGCAACCCCCACTCGATCCAGCGGAGCGCCTCGGCGCTCGCGAAGCGGGCCGCCTTCTCGGCATCCGGGGCGCTCACCCACGCGACGTCGGCCTGCCTGTTGGCGACCCCGTCCACCGCCTGGAGGGTGCCGTAGAGCGCCAGTACGGCCACCGCCAATGCGGCGCCGAATCTCCCCGCCCATCTCGCGGCTTCATCGTAGCCTTCCAGAGCGATGGCCAGGGCGAGCAGCCCGGCGAGCAGGATCGCCATGGCCGTGAACTGGGCGACGTGCACGGCCGTCCAGATCCCGCTGGCGGCGTACGCGGCGAAGATGGCGGGGTGATTATTCGCCTCCCCGCCGGTGTGGAACTGGGTGGCCACGATGTACAGGAGCTGCCCCACGAGCAGCAGCGCGGCGGCCAGGCGCAGTGGCGACCGGCCTATTGCGATATTCATGATCGTGCTCCTCAGCGCTGTGCGAGAACGAAGGAGGCGCTGGCGCAGCGCCTCCGCTCGGAGCGGATGCCCGCGAAGAGCATCACGAGCGGCAGCGTGAAGAAGACGGCGGGGTCGATGGATAGCCATCCCGCCCGGCGTATGACCAGCAGGACCATGCATGCCCGACACCCAGGTCGAGCACGGCCTCGAGCTGCCGGGGGACGTTGCTGGTTTTCGCGCGCCGCGGCCTTTCCGCGGCGCCGAAGCGGGCGCAGTCCTGGGTCTCCCCGGAATGGACGATACCTGCAGAACCTCGCGCTCATTCGGCGCCTGGGCGAATGAACCATCGGCGTAGGGCTACATCGGGACACACGTCCCGATCTCTTCGCTGGTCCCCGTGCAGACGAGCCCCGGCGCGCACGGGTCGTACAGCGGGCAACTGGCGCGGCATCCGGGGTCGCGGTAGAGCACGCAGGGGCAGCCCTCCCAGGTGCATGCCGTGCCGCTCCCTCCACTCGAGTCGGCGCCAGGGAATTGGCAAACGCCGTTGGCGCAGATGCGCGAGCCACAGCACTGGGCGCCAGAGGAGCAGAGCGAGCCCTCATACCAGCAGCAGCGATAGTCTCCGGTCGAGACCGTGTACTCGCAAATCGCGCCGGTCCGGGGCCGCTGGCACTGGTCGGTGGACTGACACGGGTCGCCCGGATCGGCAGAGCGCCGCTGGCTGGTGCAGATGCCCCCGAGACAGATGGCCGTTCCGCAGCAGGCGGCATCGAAGCCGCAGCGGCTCCCCTCGTAGGTGCAGCAGTTCAGGCCCCCGTCATTGTCAAACCCGTTCCAGTCGCAGACCAACGGGGCATCGGCGCCCACGCACTGGATGCTGCTGCGGCACGGATCACCGGGTCCCGCCACACCGCGAGCGGAGGCCGGGCGCCGCGCCAGGGCCACAAGCGCCGCCCCGACGCCGGCCAGGATGCGGAGGCACGCCCGCCGGGAGACGCCGTTGGCCAGCGTCCGCGTGAGTGTATCGAACTGCTGCTGATCCATCAGGCTCCTCCTTCTCCGCTACTAGCGCCGTGCCGGCGCCGTCCCGCGCGCCGGGAGAGGGTGCGCTCAGGGTCGCCTCCAGACCCGGACGAGATCAGGACCAGGCCGTGACCACCGGGACGAGGGTCGTGGCCACGTCGCCCTCGGCCAGGTAGTTCACCGTCCACAGCGCCTCCCGGTGTCGGGCCTCCCCCAGGATCGCGCCCCCGCCGGCACAGCCGTAATGGACCGTCTGCCCTGCCAGCGCCGTCAATGTGCCCCGCGACAACGTGCACTGCTCGCCGTTGGCCAGCTCCAGCCCCCACGGCAAATCCCACGGGTCGATGCTGAAGGGATTATCGATGCCCACCGCCGTGGCCACGGCGTCCGGGACCTGGACCTCCTTCTGCCGCACCACCGGTTGCGTCAGCTTCAGGACGACGACCTCCGGGCTGAACGGAGACTCGGCACAGGCGACCTGCCCTGGCTGGTCGGGGGGGATGAACGGGTTTTCGAAGCAGGGATCGTACACCTGGTTGTCGGACCCGATGCAGTTCCAGGCATCCGGGCGGTCCAGGGCCTGGGCGGAAGGATCAGCGCAGGTTCCGTCCCCGGTCGCCGTCGCGTGGAGCCGCGGATTGAGCCCATCCGGCGTAAAGGGCACGAGGTAGCGCACGTTCGTGATAGCGCCATCGAGGGCACTCAGCCCCGGCGTGGGGGTGGCGTCCTGCGCAGAGACACTCGGGCCGACCAGCACCAGCACCAGTGCGACGAGCAGCGCAAGCGTGGGATGACGCGTCATGGCTCTCTCCCTCGATGTTCCAACCCCTGGACCGCGTTTCTGGTCTCCTGCCCGGTATCCCATCATGCGCCACATCGCCCGTCAAGGGCCGTTCTCTCCCGACGTGCGGCGGCGGCCCTGGGCGGCCGCTTCAGCCTCGGCATAACCAGTCCGGATGGAGCGCTGGCCTACGCGTCGCACCATCCGCCGCTCCCGTTGAGCGAGCTGGAGCACATGCTCCGTATGCTCTCCAGAATCGCGGAGACTACGAGTTTGACAGTTGAAGATCTTCGATCCAAGTGAGCACCCTCTCGCCCCGGCGCCCCCACGGGTCGTCGAGGACCAGGATTTCGACGCCGTCGCAGAGATCGAACCCGTGGTCGACCACGATGTCGCGGAGCGCGTCATCGCCCGCGAGGCGAAACGCCGCATCCTCGGGCGCGATGGTCGGGCCGGGCGCGGGATCGGCGTGCACGGCGACTACCACTACCAGGTCGAGGCTCTGCATCGCGCGGGCGATCGGCTCGCGCCACGCCTCCAGGTCGAACCGCTCCGCGTCGGGGCTGGCGACGATATAGCCGAGAAAGTCCAACGGGCAGCAGTCGCAGATCCGGTTGGGCGCCGGGCGTCGCAGGCTGATGAGCGACTGCTTCAGTCGGACGACGAAATCGTCGACGTCGGGCGGATGGACAAACGCGTACCCCCGCTCGGCGAGGATCTCGTACGGCTTGGCGACGACCACATGGTGCGGCAGGCCCTCGGCAAGCGCCGTAGTCAACGTCGACTTCCCGGCGCCCTGCGTGCCCGATACGGCGATGCGCAGTGCCTCCCTCTCTCGCTCCGATGACCGGCCCCGCACGGATGCGCAGGTGCGTAGCCTCAGACGCGAAAGGCGGTCTCGTGCGAGGCGAGCACGGCCAGGGCGGCAAATCCCCTGGAAACCGACGCGCATCTATTCACTGCACCCGCCAGCCTACCAGCGGATGAAATCCTGCACCGGCCGCTCGTGGAAATCGCGCCGCTCCGCGATCGGCCACTTCCGCCACTCCTCGCACAACTCGAGGAGGCGGGTGACGGCCGTCTCGAAGATGATCTCCCCCTTCTCCGAGGTCGCCGGCCGGGCGTCGCCGTGCACGCCGAGGTCGGTCCAGCGCGACCAGTAGTCGTTGAAGCGAGCGTAGGGGGTGGTGCTGTCGGAGGAGAGGTAGGCGCCCATCACGTCGTCGTCGGCACCGGCCTTGTCCATCTGCACCCGCTCCGGGGCGATGTGCAGGTAGAGCGAGGTCTCGAACTCGTCGGCGTGGGCGATAACGGGTGTCTCCATGATCTCGCGGAAGCGCTCGATGGCGACGTTGATGTAGTGGCAGGCGGCGCAGAGCGAGCCGGACTCCAGCGTCGTGCGCCGGGCGATGACGTCGATCAGCGGCTGGTTGGAGCCGTGGCCGTTGATGATGAGGATCTTCTCGAAGCCGTGGTAGGCGACGCTCTTGGTCACGTTGAGGCAGAAGGCGATGAAGACCTCCGGCTCGATGTGGATGGTGCCCGGAAAGTCGATGTGGTGCAGGTTCAGCCCGTAGGGGACCGGCGGCAGGACAAGAACGTTCCCCTGCGCGCGCTTGCCGACCTCGAGGGCGATCGTCTCGCAGAGGAGGAGGTCGACGTCAATCGGCAGGTGCCGCCCGTGCTGCTCGGTCGAGGCGGTCGGCAGGACCACCACCGGCTGGCGGGCGATCGCCGCGTTCATCTCCGGCCACGTCAGCCGGTTATAGCGATATTCGACCTCGGCCGGCGTCTCCATCCCCTCCCCTTTTCACTCGATTGTTATTGTTTGTGAATCGCGCCAACGCGAGCGGACGTTGGCAATGCGCATCTTCTCACGGAGCCCGGGAGGCTGTGCCTTGGGCCAGCCTCGAGAATCTGGATACAGGTCCCTAATCGAATCTGACACGCTCGGCGCTGCCAGGTCCATCCGCAGCGATAGAGCCCTCCGGGTACGTGACCACCATCCGAGCCGGACGAGACGGTTCCGGGTTCTGCCTGACGCTGATCTCGATGTCCTGATTCAGGCGCTTCACGAGTTCCATCAGCTTGTCGATCGAGAAGTCGCTGAGCCTTCCTCGAGTAATGCGGGAGACTTGCGGCTGGTCGACGCCCAGGATCTCGGCGAGTTGGACCTGGGTGAGTCCCTGCTCGCGCATGATCGCGGTGATCTTCTGCGCCAGTTTCGCCTTGGCCAGCCGCAGGTCAGGATCGGTCATCCCAAGATCGGCAAACGGATTGCCAGAGCTGGGAATGGATGCTGGCTTTCTGGTCATGTGCGTTCCCTTCTTGCATGAATCTCCCGGGCGCTCTTGTAGCGCTGTCGAATCAGCTCCATATCCGGCCTGGGGGTTTCATCGCCCCTGGTCGATTTCTTCTTGAACGCGTGGAGAACATAGACCATGCCCGGGAAATCGATCGTGTAGATCACACGATAGGTGTCGGTCCGGAATGAGTCATGAACGGCGAGAACCCCGGCGCCGCCAAAGCCGCGAAGCGGCTCGGCATCCTGATGCTTGTGCCCATCCATCGCCTCGAGTAACGCGAAGGCGACGAGTTCCTGAACTTCCTCGGGGAACTTCTCGAGATCACGCTTGCTCCGCCCAACGAACTCGAGGGCCCGTTGCGACATGACCCCTCCGATATGTCAGTACTTACATACGCCCTCGAGTGCGCCCTTGGATGTCTGCCTCCATAGAATTTACTCGAGAATCCTCCAGTCACGGGCCCAAGCGGTCCCATCCCAGACTCCACAAGGGCCATTTGCCGGTTCCGCGTCGTGGCCGCTGAACGTGCTCTCCCCCACGTCACGCCAACGCTGCCGCGATCGTCTCCTGTTTGACGACGGTGGCAAACCGCATCAGACTCGAGACGAGAGGAGATCGATACCCCTGATGGCCACAACGAATCGCAATGAACACCCCGCCGCACGTGCAGCCGCGAACGCCGAGGCGCTCGCCCCATTCGCCACGCAGCAGACGATCCTGCTGACGACCTTCCGCCGCAGCGGCGCGCCTGTCGCCACCCCGGTCAACATCGTGGTCGAGGGGGACTGCGCCTTCATCCGCACGTGGGAGACAGCGGGCAAGATCACGCGGATCCGGCACACGCCGGAGGTGACGATTGCCCCCTCGACCGCACGCGGCGTACCGACCGGCCCCGAGGTGCGCGCCCACGCCCGAATCCTGAGCGGCGCGGAAGCGAGGCACGCGGCCCGGCTCCTGGCGCGCAAGCATCCGCTGCTACACGGGCTCTTCGTGCCGCTGCTCCACCGGCTGCGCCGCAACCGGACAACCCATGTCGAGCTGACCCCCATCGCCTGCCCGGGCTGCCGCGAGTAGGGCCCGGCCCCGCCTCGCTGACGACCGGCCACATCCAGGCGCGGCGTGCGCTTCTGCTCCATCGCTCACGAAGGTCCATCCTGCGACCATTTCTCCGTGGGCAATGTGTTCCGGGATGCGCTCCCGATCGCCGCGAAGACGAGAAGTGCGCCGAGAAGGACGACGGCGCTGGCGACCAGGAGCGGCAAGCGAAAATCTCCCTGCTCGCCCGCCAGCGCGCCGGCGAGGAGTGGTCCGATCACCTGGCCGACGCCGAAGATCGCCGTCAGCGCGCCGATCGTGCTCGCGGCGCGCTCGGGCGGCACGAGCCGCCGCCCCTCGGCGACGGTGAGGGCGGTGATGCCGATGAAGGTGCCGCCGAAGAGGATCGCCGAGAGGGCGGCCGCGCCGGCCCGAGCGGAGAGGGCCGGCAGCGCCAGGCTGACCCCCTGCAGCAGATAGGCCACCGCCAGCGCGGGCATCAGGCCGATCCGGGCGCCGGCGCGGATCCAGAGGACGGCCGATGGCGCGCCGGCCACCCCGACCAGAATCCACGCGGCGGCTCCCAACCCGGCCAGGCCAGGCACGGCGCCGGCGATGGCGACCAGAAACGTACCGGCCACGATGTAGCCGACGCCATCGAGGAAGTAGGCCGCGCCGAGGAGGAGGAGCGCGGTTGACGGCCGACGCCACCCGCCTCCTGCTAGTCGTGAGGCGGGGCGCGCGGCAACCGGCTCGCGCGGCAGCCACGCCCAGCAGGGGCCGACCAGGGCCACCGCCAGCAGCGTGACGCCGATCCACTCGGCACGCCACGTCGCCTCGCCGCCGATCCCGAGGCGCTGCACGCCGAGGACGATCAGCCCGGCGGCGGCGATGCCGACGCCGACCCCGCTGAAGAACCACCCGGCCAGCGCGGCGCGGCCATGCCCGGCGAGCCAGCCGAGCACCGCCGCCGAGCCGTAGACGAAGACGCCGGCGCTGGCGACCCCCGCCAGAAAGCGGAGCGCGAGCCAGGCGAGGGGAGCGTGCGTCGTCGCCATCAACCCCGTCAGCGCCACGACCATGAGCAGGCTGCCGCGCAGGATGGGCCCCTGCCAGCGCGCGAGCCGGGGCGAGGTCGCCGCGATGGCGCCGAGCAGATA